>NZ_JBVAXQ010000007.1:0-257773 GCF_055419425.1 Mycobacterium sp. IDUB_21 | reverse complement strand
CGTCACCGAAGTCCTGATACACCAACTGTCACCCATGTCCTGATGCAGAACTGTCACCGATGTCTTGAGACATCACACACGTTCGCGGATCGGGAGACCGTCATGGCGTCTCTCGATGCGATCGAGGCCGCGGTTGCCCAGTTGGAACAGTGCTCGTTCGATGCCGTGAGCCCGCAGGAGTTGATGTCGGTGCTGGCCCGCCGTGAGGCGCTGGCCTGGCGGGCCCCGGTGGTCGATCACCGGATCCTGGCTCGGCTGTCGGTCGAGGGTGATGCGGGCGCGTTGGGTGCGTGCTCGCTGGTCAAGGCGCTGGCCGAGCGGTTGCGGATCAGCACCGCGGCGGCGCGGCGCCGGCTGGGCGAGGCCGCCGAACTGGGCCCACGCACGGCGGTGACCGGGGAGCCCCTGGAGCCCTTGCTGCCGGAACTGTCCGCCGCCCAAGCCGCCGGCCGGATCGGCCCCGAGCACGTGACGATCGCGCGTAAGGCGCTGGCGAAGATCCCGGCCGCCGTCCGCACCGCCGATCGGCAGCGTGCCGAGGCTGATCTGGCCGTGTTGGCGCGGGAATTCGCCCCCGAGACCTTCCAACGACTCGCTGATCACCTGGTGGCCGTCCTCGATCTCGACGGCGATCTCCCCGACCGGGAACTCCAGTCCCATCGCGGGCTGCGACTGGGCCGCCAGGGTATGGACGGGTTGAGCACACTGTCGGGGAAGATCACCCCGGAGTTACGAGCCACCCTGGAACCGATCCTGGCCAAACTCGCCGCGCCGGGCATGTGCAACGCCGCCGACGAGCACCCGTGTGTGAGCGGCACCCCGACCGAAGAGCAGATCCGGCATGACGATCGCCGCCCCGATCAGCGCAACCACGACGCGCTGCTGGCCATCAGCCGCGCGATACTCGCGTCGAAAGACCTCGGCCAGCTCAACGGCCTGCCCGTCACCGTCATCGCCACCACCACCCTGGCCGAACTACAGGCCGCCGCAGGGCATACGCCGCTGGATGAATCTCGCATCACCGGCAAGGCACACACGGCCGGCGGAAGCCTGCTGCCGATGACGGATCTTCTACGGATGGCCGAACACGCCTATCACTACTTGAGCGTGTTCGACGGCCACGGCCGCGCCCTGTGGCTGGGCCGCACCAAACGGATCGCCTCCGCCGATCAGCGCATCGTGCTGCACGCTCGTGACCGGGGTTGCACGCGGCCCGGCTGCACGGTGTCGGGGTATCTGACCCAGGCCCACCACCTCGAACACGACTGGGCCAGTAACGGGCAGACCGATATTGATTCCCTGGCTTTGGCGTGCGCCCCGGACAATCGGATGGCCACCGAGCAAGGCTGGGCCACCCGCCTCGGCGACACCGGCCGCGTCGAATGGATCCCGCCACCGGCGCTCGACCGCGGCCAACCCCGCACCAATCCGTTCCACTTCATCGAAGCCGTCATCGACCACCACCGCCGACACACCCGATCCGACGACCCGCCCGACGAAGACGACGGCCGAGGTCTGGCCGTGGCTGGATGACTCTCTAGGGCTGCGGTTCGAGGACCTCGGCGCCCACATAGGGCACCAGCGCAGCCGGCAGCCGCACGCTCCCGTCGGCCTGCTGATGGTTCTCCAGGATCGCCACCAGCCAGCGGGTGGTGGCCAGGGTGCCGTTGAGGGTGGCCGCGGTCTGTGGCTTTCCGTTGTCATCGCGGTAGCGAGTGGCCAGCCGGCGCGCCTGGAAGGTGGTGCAGTTCGACGTCGACGTCAGCTCCCGGTAGGTGCCCTGCGACGGGACCCACGCCTCGCAGTCGAACTTGCGCGCGGCCGAAGATCCGAGATCGCCTGCGGCGACGTCGATCACCCGGTAGGGCACCTCGAGGCGGGCCAGCATCTCACGCTGCCAGCCGAGCAACCGTTCGTGTTCGGCCTCGGCCTCGGCGGGCCGGCAGTAGACGAAGCCCTCCACCTTGTCGAACTGGTGCACTCGGATGATGCCGCGGGTGTCCTTGCCGTAGCTGCCGGCCTCCCGGCGGAAACACGACGACCACCCGGCGTAGCGCCGTGGCCCGCCGGACAGGTCCAGGATCTCGTCGGAGTGGTATCCCGCAAGCGGGACCTCGGAGGTGCCGACCAGGTAGAGGTCGTCGGCCTCCAGCCGGTACACCTCCTCGGCGTGGGCGCCGAGAAACCCGGTGCCGGACATGATCTCGGGTCGCACCAGGGCGGGGGTGATCATCGGCGTGAATCCGTTGTCGACCGCCAGCCGCAACGCCATTTGCAGCAGGCCCAACTGCAGCAGCGCACCGGCGCCGGTCAGGAAGTAGAACCGCGAGCCGGAGACCTTGGCGCCGCGGGCCATGTCGATCAGGCCCAGTGACTCACCGAGCTCCAGGTGGTCCTTTGGATCGGTCAGCTCGACCCGCTCGCCGACCACGTCGAGCACCGTGTAGTCGTCCACCCCGCCGGCGGGCACCCCGTCGATGACGACGTTGGCAATCGCCATGTGCGCGGCCGCGAACGTCGCCTCCGCTTCGGTCTGGGCGGCCTCGGCGGCCTTGACCTGCTCGGCCAATTCCTTGGCGCGCACCAGCAGGGCGGGGCGCTCCTCGGGCGATGCCGCGCCGACGGAACGGCTGGCCGCCTTCTGCTCGGCGCGCAGGGTGTCGGCCGCCGCGATCGCGGAGCGCCGCCCGGTGTCGGCGGCCAGCAGGGTATCCACCAGGGCCGGGTCCTCGCCGCGACCCACCTGGGAGCGGCGAACACGGTCGGGGTCTTCACGTAGCAGGGTCAGGTCGATCACGGCGCAACCCTACAACCAGGGCTACCCCGGTCAGTGGCATCACTTTCGCATCATTTGTCACGTGCTGACGCCTGCCTGTCAGAATGGACCGGATGTCGAAGGCAGCCGACCAGCAAAATCCACCCGCCACGCGGGTGTCTTGGCTGCGCACCCTGCAGGCGGCCGCGACCCGCCGCACCTTGCTGTTGACCGCCTTGGGTGGGCTGCTGATCGCCGGGCTGGTCACCGTGGTTCCGGTGCTGGGCGAGGGGCCCGGCGGGCTGCTCGGCCACCTGAACGCCGAACCGGCATCCGGCTCGGGAGGCAAGGGCGCCGGGCCCGGGCTGGGGATCGGCGTCGGCAAGGGTAATGAGGCGATCGACCGCGCGGTCTCGGGCGACTGCCTGAACTGGCCGGAGGACGACCTGGACGGGGCGACAGTGGTCGGCTGCGCCGACGAGCACAAGTTCGAGGTCGCCGGGCCGGTGGACATGAAGATGTTCCCGGGCGCCGAGTACGGCGCGGACGCCCCACCGCCGTCGACCGCCCGCATCGAGCAGATCACCCAGGAGCAGTGCGAGTCCTCGGTGCGCCGCTACCTCGGCGCGAAGTTCGACCCGCACAGCAAGTTCGTCGCCAGCATGCTGTGGGCCGGCGAGCGAGCGTGGCGCCAGCACGGTGAGCGCCGGATGCTGTGCGGTCTGCAGCTGCCCGGCGTGGGCGGCCAACAGATCGCCTTCACCGGCAAAGTCGCCGACATCGACCAGTCCAAGGTCTGGCCGCCGGGCACCTGCCTGGGCATCGATCCGGCCACCAACCAGCCCAATGACGTTCCGGTCGACTGTGCCGCGCCCCACACCAAGGAAGTCACCGGCACGGTCAATCTGGCCGAGCGGTTCCCCGACGCACTGCCGCCCGAGGCCGAGCAGGACGGATTCATCAAGGAGACCTGCACCCGGCTCACCGATGCCTACCTGGCGCCGGTGCAGTTGCGCGACACGACCCTGACGCTGACCTATGCCACCATCTCCCTGCCGAGCTGGTCGGCGGGCAGTCGCGAGGTGGCGTGCAGCCTCGGCGCCACCCTGGGCAACGGCGGCTGGGCGGCCCTGATCAACAGTGCCCGCGGGTCGCTGCTGATCAACGGCCAGCCCCCGATCCCGCCGCCGTCGATTCCCGCGGAGCGGCTGAATCAATTGCCCAGCGGCAGCCAGCCCCGGTGAGTGTGCAGATGGACCCGCGTCGGTTCGACGAACTCGTCTCCGACGCGCTGGATCTGATCCCGACCGAGCTGGCCGCAGCCATCGACAACGTCGTGGTCCTGGTGGAGGACCGCAACGCCGAGGAGCCCGAGCTGCTCGGCCTCTACGAAGGAGTGGCGCTGACCGAGCGCGACTCCAACTACGCGGGGTCACTGCCGGACACCATCACGATCTACCGGTACCCGCTTCTGGAGATGTGCGGCTCCGACGACGAGGTCGTCGATGAGGTCAGGATCACGGTGATCCACGAGATCGCCCACCATTTCGGCATCGACGACGACCGGCTGCACGAACTGGGTTGGGGTTGAGCGTCCCAGCCCGGCGCGCCGGAAAGATGTTGTCGGCACGCAGTGCTAAGAACGACCCATGGATGACCACTGCCGAGCCTGCCGGGCGGGGTTGGACCACTGCCACGGCACGCTCATCCACCACGTTCTGTCCGCCGCCGAATGCACCGAGGACGGCTGCCCCGGCGAGGTGCTGCTGCACTCGTTAGCGCTCGACTGCGAGGCGATCGGCTGCCGCTGCGCCGAGGTCTACGCGATCGCGATCTGACCGGCCGGTTCAGCCCATCGGGTCGGTGTCGGAGCGCAACGCGTCACCGACCGGGTCCGCGTCGGGTTCCGGATAGAACGGCGGCGTCAACGAGCCCCACTGCACGCAGCTCCAGCGGCCGTCGGTGATCGGTGACAGGACCACCGCCTCGGCGTTCTCCAGATGGTGATCCAGGACGAAGCTGCCGTCGACACCGGCCAGCGTGGCCGCCGCCAGCCGGATCGCCGCGCCGTGGCTGACCACGACGATGTCGCCGGTCCATTCGTCGTCGTCGAGGTAGCGCATCCGCAGCTCGGTCACGACCGGCAGGTAGCGGTCCAGCACCTGTTCGGCCGTCTCGCCGCCCGGCAACGCAATACCGGGCTCACCGGAGTGCCACCGCTGATAGATCGCATTGAACTCGGCGATCGCGGCGTCGTCGTTGCGATTCTCCAGTGCCCCGGCCTGCACCTCGTGGATGCCGTCGAGGGCGCGGGCGGTCACGCCGAAGGAGCCACTGATCTCCGAGGCAGTCTGGACCGCGCGCAGCGCCACCGAATGGGCGACCAACGCGGGGCGGTGCAGACCGTTCCCCGCGAACGCCCGGGCCTGATCGCGGCCCAACGGAGTCAGCTCCGATCCGGGCGGGCGGGTGTCGAGTCGGCGGTCGACGTTGCCGTAGGACTGGCCGTGCCGCAACAGCACCAGCCGGCCGCTCACGTCGTCACCTCCGGCCGGCCTGCCGGCCCGGCGGGCCAGGAACCCAAGTACCGCACGTCGGCGCAGCCGCCGCGCAGCGCCTGCAGAGCCTCGTCGACGGCGCGATCGTCGATGTGGCCGATGCAGTCCAGGAAAAACAGGTAGGTGCCCAGCTCGGTGCGGGTCGGGCGGGACTCAATCCGGGTCAGATCGATTCCGCGGCTGCCGAATTCGGTCAGCGCAGCCGCCAAGGCGCCGGGCGCGTTGTCCAGACGCAGCACCACCGACGTCCGGTCGGCGCCGGTGCGCGGCGGCGGCGGCGCGGGCGTGCCGACCAGCACGAAACGGGTACGGGCGTTGGGTTCGTCGATGACGCCGTCGGCCAGGGTGACCAGTCCGCGCTGCTGCGCAGCCAGCGCGGTGCTCACCCCGGCGTCCGCTTCCCCGTCGCAGACCTGCTGCGCCGCAGCAGCATTGGAGTTCGCAGGCACGATGTGGGCCGCGGACAGGTGCTGGGCCAGCCAGCGCCGTACCTGGGCGCCGGCCACCGGGTGGGCGGCCACGGTGCGGATGTCAGCCACCGCTCGTCCGGGTGCGACGACAACCGAGAACGCGACATCCAGAGTGGTTTCGGCGAATATCTGCAGCGGCGAACCGACCGCGAGCCCGTCCAGGGTGGGGGTCACACCGCCCTCGATCGAGTTCTCGATCGGCACGCAGGCGTACTCGGCGGCGCCGGTACGCACCGCCTCCAATGCGGCCGGCGTGCTCTCGGCCGGCACCGCCTGGTGGTCGGCGCCGGGAACCAGTCCGGCGCCGGTCAACGCGAGCAGTGCCGCTTCGGTGAAGGTCCCCGCCGGTCCGAGATAGCTGATGCGGGTCACCGCACAACCCTATCGGCCGCGGCCCATCCGGGTGGCCGGCGCTGGTGCGGCGCGGCGGACCGGATCCACATTGCCGGTTGCGCCGGACCCGGTCATTAATTAAGTTAGGCTTACCTCACTTACGGAAAGGGTGATCGATGGCAACCACCACAGCGGTAACCGTCCCGACGTCCGCGGAGCGGATTCGCAGCGCCTGCGTCCGGGGCCAGGCACTGCTGGCGATCGCCGACTCCGCCGACGCCGCGCCGGTCAACGCGCCGGTGTGCCACCTGATGCCGGACGGGTCGATGGTGATCGCCGTCCCGGCCGGCGATCCGGTCGCCGAGGCGGCCGCCGCCGGGGTCTCGGCGATGCTGGAGCTGACCGACCACGCCCCGCTGCGACTGCGCGAACGGGTCCGCGCGCTGGTGTGGATACGCGGCCTGCTCCGCACGGTGCCCGAGGACGAGGTCGCCGCACTGCTCGACCAGATCGCTGAGGTTGACCCGAACCCGGCTCTGCTGCAGGTGATCTCACCGCGCTCGACGGCCGGGACATCCGACGGGCCGGGCCTCGGCGGCGCGGGCGGCAGCTACTCACTGCTGCGGCTCACCCCTGACTCGGCGGTGCTGGCCGATGCGACCGGCGCCGAGTCGGTCGCCGTGGATGAGCTGCTGGCGGCCCGCCCCGACCCGTTCTGCGCGATCGAGGCGCACTGGCTGCACCACCTGGACTCAGCGCACCCGGAGCTGGTCGCCCGGTTGGCCATCACCAAGCTGCCACCGCAGTTGCGACGCGGGCGGCCCCGCCCGCTGGCGGTGGACCGTTACGGCATGTGGCTGCGGGTCGAGGCCCCCGACGGCGATCACGACGTCCGGCTGGGCTTCCCGCGGCCGGTCGAGGACGTACTGAGCCTCAACCGGGCGGTGCGCGTGCTGATGGGTTGCCCGTTCCTCAACGGGTTGCCGCCCCGGCGCCCGTAGCGGGGGTTGGGTTATACCGTGTCGAGGTGACCGAGCCGGCGGACCAGCGACGCGCACTGCGGCTGGAGATCGCCGTGGTGTTGGCGGTCACCTTCGGGCTCAGCGCCGTCACTGCGATCCTGCAGCTCGCCGACGCGGTCCTGCGCGACCTCAGCGCCCAGCGGATCGCGCTGAACCCGCGCCGGTCCTATTTCGACCTCATCGACTTCGGCCTCAACGCCGCGTGGGCGGCGCAACTGATCGCCTGGGGAGCCCTGGCGCTGTATCTGTTGTGGCGCAGTGGATATGGCCCCGCCCGCATCGGGCTGAAGCGGCCCGACCGTCTCGACGTGGCCGGCGCCCTCGGCCTGGCGGCACTGATCGGGCTGCCCGGCCTGGGCCTGTATCTCCTGGCACGAATTCTGGGCTTCAACGCCGAGGTCATCCCCGCGGCGGTCGACGACACCTGGTGGCGCGCTCCGATGCTGATCGTGATCGCGTTCGCGAACGGCTGGGCCGAGGAGGTGATCGTCGTCGGTTATCTGCTGACTCGACTGCGGCAGCTGCGAGTTTCACCGTGGGTGGCGCTGGCCTGTTCAGCGCTGCTTCGTGGCGCCTACCACCTCTACCAGGGGTTCGGCGCCGGGTTGGGCAACGTGGCGATGGGTCTGGTGTTCGGCTACACCTGGCGGCGCACCGGCCGACTGTGGCCGCTGATCCTCGCCCACGGCCTGATCGACACCGTGGCGTTCGTCGGGTACGCGCTGTTCGCCGACAAGCTGGGCTGGTTGCGCTGATCGCCGCGGCTCAGCTGCGGAGTGAGCGCGAACCGGTCATCGCCATGGTGTTTGACGCCCATTTGGGGGCAATTGCTTCGCGTATACGCATGGCCGGTCAGGGAACTCGCGAAGGCGTCAGGCGCGTAGATTGAGCAGGTGAACGGCGATCGCAGGCCCACCGGGCCGCAGCGGCCTTGGGATCGGCGGCCACCGCCATCGCCGCCGCACCGTGAGCCGCCGCCGCTGCTGCACCGCGACCCGTATCGTCGACCGCCCCCGCCGATGCCCTCGGGACCCCCACCCCCGCCGCAAGTCGTGCACCGGCCCACGCCGCGTCCATCCAGACCGCGCCGCCGGCGATCCTGGCCGCGGCGGCTGGCGGTCCTCGCGGTGCTGGTGGCGCTGGTCGGCGCGGTGGGCCTCGCCGGCGCCGCCGCCTGGCTCGACACCGCACTGCAGCGCGCCGCCGTGTTCACCGGCTACGCCGAGCGCCCAGCGCAAGGCCGCGGCACGACCTGGCTGCTGGTCGGCTCCGACAGCCGCGCCGACCTCACCGTCGAGCAGCAGAGCAGCCTGACCACCGGTGGCGACGTCGGCAACGGACGTACCGACACGGTGCTGCTCATCCACCTCCCGGAATCGGGCTCCGGCTCGCCCACCACGGTGGTGTCCATCCCGCGCGACTCCTATGTGCCGATCCCCGGCTACGGCCACGACAAGATCAACGCCGCGTTCGCCCTCGGTGGCGCACCACTTCTGACGCGGACGGTTGAGCAGGCCACCGGCCTGCGGTTGGACCACTACGTCGAGATCGGGTTCGGCGGGTTCGCCGCGCTCGTCGACGCCCTCGGCGGGGTAACCCTGTGCCCGGACGAACCGATCGACGACCCGCTGGCAGGGCTGTACCTACCGGCCGGCTGCCAGAAACTGGCCGGCCGGGCCGCGCTGGGCTACGTGCGCAGCCGGGCCACGCCACGCGCCGACCTGGACCGGATGGACCACCAGCGGCAGTTCCTGTCCGCGCTGCTGGTCCGCGCCGCCGACCCGACGGTCTGGCTCAACCCCCTGCGCTGGTACGGCGTGCCGAACGCTGCCGCCCACGCGATGACGGTGGACACCGGAGCAGGTGTCTTGGATCTGGCCGCACTCGGCTGGGCGCTGCGCGGCCCCACCTCGATGCTGACCGTGCCGGTCGGCGAGTTCACCTACACCGACGCCGGCGAGGCGGTGGTGTGGGACCACCAGCAGGCCGCGCGGTTATTCGATGACTTGAGCCGCGACGCACCACCGACAACGGTCGCCGATAACTGACGCATATTAAAACAACGGGAATTGCATCCCCGCTATCGAGCCATTTCAGCCTACCCTATCTTTACTTAGGCAAAGCTGGCCTGAGTAAGCCTCACCTTGGATGCGTACCCGGTCTGACCTGGTTATCATCGGGTTCATGTCCGAGATTGATAACCACACCTCGAAATTCCATGCACTGCTCCAGGAGCAGATCTACCACGAATTCACCGCCGCTCAGCAATACGTCGCGGTTGCCGTTTATTTTGACGCCGGCGATTTTCCGCAATTGGCGAAGTTCTTTTACGCTCAGGCCGTAGAGGAGCGCAGTCACGCCATGATGATGGTGCAGTACCTGCTCGACCGTGCCGTCGACGTCGAGATTCCCGGCGTGGACCCGGTACGCAACCGCTTCGACGCCCCGCGTGATGCGCTGGCGCTGGTACTCGACCAGGAGCGCACCGTCACCGATCAGATCAGCGGGTTGGCCAGTGCCGCCCGGGACGAAAGCGATCACCTCGGCGAGCAGTTCATGCAGTGGTTCCTGCGCGAGCAGGTCGAAGAGGTCGCCGTGATGACCCGGCTGCTGCGGGTCGCCGACCGCGCCGGACACAACCTGTTCGACCTCGAGAACTTCATTGCCCGCGAGATCGGAACCGGGACGCAGGAGGCCGGCGCGCCACGGGCTGCCGGAAGGTAGCCGCCCGCCCGCACCAGCTGATCAGCCCGCCCGCAACCGCGCCTTGGTTCGGGCGGGCTGATTCGTGGCGATCCATGCGACACCGACGTCCCGGCAGAAGTCGACGTCCTCGTCGCGGTCGACGGTCCAGCAGTACACGGCACGGCCGCGCGCAGCCGCATGATCGACCAACTCCGGGTGCTCGCGCAGCGTCACGATCGAAGGACCGATGGCGGTGGCCCCGACCGTCGTCGCGGCGCTGCCGCCCAGGTAGCGAGCCGCCGACCCGAGCAGCACGGTCGGCAGCAACGGCGCTGCCCGGCGAATCCGCCACACCGCCGCCGCCGAGAACGACATGACCACCGCACGCGACCGGGTCGCCGAAGCCGGCGAGGCGATCCCGAACCGGTTCAGCAGGTCTAGCACCTTGCGTTCGACCAACGCGCCGTAGCGCACCGGGTGCTTGGTCTCGATGAAGATCTTGACCGGCCGTTGCCAATCCAGGACCAGCGCCACCAATGCGTCGAGAGTGAGTAGTTCGGCGCCTCGGGGGTCCGCAGCGGCCGACGGCCCGATCGGCCGGCCGTTGTGCCAGGCACCGTAGTCAAAGCTCTGCAGCTGCGACAGCGTCATCTCACTGACCAGTCCCGCACCGCTGGACGTCCGGTCCACCCGCCGGTCGTGCACGCAGACCAGGTGACCGTCGCTGGTCAGCCGGACATCGCATTCGACGCCGTCGGCACCCTCCTGCAGCGCCAATTCGTACGCGCCCAGGGTGTGTTCCGGGCGGTCGACCGAAGCGCCGCGATGCGCGACCACGAATGGGTGCTGCGCCACCACATCGTCGGCCACTGCCATGGGCTTATGCTGCCGGTTCCCGCCCGCCGGACCCAACAGCAACGGCCGGTGTCGCGGCGGTTTCCGGCTCCTCGGATGACGGAGCGGCCTCCGCGGGAGCCTCCGGCGGCACCATCGGGGTGGGGTCACGGTCGTCGGGGACCACCACCCAGTGCTGGGCGGGCCGCCCCATGGACCGCTGCTCGAATCCCTCGACCACGCGGGCCACCGCCACCACCGCGGCCAGGCCGAGCAGGTAGGCCACCACCGTCGCCACCGTGTTGTCGGCAATGCCCTGAGCGTCGTCCGTCCAACTGGTGGCCGTGGCGAAGACTGCGGCGCCGGTTGCGATCGCCCACACCACCCACCACACCACGATGGGTTTGCGCAGCCGGGCCAGCCGATCCTCCCGTCCGGCCAGCTCCAGCGCGTAGACCGGCGCCCAGGCCAGGTTCACCAGCGGAACCAGGCAGCCGGCCCACAGCGCCCAGGCCGGGCGCGAATCGGGCAGATGCAGCCGGGCGAAGGCCGCCGACCGACGAGCGAGCAGCCATCTGGTCAGCACCACCGCGCAGTGGACGACCGCCGCGATCGCGACGAGGCCGACCAGCCGGCCCGACCACGTCGCACCACCGGCGACCAGTGGATGCAGCAACTTGGTGCGGTTGACGATCATCAGTAGGTAGATCAGCACGTGCACCAGCGCGGCGATACCCAGCGCGGCGATCGCGCCGCCTAGCGCCTTCTCCAGCGACCGGGAAGAAGGAGCGCCACTCTCCCCCGATCTCCGCTGTGCTGCAATAGGATTCGGCGCACCCATCAGAGTCCAGCGCGGCATCACCTGGTAGCGCGGCGTAGGTCCCAACGGACGCGGCCGGCGTCGCTGCGGGGGCGGTGGGCCCGGCCGCACCGCGATCCAGCGGTAACCCGGCCCCAGCCGGGGCGGCGACTCGGGGGGCGCTGCGGAGTGGCCGGCCGGCGCGGGAGGCCCGGTCTGGGCCCACTGCAGCTCTGCTTCCTGCGCGGGTGTCAGCGGTGCCCACAGCGCGCCGTTGCAGCGCGGGCACCAGGCCCGCCGCCGCTCGCGCACGTTCCACCGCGTGCCGCAGCGGGAGCACACCTGGATCACCGCACCAGCCTAGCGGCGATCGCAAAGGCGACGGAGTCGACTGCCGCGGATCGCCGCCCTCGGCACCGCGGCGATCGCAAAGGCGACGGAGTCGACTGCCGCGGATCGCCGCCCTCGGCACCGCGGCGATCGCAAAGGCGACGGAGTCGACTGCGCGCCGACAGCCGAGAAGGGGGTTCGGAATGCGTCACACAGCCCGGTCGGGGACCCCTCCAGCTACCACTGAGCTATCCACAGTTTCCACAGGTTTATCCACACCCCGGACGGGGGTAGGCACCACCGATGAGGTGCCAGTTGCGCCTCTTTCGGCAGCCCGATTGTGGATAACGGGGAGACGCCGGAGTGAGCTGATTAACAGCTTCGAGCGAAATCTCTCGATTAACTAAGCAGTCGGCTGCTGCGGCCCGGTCGGATCGCCGCGGAACGCATCGCTGCAGGCAAAGCGGGTGATACCGATCGTATTTTTCCAGCGGGCCGGCGACGCGCTATGATCGCCGTCACAGAACAGTTGTGATGCGCCTCACTGGGGTGGGCGCGCGGTGAGCGAGCATGGGGGCACAGGGATGTTGAGGGCAGGGGAATGACGGCACGTCCGATCGGACCCGGGCCTGTCGCCACGGCGACGGGTTGGCACGCGGGATCGTCGACCTACAAGCGCGGCTACTTGCTGGCGTCGCTGCGCGCCGGCGTGATCGCACTGGTGCTGCTGACGTTCCTGCTGGCACTCGTTCTGATCTGAGCGCTGCGCCGGCCGCGGCCTGGTGCCACCCGTTGTTGCGGTACTCCCGGCGTTGGAGCAATGTTGATGAGGCGGCCTCACCGCCCCGCGACCGCGCTGCCGGTGGGGCGCCGCTAGAGCGTCAACGCAAGTCGACAATGATCAACGGTGATCGACACCGGATCAGTACTGATCGAAGGAAGGAACCCCGTGGCCGACTACACCTTGCCGGACTTGGACTGGGATTACGGAGCCCTTGAGCCGCACATCTCGGGCCAGATCAACGAATTGCACCACAGCAAGCACCACGCCGCCTACGTCTCCGGCGCCAACGGCGCCCTGGCCAAGCTCGAAGAGGCACGCGCCAACGACGACCACGGCGCGATCTTCTTGAACGAGAAGAACCTGGCGTTCCACCTCGGTGGGCACGTCAACCACTCAATCTGGTGGAAGAACCTGTCCCCCAACGGCGGTGACAAGCCGACCGGCGACCTGGCTGCCGCCATCGACGACGCGTTCGGGTCGTTCGACAAGTTCCGCGCGCAGTTCACCGCGGCCGCCAACGGCCTGCAGGGTTCGGGCTGGGCGGTGCTCGGCTACGACTCGCTCGGCGGCAAGCTGCTGACCTTCCAGCTCTATGACCAGCAGGCCAACGTGCCGCTGGGCATCATCCCGCTGCTGCAGGTCGACATGTGGGAGCACGCGTTCTACCTGCAGTACAAGAACGTCAAGGCGGACTACGTCAAAGCGTTCTGGAACGTCGTCAACTGGGCAGACGTGCAGTCCCGGTTCGCGGCCGCCACCTCGAAGACCTCGGGTCTGATCTTCTAGCCGCACTGCCTCAGGTGGGGCGTCGCGCCGTAGGCGCGGCGCCCCACCTGTGCTTTCTTCACCGATTCGTTATCCGTCGCACCGCCGTGTCCGCTTGCACTCGTCCGACGGCTGTCGCATGCTGCCAGACAACCCACCCGCTGGAATGCGAGCAGGCGAGCCAAATGTCGCGGAGGGTGTGCGATGGAGACGACAGGGTCCGGCCGGGCGATCGAGGTCGCCCCGTTCCATTCCAACGGCGAATTGCACGGATTCGTGGTCTTCGGCCGCTGGCCGGATTCGACCAAGGAATGGGCGCAACTGCTCAGCATTGCGGTGCGGGTTGCCTCGATGCCCGGACTGCTGGCCACCACAACGGTGTTCGGCACACGAGAGGAACTTCCCGACAACCCGGGTCCGGGCACCGTCGGATTGCTGCTGGCCGAAGGCACGGTGTCCGGCGAAGCCGCGATCGCGCCCGGATACTTCGCCGGCCATCAACCCTCTGCGTTGCTGATGTTGCACCCGCCTTCGGAAACCATTCCCTCCCTACCGGAATGCCGGGGCGCGGCGTCGGGATGTGTGCTGCTGCCCGGCCTGCCCTATCTGGGCCTGGAACATCGGGCGGCCTGGGTCGAAGCCGAATCCGATGGCACCGTCACGTCGATGGTGAGCCGCGTCGGCGTCGATCCGGTCCGGCATCCCGATACGGCGATTCTGGCCATGCTCCTTGCCGCATAAGGCAATTCGAATCGAAAGATCCCCCAGACGGATCATTGGATTCGGGACCCCGAAAACCCGGACAGCGCTGGCGGCGGCGCCGGAATGTCACTAGCCTCGGCAGCTGACGAAAGGTCGTCTCGCATGCTCGCCGCCATGCTGATCAGTCTGGGAGTGGTCTTCCTGGCCGAACTCGGCGATAAATCGCAGCTGATCACGATGACCTATGCGCTGCGGCACCGCTGGTGGCTGGTGTTGAGCGGCGTGGCCATCGCCGCGTTTGCGATCCACGGCATCTCGGTGACGGTCGGCCACTTCCTGGGACTGACGTTGCCCGCGCGGCCGATCGCCGCCGTGGCCGGCGTGGCGTTCATCGGTTTCGCGGCGTGGACGTGGCGGGGGGGCAACAACGTCTCCTCCGGGGAGGCGACGATCCGCGAGCCCCGGTTCGTGTTGTTCGCGGTGGTGTCCTCGGTGCTGCTGGCCGAACTCGGCGACAAGACGATGCTGGCCACGGTCGCACTGGCCAGTGACCGCCCCTGGCTCGGGGTGTGGCTCGGCGCGACGGCCGGCATGGTGCTCGCCGACGCGGTGGCGATAGCGGTCGGAACGGTGTTGCACCGTCGGCTGCCCGAGCATCTCCTGCACGGCGCAGCCGCCCTGCTCTTCCTGGTGTTCGGCCTGTGGATGCTCCTCGACGAGGCGCTGGGCTGGCGCCCGGTGGCCATCGCCGCAATCGCCGGATTGGTGTCGGTGGCGTTGGCGGCGGTACTTCGGAGGGTCGCCCTGCAGCGTCGCGGACAGACCGCCGGCGGCGACTCCATTGCCCGGTAGCAAATCCCTCCGACGACTCGGCGCGTGGTGCGAACTTCACTTCGCCGGACCGGCGTCCGGAGCCGGGGACCGGCGGTCGATCCCAGACCGTGGCGAGTGGTGACCGTGGGTGACGCAATTGTGCTTGGTACGCCACGAAACTGCCGCCGCAGCGGACCGTACCGCCAGCGAACCGAGTAGGTGAAGCCGCGCCAAATATCAAGATCACATTCGCTACGGAATCACCCTTGGTTGTGTGGGTATCTATGGCTACGATGATCAGCAAACCATCAGACGTGACGGCTCCCCCCTCGCCGAGCGCCTGTCGACTGCTTGTGACCCTCGGGAGGTCCTATCGATGAGCGCGACTTTCGCTGTCCGCTTGAACCGCCTTTTCGACGTTGTCTATCCGCCCGGACGCGGAGCGCACACCTCCGCCGAGGTGATCGCGGCGCTCAAAGCGGAGGGCATCACGATGTCGGCTCCCTACCTGTCCCAGCTCCGCTCGGGAAACCGGACGAACCCGTCCACGGCCACCATGGCCGCGCTGGCCAATTTCTTCCGGATCAAACCCGCGTTCTTCACCGACGACGACTACTACGTCAAACTCGACGCCGAGTTGACGTGGCTGGACAGCGTCCGCGACGCCGGGATACGCCGGATCGCGACGCAGGTCGTCGGGTTGTCGCCGGAGGCTCAGCAGGACGTGCTGGACCGGATCGATGAGTTGCGCCGCAAGGAGCACCTCAGCGCCTGAGGCGCCGGCACCGCGATTAGGGTTGCTGGATCGGTTCCAGCGAGACACCGGGGAGGCGGCCGCGATGGGCCTGTTCAGAAAACGCAAGAGCCGCGCGACCCGGCGTGCCGAGGCGCGCGCTCTGAAGGCCGGGGCCAAACTCGAGGCACGACTGGCCGCCAAAGGCGAGGCGAGACGCTTCAAAGCCGCCCAGCGCGCTGACTCCCGGACGCTGAAAGCCCAGATCAAATCCGACCGCGACCGCGACCGCACCGTGCGCAAGGCGGCCGAGAGTCAGCTCAAGGCGGCGCGCGACGGCAAGCTGCTATCGCCGGCCCGGATCCGCCGGACCCTGGTGGTGTCGAGGATGCTGGCGCCCATCGTGGTGCCGCTGGTGTACCGGGCCGCCATGGCGATCCGCGGTCTCATCGATGAACAGCGGGCCGAGCGGCTCGGGGTACCGCTGGCCCGGATGGGCGAGTTCTCCGGAGCCGGAAAGAACGAAGCCCGGCTCTCGGCGCGGATCGCCGGGGCGGAGAAGACGCTGCGCCTGGTGCAGGACCGCAAGCCGAAAGACTCCGAGACCAAGCAGTTCGTCGGGGCGATCACCGCACGGTTGAGCGACCTCGCCACCGCCGTGACGGCGATCGAGACCATGCCGACCGATCGGCGCCGGGCCGCCTCCGCCTCCATCAGCGCCCAACTCGACGGCATCGACGCCGACGTGATGGCCCGGCTGGGGCTGCCGTCATGAGCGCCTGGACCCGCGCGTGCGCGCTCACCGCGGCGATCGCCGCCGGTTCGATCGCCGGTACCGCACCGGCGTGGGCGCACGTTCACGCCAGCAGCCCGGGCGCGGTGCGCGGCGGCGTCGCGATGGTGACCTTCGAAGTCCCGAACGAATCGCCGACTGGTTCTGCCACAACAGAACTCACCGTGACGCTGCCGGACGTGGCGTCGGCGCGCACCGAGACCAAACCGGGCTGGACGGCCAGGCTGGACCGCGACGCCAAGACCGGAGCAGTGCAGTCGGTCACCTGGACGGCCGCCGCCGGCGGGGTCGGCGCCGACCAGTTCGGGCTGTTTCGGATCGCGATGAAACTGCCCGACACCGACACGGTCGACTTCCCCTCCGCGCAGCGTTACGCCGACGGCACCGTGGTGCGCTGGGACGAGACGCCTCCGGCCGGCGGCGGCGAGGCAGAGCACCCGGTGCCCACGCTGGCGCTGGCGACCGGTTCGGCGTCCGCACCCGAACACCACTCCCAGCATCCGGCGCCGGCGGTCTCCGCCGGTCCGGCACCGAACGCCGAATCCGGGGCCGACGAGTCTCGCCACGCGGACAATCCGGCCCGGCTGCTCGGCGGCGCCGCGCTGCTGGTCGCCGCACTGGCCGCCACGCTCGTGCTGACCCGGCGGCGGGCATGACGAGGGCCGTGCGCGTCGCGCTGGCGGGGGTGTTCGCGCTGACCGTGCTGTTGGCTCCGATCTCGCCCTCCGGAGTGGCTGCCGCGCACGCGGTGCTGGTGTCGACCGATCCGGCCGGCGGTGCCGAGCTGTCACGCGGACCGGAACGGGTCAACGCCACCTTCAACGAGCAGCTGCAGACCAACTTCGCGGCAATGACGGTGGTCGGGCCGGACGGGCACCTGTGGTCCACCGGCGAGACGCACGTTGACGGTGCGGTCGCCGGCGTCGCCGTCCGCCCGCTCGGTCCGGTCGGCACCTACACCGTCAACTATCGCGTCACCTCCGCCGACGGTCATGTGGTGTCCGGATCGTGGTCGTTCCGGCTCACGGTGGCCGGCACCGGCGAACCCGGCCCAGCCGTGACCGCCCACGCCGACGCCCCACCGCCGGTCCCCCGCCGCGACGCCGACCCCGGCGGTGACCTGCCGATTTGGCCGTTCGTGGCCGGCGCTGCGGCACTCGTCGCGGCCGGTCTGTGGCTGAATCGACCCCGATCCTGACTGCTGCCCATCTCCTGACCACCGCCAGATACTGGCATGATGGGCAAAGTTGCCGGTGCCGCCGAGTTGATCTGAGACGAGAACCCGCAGAGGAGCTGCCGTATGACCGATCCGCAGGGCCAGCCCGACCACGAACCTGCCGCTGCACCCGAGCCGGCAGAGCCGGCCGCGCCGGTTCAGCCGGCTGCAGCCGAACCAGCCACGCCAGCCGAACCAGCCACGCCGGCTGAACCGGCTGAAGCCGACCGGCCCACCCAGCCGCCCGCCGCGCCACCCGCCAAGAAGGCGGCCAAGAAGGCACCGGCCAAAGCCGCCAAGAAGGCTCCGGCTAAGCCGGCGAAGAAGGCCCCGGCCAAGAAAGCGCCGGCCAAGAAGGCCCCCGCCCCGAAGGCATCCCCCACGGTTGGGTCTCCCCGGCCCGCCGACACCAACGGCTCGGGCCCACTCGCCGACGGCGCCAAGCAGACGGCTGCCCGGGCGAAGTCGACAGTGGACGCGGCACGTAATCCGATCACCCCGTCGGCGTCGCCGTCTCGCCGGTCACCCGGTGCCGTGCTGGCCGCCGGCGTCCTCGGCCTGGTCGGGCTGCTGCTGCTGCGGCGGCTGTTTCGCGCGAGCCGGGTCTGAGCCCACCGGTGCCACCGGCGTTCCGGCCCACCGCCGATCTGGTTGACGACATCGGCGCCGACGTGCGCAGTTGCGACCTGCAGTTCCGCCAACTCGGCGGCCGCGCCGAATTCGCCGGCCGGATCAGCACGGTGCGCTGCTTTGAAGACAACGCACTGCTCAAATCGGTGCTGTCCGGACCGGGCGACGGCGGGGTGCTGGTGATCGATGGCGCGGCGTCGCTGCACACCGCGCTGGTCGGCGACGTCATTGCGGAACTGGCACGCACCAACGGCTGGGCGGGGCTGATCGTGCACGGCGCGGTGCGTGACGCCGCGACGCTGCGCACTCTCGACATCGGAATCAAGGCGTTGGGCACCAATCCCCGTAAGAGCACCAAGTCCGGCGCCGGCGAACGCGACATCGTCGTCGAAATCGGCGGCATCGCATTCGTGCCCGGCGAGATCGCCTACAGCGACGACGACGGCATCGTCGTCGTCTGAGCCGGCCCCAACAAGATGGACGACAGCCTCCGGACGCGCTGGGAACGGCTCCGGGAACGGGTCGACGACGCCTGCCGCGGCGCCGGCCGCGATCCCGGCGAGGTCAACGTGCTGCCGGTGAGCAAGACCTTCGGTCCGGAGCTGATCCGGGAAGCCGTCGAGTTGGGGCTGCACCGGTTCGGTGAGAACAAGGTCCAGGAGATCCGGGACAAGGCCGGGCCGCTGGCCGACTGCGGGATCGACTGGGTGATGATCGGGCACCTGCAGACCAACAAGGCCGGAATGGTGGCGCGGCTGGCCACCGAGGTGCAGTCCTTGGACCGGCCCAAACTGGCCGCGGCCCTGGATCGGCAACTACGCGCCGAGAACCGTGTCATCGACGTGCTGGTGCAGGTCAAGACGTCCGACGAACCCAGTAAATACGGCCTGGACCCCGAACAGCTGCTGCCGTTCCTGGATCAGTTGGCCGACTGTCCCACCCTGCGGGCGCGCGGCCTGATGACGCTGGCCATCAACACCTCCGACCCCGAGAAGGTCCGCGGCTGCTTCCGCCGGTTGCGACAGCTCCGGGATGCCGCCGGCGCACACGGTTACGAACTGCCGCGGCTGTCGATGGGGATGAGCGGCGACTTTCCACTGGCGATCGCCGAGGGCGCCACCGAGGTGCGGATCGGAACCGCGATCTTCGGCGCCCGCCCCTACCCGGACTCCTACTACTGGCCGCCGTGACCGGTCACGCCGCGACGGCGGCCCGGTGCTTGGTGAACTGCAGGACGTCGTCGTCGACCTTGCCCCGCCGGATCAGCTGCAGATCCAGCAGATAATTCTGCTTGAGTCGCCACGGCGCGCGTGAACCGGCCTTGGGCAGATAGTCCAGCGCCCGCAGCACATAGCCCGGGGTGAACTCCATCAACGGCCGGTCCTCGATATCGGCGGCGGGCAGTCCCGGCATCACCCTGTCGAATCCGTGCTCATCCATGTAGTTGAGCACCCGGCAGACGAACTCCGACACCAGGTCGGCCTTCAAGGTCCAGGACGCGTTGGTGTAACCGATGGTGAAGGCCATGTTCGGCAGCCCGGTGAGCATCAGGCCCTTGTAGGCCCTGGTCTCGTTGAGCTGCACCGGTTCGCCGTTGCGCCGCACCTCGGCTCCGCCGAACAACTGCAGGTTCAGGCCCGTCGCGGTGATGATGATGTCGGCGGGCAGCTCAACCCCGGAGCTCAGCCTGATGCCGGTCTTGGTGAACCGTTCGATGGTGTCGGTGACGACGTCGGCCTGTCCGCCACGGATGGTCTTGAACAGATCACCGTTGGGCGCCAGGCACAGCCGCTGGTCCCACGGCTTGTAACTGGGACCGAAGTGCTTCTCGACGTCGTAGCCCTTCGGCAACCGGCGCTCGGCCATCGTCAACAGCGTCTTACGCATGAAGGCGGGGAAGCGCCGTGACAGCTGGTACTGGAATGTGCTGAAGCCGATCGCCTTCCACCGGTTGGCGATGTGCGCGAGGTGCGCCGGCAGCAGCTTGTTCGCCTGCTCGGCGAACGGGTCGACCAGGGGGAGCGAACCGATGTAGGTCGGCGAGCGCTGCAGCATGGTCACGTGACCGGCGCCGGTGTTCACCAAACTCGGAATCAGCGTCACCGCGGTGGCGCCGGAGCCGATCACCACGACACGTTTGCCGGCGTAGTCCAGGTCCTCGGGCCAGTGCTGCGGGTGGACGACGGTTCCCTCGAAGTCCTCGGCGCCGGCGAACTTGGGTGCGTAGCCCTCGTCGTAGTTGTAGTAACCACTGCAGGCGAACAGGAACGAGCAGGTGATCTGGGTCTGCCCGGCGCCGTCTTCTGATTCCACGGTCACCGTCCACCGGTTGTCGGCGTCGGACCAGTCGGTGGCGACCACATGCTGGCGGTAGCGGATGTGGTCGTCGATGCCGTTCTCGGCCGCGGCTTCCCTGACGTAGTTCTTGATCGATTCGCCGTCGGCGATCGAGTGGGCCGAGCGCCACGGCTTGAAGCGGAATCCCAGGGTGAACATGTCGGAGTCCGAGCGGATGCCGGGGTATTTGAACAGGTCCCAGGTACCGCCGAGGTCTTCTCTGCGCTCCAGGATCGCGTAGCTCTTGTTCGGGCAGCGGTCCTGCAGGTGCCAGGCCGCGCTGATACCGGAGATGCCCGCGCCGACGATCACAACATCGAGGTGTTCAGTCATGCCGACAGGTTATCAACGGGGTGTCGAGTCAGTCAACGGTGCGTCGAATACTTCGACGAAGTGTAGACAGAATCGCACGATCCGCGTCCGGATCGTGCGATTCTGTGGCTGCTCGCGGGGTAGCGGCTAGGGGGTTGCGCCGTCGCCGCCGGCTCCCCCGGTACCACCCTGGGCGCCGGTGGCCGCTCCGCCGGAGGCACCGCTATCGCCGGCCGTGGCCCCCGACGCACCCCCGATACCGCCGCCACCGCCTAGGCCGCCGGTGCCGCCACCGGTGGTCTCGCTGTCACCGCCATCGCCCCCGGTCCCACCGGTGCCCCCGGTTCCGGAGTCGCTGGCGCCGCCGTTACCACCACCGCCGCCGGCCCCGGCGGTCGCTGCCGCCACGTTGGCGTTGTCGCCGCCGGCGATACCGCCGTCGCCACCGTCTCCACCGGCACCACCTGTGGTGCCACCGACGGCGTCACCACCGGCCCCGCCGTTACCGCCATACCCGGCGATCCCGCCGCTGCCGGAGATTCCGGAGGCACCGGTGCCGCCAGGCCCATTGACCGTCACGGTGTTGCCGTTACCGCCGTTACCGCCGTCACCACCGGCACCGGGGTTGTAGCCGGCACCCCCGGCACCACCGTCCCCGCCGTGACCGGCCGACCCGGCAACATCGACCAGCCCGTTGTTGTAGTCGTCGGGTGTCGAGGTGAAGGTGTCACCGCCGTTACCCCCGGCGCCACCGTCGGCCCCTTCACCGGCGTGGCCGTTCACCCCCCCGGCACCCCCGGTGCCACCGGCACCACCGGTGCCACCATGGCCACCGTTCTGGGCATGCTGCGAGTGGGCGTGACCCGAGTCATTGTGCTGCGCTGCACCGGCCACACCACCACTACCGGCCGCACCACCGACGCCACCGTTACCGCCGATTCCGTCATCGGCGGTGGCGACGCCGCCGGCGCCACCGGCACCGCCGTTGCCGCCCAAGCCCCCGTTACTCCCGTTCAGGTTCAAGGTCGGGTCGGTAACCGGGTTGGCACCGATCTGCCCGGAGCCGCCGTTACCCGCGGCACCGCCCGCACCGCCATTACCCGCGGTGTGGAGGCCACTGCCGCCAGCGCCGCCGGCACCTCCGTTACCACCAGTGCCGCCGCCGGTCACGCCGGTGACGTTGCCCTGCCCGTCGCCGCCGGCACCGCCGGCGCCGCCGTCGGCGGTTGCGCCATCAGCCCCGGTGGCACCGCCATTGGCCGTGCCGGCCAGCCCGATGTCACCACCGTTGCCACCGCTTCCGCCGTTACCGCCGTTGGGGTTGGCGACGCTGCCGTCGGCACCGTTGCCGCCAGTACCGGCCGCACCGGCGTCACCACCATCACCGGAGTTGTAGCCATCGCCGCCGATACCACCGGCGCCGCCGTCGCCCCCGTTGCTGCCGTCGCCGGCCCAGTGATCAACGCCCAGGTAATCGGTGAGGTAGGTGTCTTGACCATCGAGGCCGGCACCACCGTTACCGCCGTTACCACCGGCACCGCCATCGCCGTCGTGGCCACCCGCACCCGCACCGCCGGCGCCACCAGCGCCACCAATGCCGCCGTTTCCACCGTCCACTGTGGCTTTGGCACCCCAAGCCGGACTGTTGTTGACGAACTTGTCGAAGTTGCCGTCGCCCCCGTCACCGCCGTTGCCGCCGACGCCGCCGTTGCCCCCGTTGCCGTCGCCGCCATCGGTGACCGCGATCGCGTCGCCGCCCTTGGCGCCGGCGCCACCGTTACCGCCGTTGAGTGATGAACTCTCGTCGCCGTTGAACCCTTGGCCGCCGTTTCCGCCGGAACCGCCAGAACCCGCGTGCAGGCCGGATCCGCCGGCGCCGCCGTCACCACCGTTACCCGCGGTAGTGGCCCCCGCGGTGCCGTGCCCGATCTGGTCGGCGTAGTCCGGTGCGTTCCCGCCAACCCCGCCGTTTCCGCCGTTTCCGCCGGTACCGAGCGCACCGGAACCGGCCGCACCGCTACCCGCGGCGCCGCCATCACCGCCGGCGCCACCGACACCACCGTCACCAGCTCGGCCGTACCCGTTGAGCACGGTCACGCCGTCGTTGTTGATGCCGCCCAGACCACCCGTACCGCCGGTGCCGCCGTTACCGGCGCCGCCGCCATTGCCGCCGATGCCACCGGACAGGCTGTTCCCGCCGGCGCCACCGGTACCGCCGATGCCACCGGCACCACCGTTACCGCCAGCAGCTTGCGCGGCGCTGACCACGCTGCCCGGACCGTTCCCGAATACCGCGATGTCACCGACGCCACCGGCCCCGCCGTCGGCGCCGTTGCCGGCGTTGCCGCCGTTGCCGGCATCGCCCAGAACCGCTCCGCTGTTGCCGCCGGCCCCGCCGTTGCCGCCGGAGCCACCGGCCTGTCCGACCGAAGCCGAACCGGTGCCCGTGTTGTCGGCGCCGTCGATACCGCTGCCGCCGTTCCCGCCGTTGCCGCCGTTGCCCCACAAGCCGCCGTTGCCGGCCGCCCCACCGTTACCGCCCGAGGCCCCGGCCAGTGCGTTGGCGTCGGTGGCCGCGTCATAACCGGCCCCGCCGTTGCCGCCGTTACCCGAGACGATCGGGGTGATGGTTCCATCGGTACCGGCCTGGCCGTCGGCGCTGCCGCCGGTGCCCTGGCCACCCGCACCGCCGACGCCCGCGGTGTCACCGGGGTCACCACCGTTGCCGGCGTCACCACCGTCGGGGTTGGCCGCCGTACCGGCAGCACCGTTACCACCGTTGCCACCCAAGCCGACGCCGCCACCGGCACCACCGTTGCCACCGAGCCCGCCGACACCGTCAGAACCGCTGCCCTGGTGATCCGCCGTGCCGGCCGCACCACCGGTGCCGCCGACGCCACCGTTACCACCGGCACCACCGTTACCGCCGTCGGTCCCATCACCGCTGCCGTTGTTGTCGAAGCTGCCATCGGTGCCGTTGGCCCCGGTCCCGCCGGTACCACCGACGCCACCCTCACCACCGACACCACCGTTGCCGCCGTTGCCGTAAACCGCGCCACCGCTACCACCGACGCCACCGTTACCACCGGCAGCACCCTCGCTGCCGGCCGTACCGTTGCCGTTGGCGTCGGTCACGCCCTGCATCCCCTGGCCGCCAATGCCGCCGGCGCCACCGTTACCACCGTTGCCGGTGTGCGGTCCGGCGTTACCACCATTGCCGCCCAGACCACCAGCAGTTGCTACCTGACCGGCGGTCGCGTCCAGACCGTGCCCACCGACACCGCCGTCGCCACCGTTGCCGATACCGAGCTGGCCCATACCGTTGCCGCCGTTACCACCGGCGCCCGCCAAGACCACGTTCCCGCTGTCGTCGACGAAGGCATTCGCACCGTTACCACCGGCACCGCCGTAACCCATCAAGCCACCACCGGCCCCACCGTCACCACCGGTACCCGCGTAGGTGACGCCGCCGATCGTGACAGTTGAGCCAGCCGCCGCATCGCCACCGGCACCACCGTTGCCGAACAAACCGGCCACGCCACCGGCAGAACCGTCGATACCATCGCCGCCATCGCCGAACCAGGAGCCACCATCTTGGGCCGCGACCAGCGCACCGCTGTCGTCGAGGTAGGCATCTGCGCCGTTGCACAGCACGCCACACGAGTCACCCGTGGCGAACATCTGGTTCATCGGGTCCAGCCACCAGTCGTTGGCCGAGTTGTTGATCAACGCTTCCATCGGGTTGTAGTACGACAGGTAAATGGAGTTGTCGAACGCCGCCCACGCACTCGGCTCGAAGCTGGCCAGCCCGGCCCAGTCGGAGAACACCGTCGTGTCGGGCGCCGCACCCGGCAGGTCCACATCGAACCACGAGGACGGGTCAAAGAAGTCAAAGTCCGCTTGCGCCGAAGACGCCACCACCGGCGTCATCCCGAACGCGAAAAAAGCCCCGACAGACGACACCGCGCCGACCAACCGCCGCCGAGCTGCCTTGGGCCCCCGCCCGTTTACGTGCTTCCCCACCAAAGTCCCCTCTCCCCTGACATGCCCTGAAAATGCGCCCGTACCGAACGTCTGCTAAGTCGCAGTTAAGGTAACAGCGGTTGTCAAACCTGTCTAGTTTTATGACCAGACGACCTGTTTTGGAGAAAATAGGCGTCAAATTAAATCTTCTTGATCGTCAACGCCATCGTTCGGTTTGGTCCTGTAGCCGCGGCCTGGGGATCCGGCGACCATCGTGTCGGGGCGGCTCAGGCCGCCCGAGATCCGATGGTCACATCAGAAATTGATGAGCCGCTCATCCGGCTGCGTGACTCAGGGGTCTTTCCGCGGGTCGAGTTGGCGCGCCGGGTGAACAGCAGGTGGTGGTCATCGATCTTGGCGCGCCTGATCAGGACCGACTCCAGCAGGTAGTTGTCGTGTAACCGCCAGGGCCGGTGTGGCCCGGCCCGCGGTAGCTGGCCCAGCGCGCGCTGCCGATCGCGGGGCCGCCGAGATGCGGATCGGAACCGCGATCTTCTGCGCCCCCCTACCCGGACTCCTAACTCCTGGCCGGAGCGCAGCTGAGGCGATCGCAAGCGCGGCGGAGCCGGACGCCGCGGGTCGCCGTGGGGATTTAAGCGCTCACCGGGGCACGGTGCTTGCTGAACTGCAGCGATTTCTCGTCCACCTTGCCGTAGCGGATCAGCCGCAGGTCCAGCAGATAGTTCTGCTTGAGCCGCCACGGCGCCTCCGAACCGGACCGGGGCAGCTCGTCCATCGCCCGGCGGAAGTAGCCGGGGCTGAAGTCCATGAACGGCTCTTCTTTCACCGCGTCGCCCGGGTGCTGCGGCTCGACCCGGTCGAAGCCGTGGTCGTCCATGTAGTTGAGCACCCGGCAGACGAATTCCGAGACCAGGTCGGCCTTCAGGGTCCAGGACGCGTTGGTGTAGCCGAAGCTGACCGCCGCGTTCGGCACGCCGGAGAACATCAGGCCCTTGTAGGTCATCGCTTTGGGCAGGTCGACCGGCGCGCCGTTGCGCAGCAACGTCGCACCGCCCAGCAATTGCATGTTCAAACCGGTCGCGGTGATGATGATGTCGGCGTCGAGTTCCTGCCCGGAATTGAGCCGGATCCCGGTCTTGGTGAACTTCTCGATCGTGTCGGTGACGACGTCTGCCTTGCCGTCGCGGATGGTCTTGAACAGGTCGCCGTTGGGCGCCAGGCACAGCCGCTCGTCCCACGGATTGTATTTCGGCCCGAAGTGCTTCTGCACGTCATAGCCCTCCGGCAGCCGGTGCTTGGCCATCGTCATCAACGTCTTGCGCATGTACTTCGGGAAGTTCCGCGAGAGCTGGTATTGGAAGGTGCTGAATCCGATGGCCTTCCAGCGGTTGACGAAGTGGGCGGCCTTCTTCGGCAGGAACCGCTTGGCCTGCACGGCGATCGGGTCCACCAGCGGCAGCACGCCGACGTAGGTCGGTGAGCGCTGCAGCATGGTTACGTGACCGGCACCGGAGTCGGCCAGCGCGGGGATCAGGGTCACCGCGGTGGCACCGCTGCCGATCACCACGATCTTCTTGCCGGCGTAGTCCAGTTCCTCCGGCCAGTGCTGCGGGTGCACAATGACACCTCCGGCGCCGGCAAAGTCCTCCGAGCCCTCGAACTCCGGCGAATAGCCCTGCTCGTAGTTGTAGTAGCCGCTGCACGCGAACACGAACGACGCGGTGATCTGCTCTTGCTCACCGTTGTTGTCGACCGTGACCGTCCACTGGTTCTCGGCGTCGGACCAGTCGGCCGAGAGCACCCGGTGCCGGTAGCGGATGTGGGAGTCGATGCCGTTCTCGACGGCGGCTTCGTTGATGTAGTTCCAGATGGAGGGACCGTCGGCGATGCTCTTGGCCGACAGCCACGGCTTGAACCGGAAGCCCAGGGTGAACATGTCGGAGTCCGAGCGGATGCCTGGGTATTTGAACAGGTCCCAGGTGCCGCCGAGGTTATCCCGGCTCTCCAGGATGGTGTAGCTCTTGCCGGGGCAGCGGTTCTGCAGGTGCCAGGCCGCGCTGATGCCGGAGATGCCGGCGCCGACGATCACTACATCGAGGTGTTCAGTCATGCCGACAGGTTATCAACGGGGTGTCGAGTTAGTCAACGGTGCGTCGAATATCTCGACGCCGTGTAGACGCCGACAAGCCCCGAGATGCAGGAGAGCCCCACACGCCAAGCGTGTGGGGCCTTCCCAGCTGTAAGCCGAAGCCTACGGAGTGGTGCCGGCTGATCCCGTGCCACCGTTCGTGCCACCGGTACCGCCGGTGGCACCGGCTCCGCCGTTGATCTCACCGGCGTTGGTCCCGATGGATCCCGGCCCGGTGGGCAGGTTCGGGGTGACCACCGTACCGCCGGTCCCGCCGGCACCGCCGGTGCCGTTGGCCGCGTCGCCGACGCCACCGTTACCACCGTCACCGCCGTCACCACCGGAGACGTTGTTGACCGGACCCGACGTGCTGGTCGTACCGCTGCTGATCGCGCTCGGCGGCGCACCGCTACCCGTCCAGCCCCACCGGATGTCGCTGCCGTTACCACCCTGGCCGCCGGCACCGCCATCGCCGCCGGTGCTGCCGGCGCCGACCCCGGCACCGCCGTTACCACCGTTACCGCCCTGGCCACCGTTGGAGCCGGCCGCGTAGTCGTCGCTGCCGCCGTTACCACCGACACCGCCGCCACCGGCGACAAGTCCGTCGCCGCCGTCGCCGCCGTTGCCGCCGGCACCTGTGGCGCCGACCGGGTTGCCCAGGCTGGTGTTGCCGGCACTGTCCACGTAGCCGAGGGCTTGGAGGTCCGGGCCGCTGCCACCATTGCCACCGTTGCCGCCGTCAGCACCGTCACCGGCCTCACCGGCGGCACCCTGCGCCGTGCCGGCACCGGCTGCACCACCGCTACCGCCGTCGCCGCCGTCGCCGCCCTTGGCGCCGATGCCGACATTGTGGCCCTGCAGTGGATCGTTGCTGTCGGCGTGGCTGGTGTAGGAGCCCCGGCCACCGTCGGCGCCGTTGCCGCCGACGGCGCCGTTGCCGCCGTTGCTTCCGACACCGGTTTCGCCGCCGCCGGCGCCGCCTTCACCGCCATCGCCGCCGGTACCACCGTTACCGCCCACGGTTCCATCCGCCGCAGCGCCGAAGGCGTTGACGGAGGGGACACCGTCGGTGCCAGCCGCGCCGTTACCGCCGATGGCACCGTTACCGGCCGCGCCACCGTCGCTGTCGGCGCCCGCCGTACCGTTGGCCGACGAACCGCCGGCCCCACCGTTACCGGCGTTACCACCGGAGCCACCGTTACCGCCGTTGACACTCGCCAGGGTGGCGTTCGCACCGGCACCACCGTCGGCGCCGTTACCGGCCGCACCCGCGTTACCGGCAGTGTTGGCCGCCAGCTCACCGGAGTCACCACCGTCGCCCGCGTTACCACCGGAGCCACCGTTGCCGCCGTTGAGATCGTTCGCGGTACCAGCCGCACCGGCCACGCCGCTGCCGCCGGCGCCACCGTTACCGCCGTTGCCCCACTTGCCGCCGTTGCCACCGGCGCCACCGCTGCCGCCAGAGGTTCCAGCAGCCGCGCTGGTGCCGGCGGCGGCGTTGTAGCCCGCACCACCGACGCCGCCGTTACCCGAGACGATCGGGGTGATGGTGCCATCGGTACCGGCCTGGCCGTCGGCGCTGCCGCCGGTGCCCTGGCCACCCGCACCGCCGACGCCCGCGGTGTCACCGGGGTCACCACCGTTGCCGGCGTCACCACCGTCGGGGTTGGCCGCCGTACCGGCAGCACCGTTACCACCGTTGCCACCCAAGCCGACGCCGCCACCGGCACCACCGTTGCCACCGAGCCCGCCGACACCGTCAGAACCGCTGCCCTGGTGATCCGCCGTGCCGGCCGCACCACCGGTGCCGCCGACGCCACCGTTACCACCGGCACCACCGTTACCGCCGTCGGTCCCATCACCGCTGCCGTTGTTGTCGAAGCTGCCATCGGTGCCGTTGGCCCCGGTCCCGCCGGTACCACCGACGCCACCCTCACCACCGACACCACCGTTGCCGCCGTTGCCGTAAACCGCGCCGCCGCTACCACCGACGCCACCGTTACCACCTGCAGCACCCTCGCTGCCGGCCGTACCGTTGCCGTTGGCGTCGGTCACGCCCTGCATCCCCTGGCCGCCAATGCCGCCGGCGCCACCGTTACCACCGTTGCCGGTGTGCGGTCCGGCGTTACCACCATTGCCGCCCAGACCACCAGCAGTTGCTACCTGACCGGCGGTCGCGTCCAGACCGTGCCCACCGACACCGCCGTCGCCACCGTTGCCGATACCGAGCTGGCCCATACCGTTGCCGCCGTTACCACCGGCGCCCGCCAAGACCACGTTCCCGCTGTCGTCGACGAAGGCATTCGCACCGTTACCACCGGCACCGCCGTAACCCATCAAGCCACCACCGGCCCCACCGTCACCACCGGTACCCGCGTAGGTGACGCCGCCGATCGTGACAGTTGAGCCAGCCGCCGCATCGCCACCGGCACCACCGTTGCCGAACAAACCGGCCACGCCACCGGCAGAACCGTCGATACCATCGCCGCCATCGCCGAACCAGGAGCCACCATCTTGGGCCGCGACCAGCGCACCGCTGTCGTCGAGGTAGGCATCTGCGCCGTTGCACAGCACGCCACACGAGTCACCCGTGGCGAACATCTGGTTCATCGGGTCCAGCCACCAGTCGTTGGCCGAGTTGTTGATCAACGCTTCCATCGGGTTGTAGTACGACAGGTAAATGGAGTTGTCGAACGCCGCCCACGCACTCGGCTCGAAGCTGGCCAGCCCGGCCCAGTCGGAGAACACCGTCGTGTCGGGCGCCGCACCCGGCAGGTCCACATCGAACCACGAGGACGGGTCAAAGAAGTCAAAGTCCGCTTGCGCCGAAGACGCCACCACCGGCGTCATCCCGAACGCGAAAAAAGCCCCGACAGACGACACCGCGCCGACCAACCGCCGGCTCGTCCGCGACCCCCCCTTGCGCTGACGCTGTGACATCACACTTCCCCCTCGACTGTGGTTAGCCCGAATTTGCATGCGGCACTTCTCATGCCGCGTTAAGCCGACCCCAAGTTAGCAGCCATACCAAACGTTGTCTATTTTTCAATACTTCGGGAAGCAGAGATGGAAAACTGTCTCCGAATCACCGCAGGTAGGCCGCAGGATCCATCCGATCTGTCCGAAACTCCGCAGGATGGGTCGCTGACGGTACGTCACCTGATCCCGTCGATCCGTTCTGAAGATTCCAGATTTACGGCGTTGTGGGAGAGGGCCTGGTGAACCTGAGATGGCCGTCATCCAACTTGGAGCGCCTGATCACCGCCGAATCCAGCAGGTAGTTGTCGGGTAAACGCCACGGGCGGTGCGAACCGGCCCGCGGCAGATGGCCCAGCCCTCGCTGCACATAGCCGGAGACCTGCTTCACCAGTGGCCGGTCCTGCACATGCGGGTCGGGCTCGCGCGGCACCACGGTGTCGAACCCCCGAGAATCCATGTAGTTGAGCACCCGGGAGACCGACACCGATACCAAGTCGGCTTTCAGGGTCCAGGACGCGTTGCTGTATCCGACCGTGAACGCCAGGTTGGGCACGCCGCTGAGCATCATGCCCCGGTAGGCAACCGTGTCGCGCAGGCTGATCGGCACACCGTTGCGGCTGATCTCGGCTCCCCCGAACAGCCGCAGGTTCAGCCCGGTCGCGGTGACGATCATGTCGGCGGGCACCTCGTCACCGGAGGACAGTCGGAGCCCGGTCGGGGTGAACGACTCGATCCCGTCGGTGACGACATCGGCCCGGCCTGCGCGAATCGCCGCGAAAAAATCCCCATCGGGGGCCAGGCACAACCGTTGGTCCCACGGCTGATAGTTCGGGCCGAAGTGCTTGGCGACGTCGAAGCCCTCGGGCAGGCGCCGCCGGGCCATCGCCATCAACATCCTGCGCATGAAGGTCGGGAAACGGCGGCTCACCTGGTAGACGCCGACCTGACCCACGATGTAGCCCCACCGGTTGGCCACCGCGGCAGCCCGGGTCGGCAGCAGTCGGTTCAACCGGCGCGCCACCGGATCGACCGAGCGCAACAGCCCGATATAGCCCGGAGATCGCTGGACCATGGTGACGTGACCCGCCCCGGACTCGACCAGCGCCGGGACCAGGGTCACCGCGGTGGCACCGGAGCCGATCACCGCGATCTTCTTGCCGGTGTAGTCCAGATCCTCCGGCCAGTGCTGGGGGTGGATGATCGGGCCGGCAAAGTCGTCGGCACCCGGGAATTCCGGGGCGTAGGCATCGTCGTAGTCGTAGTAGCCGCTACAGGCGACCAAGAATCCGCAGCTGATCTCGATGGTCTCGCCGTCGCGCTCAACGGTCAGCCGCCACAAGGCGTCGGCGTCGCTCCAGTCGGCGGCCACCAACCGGTGGCCGTAGCGGATGTGTTCGTCGATGCCGTGTTCAGCGACGGTTTCCCGCAGGTAGTCCTTGATCGCCGCACCGTCGGCGATCGTGGTGTCCGCCGTCCACGGTTTGAACCGGAAGGCGAAGGTGAACATGTCCGAGTCCGAACGAATCCCCGGATATTTGAACAGGTCCCAGGTGCCGCCGAGGTCGTCGCGGCGCTCCAGGATCGCGTAGCTCTTGTTCGGGCAGTGCCGCTGAAGATGCCACGCCGCGCTGATCCCGGAGATCCCAGCGCCGACGACCGCGACATCGAGGTGTTCGGGCACGGACGAGTATCGTAGCCAACAGGCTCCAGACAATCTCTCGACATACTGTCGATTTTCTCGACACCGTGTAAACTATCGTCTGTGACCCGGCCTGTCCCGACTCGTTCCCGCAGCCGACGCTCAACCCGCCCTTCGGGCGACGACCGCGAGCAGGCGATCCTGGCGACCGCCGAACGACTGCTGGAGCAACGTCCGCTCGCCGAGATCTCGGTCGACGATCTGGCCAAAGGCGCCGGCATCTCCCGGCCTACCTTCTATTTCTATTTCAAGTCCAAGGACGCGGTGCTGCTCTCGCTGCTGGAGCCGCTGATCGCGACCGCCGACGAGAAGTTCGTCGGGGCGGTGCAACGGCTGCCCGCCGACCCGCGCCGGGTCTGGCGCAGCGGCATCAAGGCGTTCTTCATCGCGTTCAGCTCGCATCGCGCGATCGCCCGGGCCGGCACCGAGGCCCTGTCCAGCAGCCCGGAGTTCCGGGCGATGTGGAACGCCTTCATGCAGAAGTGGATCGAGCAGACCGCCGCGCTGATCACCGCCGAGCGGGACCGCGGCGCGGCGCCGCAGACCATCCCGGCACTGGATCTCGCGACGTCGCTGAATCAGATGAACGAACGCACGATGATGGCGGCGCTGGTCGCCGAGGAGCCGTCGGTCCACCACGATCGAGTGGTCGACACGCTGACACACATCTGGGTCAGCAGCATCTACGGCGAAGCGCTTTAGAACTCGCCGACGCCGAACCCGGCCAGCAGCACCGCGAAGCCGCCGATCTCGCCGATGATGAGCAACACCATGCCGACTCGCAGGAGCCAGCCGGGTTTCTCGAACTGGTTGGTGGTGTCACGCAGCGCCCCGTGCAGCATGTAACTGCCGATCGCGGTGACGAAGAAGTACACCATCACCATCGCGGCGGTCAGGTTCACCCAGGTGGGCCAGCCGCTGAGCTCGACGAACACCGCGACCAGCAGCGTGGCGAAGGAGTACAGCAGCGCTGCCCGGTGCGCGATGTCGACGTAGATGTGGGCCTGGTGATTCTCCGAGGTGACGATCTGTTGGTACTTCCAGACGCCCAGCAGCAATGCCAGCAGGAAGATCAGACCGGCCGCCAGCAAGGTCACCTTGGTGTCGATACCCAGAGTCATGTCCACAACGGGAGCTTAGATGCCGCCGGACGGGGACTTGTCGCTGCGGCCGAGAGTGGACGCACTGCGCTAACGTCGGCTGGATGCGCTTCGCGTTCAAAACCTCGCCGCAGAACACCACCTGGGCCGACATGCTGGCCGTCTGGCAGGCCGCCGATGGCATCGACGTCTACGAGTCCGGCTGGACCTTCGACCACTTCTACCCGATCTTCACCGACTCGGCCGGGCCGTGCCTGGAAGGCTGGACGACGCTGACGGCACTGGCCCAGGCCACCACCCGGCTTCGATTGGGCACCCTGGTCACCGGGATCCACTACCGCCATCCCGCCGTGTTGGCCAATATGGCCGCAGCCCTCGACATCATCTCCGGGGGCCGGCTGGAGTTGGGTATCGGCGCCGGCTGGAACGAGGAGGAATCCGGCGCCTACGGGATCGAACTGGGAAGCATCCGGGAGCGCTTCGACCGCTTCGAGGAGGCCTGCGAAGTCCTGGTCAGTCTGTTGAGCCGGGAGACGACCGATTTTCAGGGCAGCTACTACCAACTCGAGGCCGCCCGCAATGAGCCCAAGGGCCCGCAGCGGCCGCACCCGCCGATCTGCATCGGCGGCAGCGGCGAGAAGCGCACCCTGAAGATCACCGCGCGCTATGCCCAGCACTGGAATTTCGTCGGGGGCACGCCGGCCGAGTTCGCCCGCAAGCGCGACGTGCTGGCCGGCCACTGCGCCGAGATCGGCCGGGATCCGACGGAGATCACCCTGTCGGCGCACCTACGCCTGAACCCGGATCGGGACTACCGCAAGGTGATCGATGACGCCGCGGCGTTCGGCGCGGAAGGCCTGGACCTGGCGATCGTGTATCTGCCGGTGCCGTACGACCCGGCGGTGCTGGAACCGCTGGCCGAGGCGGTTCGTGATTCCGGCCTGTGGGCCCCGGTAACGTCCGGGTAACGGTCAGCAAACATTCCGAGGCCCGCCGCCTTGCGGCGCCCCGAATGCCTACGTCGCGAAGCGCAACAGCTCGTCGGCGGTGACCAGACGCTCGTGCTTGGCTGGAAATTCACGGCTCCTGCGCGGATACCGCAGCAGTGACCAGGCCATTCGGCCCATCCGGTATCGATATATCGGGTTGACGTACACGGCGATGAACCCCCGCCCTGGCTCGGACCAGATTGGAATAACGCGGACCACGTTAACACACCGTTAACGCGATGCCCATTGCCGACCATTAGACACCCGGGCGGTGGCAAACAAAACCCGACGCGCCGAATCGTGTTCCATTTGTTGTATTTGAGGCGGAAGTGTCTGGAGGTGTTAGTGGATGGGTGCCGTCGTCGGCTTGACCGGCGCCGGCAAGGCGGTCTTGCCCATCAGATACCGGTCCGCGCCCGCCGCCGCGGCGCGGCCCTCGGCGATCGCCCAGACGATCAGCGACTGGCCGCGCCCCATGTCCCCGGCGACGTAGACGCCCGGCACCCCGGCGGCGAACTCCGCGTCGCGGGCCACGGTGCCGCGGGCGGTGAACTCCACGCCCAGGTCGGTCAGCAGTGCCGATCGTTCCGGGCCGACGAAGCCCATCGCCAGCAGCACCAGGTCGGCCTCTAGCTCGAAGTCGGTGCCGTCCACCTTCTCGAAACCGCCGTTGCGTCGCCGCACCTCGTGGGCGCGCAGTCCGGTGACATGCCCGTCCCGGCCGAGGAATTCCTCGGTGTTGACCGAGAACACCCGGTCGCCGCCCTCCTCGTGCGCCGCTGACGTCCGCATGACCAACGGGTACATCGGCCAAGGCGTAGAGGCATCGCGGGTCTCCGGCGGGCGCGGCATGATCTCGAACTGGTGCACGCAGGTACCGCCCTGGCGGTGCACGGTCCCAAGGCAGTCGGCGCCGGTGTCGCCACCGCCGATGATGATCACCCTTTTGCCGTGCGCGCTGATCGGCGGCTCGGACAGATCACCGGCCTGCACCCGATTCGCCCACGGCAGGTACTCCATCGCCTGGTGGATACCGTCAAGTTCCCGGCCGGGCACCGGCAGATCGCGCCATGCGGTGGCCCCGCCGGCCAACACAACTGCGTCGAAGTCAGCGCGCAGCTGATCGGCCGTCACATCCACACCGACGTTCACGCCCGTCCGGAAGACCGTGCCCTCGCCGGCCATCTGGGCCAGCCGCCGGTCGACGATGCGCTTCTCCATCTTGAATTCCGGTATGCCGTAACGCAGCAGCCCACCGATGCGGTCATCACGCTCGTAGACCGTCACCGCGTGCCCGGCCCGGGTCAGTTGCTGGGCAGCAGCCAGCCCGGCCGGCCCGGAGCCCACCACCGCGACCGTCTTGCCGGTCAGCTCTGAGGGCGGGATCGGTTTCACCCAGCCGTCTTTGAAGCCGCGCTCGATGATCTCGTACTCGACCTGCTTGATCGTCACCGGAGGCTGGTTGATACCCAACACGCAGGCCGGCTCACACGGCGCGGGGCAGAGCCGCCCGGTGAAGTCCGGGAAGTTGTTGGTGGCGTGCAACCGGTCCAACGCTTCGCGCCAGCGCCCGGTGCGAACCAGGTCGTTCCACTCCGGGATCAGGTTCCCCAGCGGACAGCCGTTGTGGCAGAACGGGACACCGCAGTCCATGCAGCGCCCGGCCTGCTCGCGCAGAGTGTCCTCGGCGAACTCCTCATACACCTCGTTCCAGTCGCCCACCCGCTGCGAGACGGGACGGCGCAACGGAAGGATGCGCTGGGTGTGGGTGAGAAACCCCCTCGGGTCAGCCATGAGCCGCCGCCATGATCGCCTCGTTCGGATCGGCGCCACTCGCCTTGGCCTCGGCCACCGCGACCAGCACCCGCCGGTAGTCACGTGGCATCACCTTGACGAAGTGGCGGCGGTGGTTGGGCCAGTCGGCCAGGACGGCCCGCGCGGGTGCGGAGTCGGTGGCCTCGGCGTGCGCAGCCAGGATGCCGCGCAGCCAGGTGACGTCGTCGTCGTCGAAATCGTCGAACGCGTCGAGCTCCACCATCTCGGTGTTGAGTCTGCCCGGCAGCTCCGAGCCCGGGTCGTAGACGTAGGCAACCCCTCCGGACATGCCGGCGGCGAAGTTGCGTCCGGTGCGGCCCAGCACCACCACCTTGCCGCCGGTCATGTATTCACAGCCGTGGTCACCGACGCCCTCGACCACGGCGTGCGCCCCGGAGTTGCGGACCGCGAACCGTTCTCCGACCACCCCGCGCAGGAACACTTCCCCACTGGTGGCGCCGAACAGGATCACGTTGCCGCCGATGATGTTGTCCTCGGCGACGTAGCCGTCGGGGGCGTTGCTCGGTGGCCGGATCGCGATCCGCCCTCCGGACAGGCCCTTGCCGACGTAGTCGTTGGCGTCACCGAACACCCGCAGAGTGATCCCGGGCGGCAGGAAAGCGCCGAAGCTGTTGCCGGCCGACCCGGTGAAGGTGATGTCGATGGTGTCCGCGGGCAGCCCCTGGGCGCCATAGGCTTTGGTGACCTGGTGGCCGAGCATGGTGCCGACCGTCCGGTTGACGTTGGAGATCGCGCTGGTGAACCGGACCGGGGTACCCGAGTCGAGCGCCTCACGGCTCATCACGATCAACTGCTGATCCAGCGCCTTTTCCAGCCCGTGATCCTGACCGGAGCTGCAATACAGGTCCTGGTTCATGAAGGCGGACTCCGGCTCGTGCAGTATCGGCGCGAGGTCGAGTTTGTGGGCCTTCCAGTGCGCGCGGGCCAACGTGGTATCCAATGCGTTCACCTGTCCGACAGCTTCATTGATCGTGCGGAAACCCAGTGCCGCAAGGTATTCGCGAACCTCCTCGGCGATGAACCAGAAGAAGTTCTCGACGAACTCGGGCCGGCCGTTGAACCTGCTGCGCAGCTCCGGGTTCTGGGTGGCCACCCCGACCGGGCAGGTGTCCAGGTGACAGACCCGCATCATGATGCAGCCCGACACCACCAGTGGTGCGGTGGCGAAGCCGAACTCCTCGGCGCCCAGCAGCGCCGCGATGACCACGTCGCGACCGGTCTTGAGCTGGCCGTCCACCTGCACCACGATCCGGTCCCGAAGGCCGTTGAGCAGCAACGTCTGCTGGGTTTCGGCCAGCCCCAGCTCCCACGGCGCCCCGGCGTGCTTGAGCGAGGTCAGCGGAGCCGCTCCGGTGCCGCCGTCGTGCCCGGAGATCAGCACCACGTCCGCGTGCGCCTTGGACACCCCGGCCGCGACCGTTCCGACGCCGTTCTCCGCCACCAGCTTGACGTGGATGCGGGCATCCGGGTTGGCGTTCTTCAGGTCGTGGATCAGCTGTTTGAGGTCCTCGATGGAGTAGATGTCGTGGTGCGGCGGCGGCGAGATCAGCCCTACGCCGGGGGTGGCGTGGCGAACCTCGGCGATCCACGGATACACCTTGTTGCCCGGAAGCTGCCCGCCCTCACCGGGCTTGGCTCCTTGGGCGATCTTGATCTGCAGGTCCGAGCAGTTGACCAGGTAGTCGCTGGTGACGCCGAATCGGGCGGAGGCGACCTGTTTGATCGCGCTGCGCCGCCAGTCGCCGTTCTCCTCGGGCAGGTAGCGATCGGAGTGTTCACCGCCCTCGCCGCAGTTCGACCGGCCGCCGATCCGGTTCATCGCGATCGCCAGGGTCTCGTGTGCCTCGGCGGAGATCGAGCCGTAACTCATCGCGCCGGTCGCGAATCGCTTGACGATCTCGGTGGCCGGTTCCACCTCGTCGATCGGAACCGGTGGGCGTTCCCCGGATTTGAACCTCAGCAGACCTCGCAGCGTGGCCAGCTGCTCACTCTGGTTGTCGATGAGCTCGGTGTACTCCTTGAAGACGGCGTACTGGCCGGTGCGAGTGGAATGCTGCAGTTTGAAGACCGTCTCGGGGTTGAACAGGTGGTATTCGCCCTCACGGCGCCACTGGTATTCACCACCCACCGGCAGCTCACGATGGGCGCGCTGCTCGGGACGCTCCAGATAGGCCAACCCGTGGCGGGCGGCCACGTCGGCGGCGATGTCGTCGAGGGTGATGCCGCCGATCGGGCAGTACAGGCCGCTGAAGTATTCGTCGAGGACGTCCTGGGAGATGCCGACCGGCTGGAACAGTTGCGCGCCGGTGTAGGACGCCCGTGTCGAAATGCCCATCTTGGACATGACTTTCAGCACGCCTTTGGCGGCGGCCTTGGCGTAGTTGGTCAACGCCTTCTCGTGGTCGATCTGCTCGATCAATCCCCGATCGATCATGTCCTCGACGGACTCGAAAGCCAGGTAGGGGTTGACCGCGGCGGCGCCGAATCCCAATAGCGCCGCCAGATGGTGCACCTCCCGGGCATCGCCGGACTCCACCACCAGGCCCACCTTGGTGCGGGTGCGCTCGGCAACCAGATGGTGATGCACCGCCGCGGTGGCCAGCAGGGACGGGATGGGCGCCAGGGTCTCGTCGGATTCCCGGTCGGAGATCACGATGAAGCAGGCGCCGTCGTCGATCGCCGCCGAAACCCGGGCACACACCTGCCGCAGAGCGGCGCGCAGCCCGGCCCCGCCTTCGGCCACCGGATACAGGCAGCTGATGACGGCCGTTGACAGGCCGTGGGGCCCCCGGGAACCGATCGCCTGATCCGGGCGCAGCTTGATCAACTTCGCCAGGTCGTGGTTGCTCAGGACCGGCTGGGGCAGGACGACCTGCCGCCACGTGGGTTCCCCGGTGTTGAGCAGGTCGCCCTCCGGACCGACGGCACCCTGCAGGCTGGTGACCACCTCTTCGCGGATGGCGTCCAACGGCGGATTGGTGACCTGGGCGAACATCTGCTGGAAGTAGTCGAACAACATGCGGGGCCGCGCTGACAGCACCGCCACCGGGGTGTCGGTGCCCATCGACCCGATCGGCTCGGCGCCGGTGCGTGCCATCGGCGCGAGTAGCAGGTTGAGTTCCTCGTAGGTGTATCCGAACATCTGCTGACGCAACAGAATCCGGTGGTGCTCCATGCGCGGGGCATCACCGGGCGGCAACTCGTCGATTCCGATCAGCGCCTCGTCGATCCACTGCTGGTAAGGGCGCTCGGCTGCCAGCGCCGACTTGATCTCGGCGTCGGAGATGATCCGCCCGGCCGCGGTGTCCACCAGGAACATCCGGCCCGGCTGCAACCGCTGCCGGTGCACCACCGTGGCCGGATCCAGGTCGAGCACCCCGGCTTCGGACGCCATCACCACCAGGCCGTCGTCGGTGACCCAGATTCTCGAAGGCCGCAGGCCGTTGCGGTCCAGCACCGCACCAACCACGGTGCCGTCGGTGAAGGTCATCGAGGCCGGGCCGTCCCAGGGCTCCATGAGCGAGTCGTGGTACTCATAAAAAGCTCTGGTGGCCTTGTCCATGCTCTCGTGCCGCTCCCAGGCCTCCGGGATCATCATCAGCACCGCATGCGGCAGACTGCGACCCCCCAGATGCAGCAGTTCGAGCACCTCGTCGAATCGGGCCGTGTCGGAGGCACCCGGCGTGCAGATCGGGAACAGCTTGTCGGCTGTGTTCTCCGCGGTCCGGCCGTCTCCAGCGTCCTCGGTGCCGAATACGTCGGTGCGGATCAGCGCCTCCCTGGCCCGCATCCAGTTCTCATTGCCGGTGACGGTGTTGATCTCGCCGTTGTGCGCGATGCGCCGAAACGGGTGCGCCAACGGCCAGGAGGGAAACGTGTTGGTGGAGAACCGGGAATGCACGATGCCCAGCGCACTGTGCAGACGCTCGTCGGCCAGATCCGGGTAGAAGGCCTTGAGCTGCGGGGTGGTCAGCATGCCCTTGTAAACCATCGTCCGGCCGGAAAGGCTAGGGAAATAGACGGTTTCCCGTCCCGGACCGTCCTGGCCGGGGCCCTTGCTACCCAGCTCGTGTTCGGCGCGCTTGCGGACCACATACGCGCGCCGCTCCAGGGTCATCCCGGACGCCCCGGCGATGAACAGCTGCCGGAAGGTGGGCATCGCGTCGCGGGCCAGCGCGCCCAGCGACGAGTCGTCGACCGGCACGTCGCGCCACCCGAGCACCTGCAGTCCTTCGGCTTCGACGATCTTCTCCACGCCGGCGCAGGCCGTCGCCGCGTCCTTGGCCGACTGCGGCAGGAAGGCAATGCCGGTGGCGTAGTCCCCTTCGGCGGGCAGGTCGAAATCCGTGACCGCACGCAGGAATTGGTCCGGCACCTGGATCAGGATGCCGGCGCCGTCGCCACTGTGCGGTTCGGCTCCAGCGGCGCCGCGGTGTTCGAGGTTGAGCAGCGCGGTGATCGACTTGTCGACGATGTCGCGGCTACGCCGACCGTGGATGTCTACCACCATGGCCACACCGCATGCGTCGTGTTCGAACGCGGGGTTGTAAAGCCCGACCCGATTGGGTGCCATCACCACCTGACCCTTCGCACTTCCGACGTCGATTCGTCTGGCGTAGACGAGCGAACGAGAGGATTGGTCCGTGCGACATTGAACGGCGGTCCACCTGAAAATTCTTGACAGGCAACGCCACGATATACCCGGACCTGCACGGCGTGCTACCTGCTGGACGAATGCCACCCGGTGAGGTTTGTGTTACATCGACGCAATAACCGGATGATGTTCAGGAAATGTGCGCTGCCTATCGTCTGGCTGTCTGCGCGCAAAGGAGACCGCTATGGCTCGCGATATTTTCAAACTCGTCACCGACGAGTCAGTCGAATACGTCGACATCCGGTTCTGCGATTTACCGGGCGTCATGCAGCACTTCTCCATCCCGGCATCGGCGCTGGACGAGAGCGTGTTCACCGACGGACTGGCCTTCGACGGTTCGTCGATCCGGGGCTTCCAATCCATCCACGAGTCGGACATGCTGCTGCTGCCCGACCCGGACACCGCGTGGATCGATCCGTTCCGGGCCGCCAAGACGCTGAACCTGAACTTCTTCGTGCACGACCCGTTCACCCGCGAGCCCTATTCGCGCGATCCGCGCAACGTCGCGCGCAAGGCGGAGAACTTCCTGGCCACCACCGGCATCGCCGACACCGCCTATTTCGGCGCCGAAGCCGAGTTCTACATCTTCGACTCGGTGACCTTCGACTCGCAGATCAACGGCTCGTCTTACCAAGTGGATTCGGTCTCCGGGTGGTGGAACACCGGCAGAGCCACCGAACCGGACGGCAGCCGGAACCTCGGCTACAAGGTCCGGCCCAAGGGGGGTTACTTCCCGGTGGCGCCCAATGACCAGTACGTCGATCTGCGCGACACCATGACCACCAACCTCACGAACGCCGGCTTCACGGTGGAGCGCGGCCACCATGAGGTCGGCACCGGCGGCCAGACCGAGATCAACTACCGGTTCAACACGCTGCTGCACGCCGCCGACGATCTGATGCTGTTCAAATACATCATCAAGAACACCGCCTGGGCGCACGGCAAGACCGTCACCTTCATGCCCAAACCGCTCTTCGGTGACAACGGCTCGGGCATGCACGTGCACCAGTCGATCTGGCAGGACGGCGAACCGTTGTTCTACGACGAGGCCGGCTACGCCGGGCTGTCGGACACCGCCCGGCATTACATCGGCGGCATCCTGCACCACGCGCCGTCACTGTTGGCGTTCACCAACCCGACCATCAACTCCTACAAGCGCCTGGTGCCGCACTACGAGGCGCCGATCAACCTGGTCTACAGCCAGCGCAACCGCTCGGCCTGCGTGCGCATCCCGATCACCGGCACCAACCCCAAGGCCAAGCGCCTGGAGTTCCGCTGCCCAGACTCCTCGGGCAACCCCTATCTGGCGTTCGCGGCCATGCTGATGGCCGGCATCGACGGCGTCAAGAACAAGATCGAGCCGGCCGCCCCGATCGACAAGGACCTCTACGAACTGCCACCGGACGAGGCGGCCTCCATCCCGAAGGCTCCCACTCAGTTGGCCCACGTGATCGACAATTTAGAGGCCGACCACGAATACCTGACCGAAGGCGGGGTGTTCACCCCGGACCTGATCCACACCTGGATCAACTACAAGCGCGACCACGAGATCGACCCGGTCAACCTGCGCCCGCACCCGTACGAGTTCGCGCTGTACTACGACTGCTGACCGGGGCAGCCGCGGTTTGGGGCACCTTCGCGATTAAGCTGCAGGGTTGTTGGGCCACCTGGCCGTACCGCTGCCGTATGCCCCGAGGAGCCGATGAACGCAGACGACGACTTCTCGCATGGTGGCGTGCCGCCGTCGCAACATCAGCAGCCCTGGGCGCAGCCACCACAGCAACCACTCCGGCATGCTCCCTATCCGCATCCGGCTCAGCTGCGACCGGTCCGGCCACGCCCGGCTCGCGGCTGGCGGCGCTTCGTGCTGTCGGCGACGCTGGGGCTGGTCAACCTGGGCCCTTCACCGGCCGAGCGTGAGGAGACCGCCTACGAGGCGGCCATCCGATCCATGCCGAACGGCAGCTACAAGGTGGGCGTCCTGGGCAAGGGCGGCGTCGGCAAAACGACGGTGGCCGCCAGTGTCGGGTCGGTGTTCGCCGCGCTGCGCCGGACCGACCACGTGGTGGCCGTCGACGCCGACACCGCGTTCGGCCGGCTCGGCAGTCGCATCGACCCGCGCGCCACCAGCTCCTACTGGGACCTGGCCGCCGAACAGGGCATGCAGTCGTTCGCCGACATCAGCAGCCGGGTGGGCGCCAACGCCGCGGGGCTGTATGTGCTGATCGGCGAGCCGGCCGCCGGGGGGCGGCGGATCCTCGACGCGGCGCTGTACCGCGAGGCGGCGCTGCGCCTGGACCGGCACTTCACCATCTCGATCATCGACTGTGGTTCGACGATGGACTCGCCGGTGACCCAGGAGGCGCTGCGTGACCTGGACGCCCTGATCGTGGTGTCCTCACCGTGGGCGGACGGGGCCGGCGCGGCCGCCAAGACCATGGAGTGGCTGGCCGACCGCGGCCAGGGCGGGCTGCTGCAGCGCACCGTGGTGGTGCTCAACGACTCCGACGGCCACGCCGACAAACGCACCCGCTCCGCGCTCACCGCGCAGTTCCTGCAGCACGGTCAGGCGGTGGTCGAGGTACCGTTCGACCCGCACCTGCGGCCCGGCGGAGTGATCGACGTGATGACCGAGATGGCGCCGGGAACCCGTCGGCGCTTCCTGCACATCTCGGCGATCATCGCGCGTCACTTCTCTGCGCGCCCCCGCGGCCGGGACCCCAGAACCGACCCGAATCAGAGCAGGTAGCGCACGACGCTCTCGGCGACGCAGGCCGGCTTGGCGTGGGCGTCGATGGACACCGTGGTCGTCAAGGTCACCTGGTGGGCGCCGCCGCCGACGTCGGCCACCTCGACGACGGCGGTCTCGGCCCGGATCTTCGAGCCGACCGGCACCGGAGCCGGGAAGCGCACCTTGTTCAGCCCGTAGTTGATCGCCAGCTTGACGTTCTCGAGGCGGTAGATCTGCTGCATCAGCTGCGGCAGCATGGCCAGGGTCAGATAGCCGTGGGCGATCGTGGTCCCGAACGGTCCGTCGGCGGCCCGTTCAGGGTCCACGTGAATCCACTGATGGTCACCGGTGGCGTCGGCGAACAGGTTGACGGCGTCCTGGGTGATGGTCACCCAGTCGCTTCGGCCTACCGCCTCGCCCTGACACGCGGCGAGTTCGTCGATCGATTGGAAAGTACGCATACGCTCCTGCTTTCTCTATCTAGTCCGTTGCCACCGTGCCGTTTTGGCGCAGTCGGTCGATATCGTCGGTTGTCATACCCAGTTCGGCCAACACCCGTTCGGTGTCGCCACCCAGGGCCGGCGCCGCGACCGCAGGCGGGTGGACGCCGTCGATCGAGGCCGGCAACCCGGCCGCCAAGTAGTCCCCCACCCCGGGCTGATGCAGTGGCGCGAACATTGCGTTGTCGCGCAGGCGCTCGTCGGCTGCCGCGTCGGCGAAGCTGCGATAGCGATCCCACAGCAGCGATGTGCCCGCCAAGGCGGCTTCGATCTGCGCCCCCGTCTGCTCGGCGAACCAGCCGCTGAACAGCCCGGTGAGGACATCGCGGTGGCGGTATCGCTGCCCCTCATCGGAGAAGTCGATGTCCCGCGCCTGAGCCAGTGCGGCAATGACTTTCGTCGTTCCGGTCACCTCGGTCAGGTCACGAAAGTGCCGGTCGGTCAGGGTGACGATCATGAAGGAGGCCCCGTCACCGCTGGTGAAGGTCTGCCCGTAGGAGCCGTAGAGCGCATTGCCGATCCGTTCCCGCCTGGTGCCGTTGACCATCGCCTCGGTGAGAAAGCCCAGTGCGCCGGCGGTGCCCAGCGCGACATCCTCCAACGCCAGCCGGATCCGGCAACCCTCGCCGGTGCGGTCCCGGCGGTGCAGCGCGGCGGCCACCGCCAGCGCGCCGTGCAGCCCACACGCGATGTCCCACGCCGGCAGCACGTGGTTGATCGGCGCGGCGTAGTCGGCGGGGCCGGTCACCAAGGGAAAGCCGACACCGGCGTTGATCGTGTAGTCGACCGCGGTGGATCCGTCGGCACGTCCGAGAACCTCGAGGTGGATCAGGTCGGGACGTTGCGCAGCCAGCGTGTCGAAGGAAAGCCATTGCCGGCCCGCCATATTCGTCAGCACCACACCGCTTTCGGCGATCAGGCGCTGCACCAGGGCCTGCCCTTCCGGTGCGCGCAGGTCAGCGACCACCGACCGCTTGCCCTTGTTGAGCCCGGTCCAGTAGATGGATGTGCCGGCCTCGGTGACCGGCCAGCGTCGATAGTCAGCCGCCCCGCCTATCGGATCGATCCGCACCACGTCAGCGCCCAGTTGCGCCAGGGTCATTCCGGCCAGCGGCACTGCGACGAAGCTGGCGATCTCGATGACGCGCACCCCGGCCAGCGGTCGCGGCGCATCCGCGCCAGTCGGGCCCATCACCTGCTCCTTTGTCGACGATTACGTCGACTATATGCCTACCGGCGATAGCGAGCCCGCCGGCAGCGAGTCCGCGCCGAATCTCAATCGTTGCCGAACCGCGATATGAAAACCCGTGGCGGCGAACAGGACACAGCAGCACAAGATGTTTGACTGCCTTCAGCAGGGCAGAACCAGGCATCAGACCGCAGCTTGCGGAACGACCATTGGGATGGGAAACAGCTATGAAGAGGGTTGAGAAGTTGCGCCACGCGGCCAGTCGGCTACCGCGCCGGCTGATGGTCGCGGCAGTGGGGGCCGTACTGCTGAGCGGCCTCGTCGGAGTCGTCGGCGGTTCCGGCGACGCATCCGCGTTCTCACGCGAGGGTCTTCCGGTGGAGTACCTGCAGGTGCCCTCACCGTCGATGGGCCACGACATCAAGGTGCAGTTCCAGCCGGGCGGCGCCCACGCGGTGTACCTGCTGGACGGGCTGCGCGCCCAGGACGACTTCAACGGCTGGGACATCAACACACCGGCGTTCGAGGAGTACTACCAGTCCGGCCTGTCGGTGGTCATGCCGGTCGGCGGGCAGTCCAGCTTCTACTCCGACTGGTATCAGCCGGCGTGCGGCAAGACCGGCTGCCAGACCTACAAGTGGGAGACCTTCCTGACCCGGGAGCTGCCGAGTTGGCTGCAGGCCAACAAGAGTGTCTCCCCCACCGGGAATGCGGTAGTCGGGCTGTCGATGGCCGGCGGGTCCTCACTGATCCTCGCCTCGTACTACCCGCAGCAATTCCCCTACGCCGCAGCCCTTTCCGGATTCCTGAACCCGTCGGAGGGCTGGTGGCCGACGCTGATCGGGATGGCCATGAGCGACGCGGGCGGTTACAACGCCAGCAACATGTGGGGCCCGTCGTCCGACCCGGCCTGGAAGCGTAACGACGCGATGTTGCAGATCCCGCGGTTGGTGGCCAACCGCACCCGCATCTGGGTCTACTGCGGCAACGGCACGCCGAGCGACCTGGGCGGCAACAACATGCCGGCCAAGTTCCTGGAGAGCATGACGCTGCGCACCAACCAGACGTTCCAGCAGAACTACGTGGCCGCCGGCGGCAACAACGGGGTGTTCAACTTCCCGGCCAACGGGACGCACGACTGGCCGTACTGGAACGAGCAGCTGGTCGCGATGAAGCCCGACATCCAGCGGGTGCTGGGTGTGGGTATCGACCCGACCTGATCGACCCAACCCCCCACATCGGCGGCAGCGCAATCCAGCGCTGCCGCCGATGTGTTTTGGGGCGCCGTGCGTTGTGTGGGGAGAAGCCCTACTGCCACACGTCGCGGCGGCCGGTGTAGCGATGGGTGTACCAGGTGGCCAGCACACACACGACGGTGGCGATGCCCAGCATCCAGGTACCGCCGGCGACCAGGCTGATGCAGCCGCCGACCACGGCCCCGAAGACGTACCCCGTCAACAGCATGAAGTGCCCGAGCCAGTCCCGAATGGTTCCGCCGCTGAAGTGGCGTTCGATGCCCTGGCCCAGTTTGACCACCGTGCCGGTGACGTAACTCAAGGAAATCGACACTTCGCCGTTGCGCACGAAGGTGGTGTTCAGCGCGCCGACGCCGAACGCGACCAGCAGGATCGGCAGCAGCGGCAGCGGCAGCGAGGGCCCGCCCTCCCAGATCCAGTCGACCAGCGTCGCGGTCAGCAGCGCGGTCGCCGTCAGCAGCAGCGCCCCGTGCGGTTGGTTGGGCCAGACGCGGCGCCGGAACACGGACGCGACCACCACGCCCGCCAGAAACGAAACCAGCAGCGCCGCAGCGGTGATCGACAGCCACTCGTTGCCGTCGAACACCCCCAGCGCCGCACGGCCGGCGTTGCCGGTCATGAACGTGACGAAGTAGCCCTCGGAGTGGGTGTATGCCGTGGCTGCCAGTACCCCGGCGAGCGCGGCAAGCACCCAGGACAGCTTGGTTTCGCTGTCGTAGTCCCGACGTATCACGCGCGCCTTGAAATAACGGGGTCTACCTCAGCCGACCGGACCTGGCGCCAAGGTGATGGTGGCGCTGTGGTCGCCGCCCGTCGGGCTGCGCCACGTGAGTGTCACGGTGTCGCCCGGGTGGCGCTGGTCGAGTACGTCGGTCAGGTCGGTGGCCGAGTTCACCGGCCGGCCGTTGACCGAGGTGATGATGTCGTCCTTGCCGATACCGCTCTCAGCGGCCGGGGTCCCGTCGAGCACCTGGGCGACCCGCGCTCCGGCCCCGTTGTTGTCCACCACGCCGACACCCATGAACGCCGTCTCACCGATGTGCACGGTGCTCGACGAAACACCGGACCGGATCTGTCCGGCGATCGCCATCGCCTGGTTGATCGGGATCGCGTAGCCTTCGCCGCCGGGCTGGGCGAACTTGTAGTTGTCCGACGCCGCGGTGTTCATCCCGATCACCTGGCCGGCGGCGTTGACCATCGGACCGCCCGAGTCGCCGGGGCGGATCGCGGTGTCGGCCTTGATCATGTTCGTCAGCGTCTCGGTGCTGCCGGTCAACTCGTCGGCGGCCGAGACCGTCTGATTCAGGCCGATCACGCGCCCCGGCACCGCACTCGGCGTGCCGCCGTGGCCGCCTGCGTTGCCCATCGCGACCACCGGGTCACCGACGGCGACCTTGGACGAGTCGCCGATGATGGCGGTGGGAAGGCCGGCGGCGCCGCGCAACTGCAGCACCGCCACGTCGTGGCTGCGGTCGAAGCCGAGCACGTCGACCTCGTAGCTCTGGCCGGTGCCGACCGAGACCACCGTCAGGCCGGTGGCCCCGGCGATGACGTGGTTGTTGGTCAGCACCACCCCGTTGGGATCCAAGACGATCCCGGTTCCGGCGCCGACCGCGCTCTGGTAACCCATCTGGGTGTCGATGTTGACCACCGCGGGCCCGACCTGCGCGACCATCGCCGACGGGTCCAGCGGCATGGTGGGCAACGTCGGCGCCGCCTGAACCGGCACGGCAACAAGGCCCAGCCCGAGTGTGCTCACTGCAGCTGTCACGCTGAGCAGCCACCACCTGCTAGGGCGATGCGATCCGCTCATCCGGTTACCTCCTGCGGTCGGTCACGATTCGGGCGCGCGCTGAAATCCAGCACATCCGGAGCATGTCCAAGACGGTGGATTCGTGAAACAAACACCGCAAGCTTACCGGAACCGTCGGTACGGACTGCAAAAGACGGTCATCAACTGGCCAAACACCGTGGTGCAGGAGGGGTTGTGCTCAGCCTCCGTTGAAGGAAGGCTGAGCTTTCAGGAGGATGCCATGGCAGACAAGACCGGGACCTCACGGGGTGCGGGTTCCGCGCCCACCGCGGCCAGTCCGGCCGCCATCCGCAACGTCGTACTGGTCGGTCCGCCCGACTCCGGCAAAACCACACTGGTCGAGGCGATGCTGGTCGCCTCCGGCGTATTGCCCAGACCCGGTTCGATCACCGACGGCAGCACGGTCTGCGATTACGACGACGCAGAGATTCGTCAGCAGCGGTCGGTCGGGGTCGCGTGCGCGTCGCTGGCGCACGACGGCATCAAGATCAATCTGATCGACACCCCGGGCTACGCCGATTTCCTCGGAGAACTACGCGCCGGGCTGCGGGCCGCCGACGGTGCGCTGTTCGTCGTCGCTGCCAACGAGGACATCGATGACGCCACCACCGCGCTGTGGCAGGAATGCAGCCGGGTCGGCATGCCGCGCGCTGTGGTCGTCACCAAGCTGGACCACGCCCGCGCGGACTACCCCGCCAGCGTGGCCGCTGCCCGGGCGGCGTTCGGAGAGAAGGTGTTGCCGCTGTACCTGCCGGCAACAACCGGGCCGACCCTGCCCGCCGGCCTGATCGGGCTGCTCACCGCGGCGCAGTGTGAGGCGGCCGACGCGGATGACGTGGCCGACGTCGACCGGCAGCGCGGCGCGCTGATCGAGGCGATCATCGAGGAGTCCGAGGACGAGGCGCTGCTGGACCGCTACCTGGGCGGGGAGCAGATCGACCGGGCGGTGCTCACCAAAGACCTGGAGCGGGCGGTCGCACGCGGGTCGTTCTTCCCGGTCATCCCGGCCTGCAGCAGCACCGCCGTCGGCATTCCCGAACTGCTCGAGGTCATCACCGCCGGATTCCCCGCTCCGCCCGAACACCCGCTCCCCGAGGTGTTCACCCCGGACGGCGCCGCGCGCCCCGGTCTGAGTTGCGACCCGGCCGGGCCGCTGCTGGCTGAAGTGGTCCGGACGACGTCGGATCCCTATGTCGGCCGGGTCAGTCTGGTACGGGTGTTCTCCGGAACTATCCGGCCCGACAGTGGAATTCATGTGAGCGGGCATTGCACGGGTTTCTTCGGCGAGGGCAGCGGCCACACCGATCACGACGAAGAGGACCGGATCGGGGCACTGACGTTTCCGCTCGGGAGACAACAGCGGCCGGCCACTGTGGTGATGGCCGGCGACATCTGCACGATCGGCCGGCTCAGCCACGCCGAGACCGGGGACACCCTGTCCGACAAAGCTGAACCGCTGGTCTGTAAGCCCTGGTCGATGCCGGACCCGCTGCTGCCGGTCGCGGTCATCCCGCACGCCAAGACCGACGAGGACAAGCTGGCGGTAGGGCTGGCGCGGCTGGCCGCCGAAGACCCGAGCCTGCGGATCGAACGGAACCCGGAAACCCACCAGACCGTGCTGTGGTGCATGGGCGAAACACATTCGGGCATCGTGCTCGACGCGCTGGCCCACCGCTACGCGGTGGCGGTGGACACCGTCGCACTGCGGGTGGCGCTGCGGGAGACGTTCGCCACCAAGTCAAAAGGCCACGGCCGGCATGTGAAACAGTCCGGTGGGCACGGCCAGTACGCGGTCTGCGACATCGAAGTGGAGCCGGGGGCCCCGGGCTCCGGTTTCGAGTTCGTCGACCGCGTGGTCGGTGGGGCGGTGCCCCGCCAGTTCATCCCCAGCGTGGAGAAGGGCGTCCGCGCGCAGATGGCGCAGGGGCTCACCGGTGCGGCCGGAGACGGGTATCCGGTGGTCGACATCCGGGTCACACTGCTCGACGGCAAGGCGCACAGCGTCGACTCGTCGGACTTCGCGTTCCAGATGGCGGGCGCGGCGGCCCTGCGCGACGCAGCGACGGCCGGACGAGTGCGGTTGCTCGAGCCGATCGACGACGTCACGGTGCTGGTACCCGACGAACTGATCGGTGCGGTGATGGGCGATCTGTCATCCCGCCGCGCCCGGGTACTCGGGACCGATAAAGTCGGTGCGGACCGCACCTGCGTGAGAGCCGAAGTCCCGCAGACCGAGCTGATCCGCTACGCGGTCGACCTACGTTCGCTGACGCACGGAGCCGGTTCGTTCACCCGCGGTTTCGCCAGATACGAGCCGCTACCGGAGTCCGCAGCCGCGCACGCCGGCACCATCGCATGACCCACGCTGGAAACGAAAGGACTCTTATGTCGACAATCGCCGGGCTGCCCGCGCACGTCCTACTGCTGCATTTCGTGGTGGTGCTGGTTCCGCTGACCGCGATCCTGCTCATCCTGTGCGCGGTGTGGCCGGCGGCCCGCCGACGGCTGGTCTGGCTGGTGGCGACGCTGGCCGGCATCACGCTGCTCGTCACGCCGGCGACGGTCAACGCCGGCGAGTGGCTCGCGGACACCGGCAAGATCGACGGGTCACCCGAGCTCGACCGGCACATGGCCGCCGGCGAGTACGGCCTCTACATGGCGCTGGGCCTGGCTGTGGCGGCGGCTCTGCTGGCCAGTCTGCACGTGGCGCTGACGCGCGGTGGCAGGGTGGCGCCGGCTGCGCGGTTGGGCATCGTCGCGGTGGTGATCGCCCTGGCCGGAGCGTCGATGTTCGCGATCCACACCATCGGCGAATCCGGTTCCAAAGCGGCCTGGGGAAGCCTCCTCGCGCCGTCGGAGAATCACTAAATCTGCGCCACACCCGTTGGGCTTGGCACAATGGAGCCATGTACAGCGTGAGGCGGGGAATTTTGGCGCTGGCCGGCTCGGTGGCCCTCGTGATGGGGGCCTCCACCGGCATCGGCCAGGCGGCGCAGAAAGCGCCGGAGCGGGGGTTCGCCGTCGCGGCGATCGAGCCGGCGGCCGGTTCGGTGGTGGGGGTGGCCTACCCGGTGATCGTGACGTTCACCGGGCCGGTGGGTGACCGGGCGGGCGCCGAGCGTGGCATCCACATCGCGGTGACGGGAAAAACGGTGACCGGAAAGACGGTGTCCGGAAAGACGTCGTCGGGCATGCCGTCCGGGCATTTCGAATGGGTCAGCGACGATGTCGTGCAGTGGGTTCCGGACGGCTACTGGTCACCGCACAGCACGATCAGCGTCGACGCCCACGGCATGTCGACGGGTTTCGACACCGGCGACGCGGTGCTCGGGCTCGCCGACATCTCCGATCACACCTTCACCGTCAGCGTCAACGGCGAGATCCTGCGGGTGATGGCGGCCTCGATGGGTAAGGCCAAGCGTCCCACCCCGGTCGGTTCGTTCACCGCATTGTCGAAAGAGCGCACCATCAAGTTCGATTCGCGCACCATCGGCATTCCGCTCAACGACCCGGAGGGCTACCTGCTCAACGGGGAGTACGCCGTGCGGGTCACCTGGAGCGGCGTCTACGTTCACTCGGCGCCCTGGTCGGTGGGCTCGCAGGGCTACTCCAACGTCAGCCACGGGTGCATCAACTTGAGCCCCGACGACGCCGCGTGGTACTTCAACACGGTGCACCTGGGCGACCCGATCGTGGTGCAGGCTTAGGCGATCGCAAGCGCGGCGGAGCCGCGCGTAGCGGGTCGCCGTGGTTGCGCTGACACCGGACTCATCGGCTCAGCAGGCGCCCAGCACCGCCGTCGGCATGTGCGCCACGTAGCGCTCCGCACGCTGCTGCGGGCCCATCTGCAGCGGCGCACCCAAGCGGCGCAGCCGGCCGACCATGCGGCGGCCCGCCGAGCGCACGGCGGTGCCGTGAATCCTCGAAACATTTTGGGTGACAACAAAAGCCATGATTTTCTCCTGCCGGGATGCCGACACGACCCATTCCGGGTCGGCGGAACTCGCGGTTCAGGCCGCGGCGGAGAAGCCGGGGCCGGTGAGGGACAGATCGGTCATCGAACACCGATACGGATGCGGACCGTCGCTGGGACTCACTTCGCCCTCACCTCCTTCCGGCCAAGACACACGGGGATGTCGTTGCAGTCCATGGTGGCATCGAAACACCGGGTCGTCAAACCACGCGCCGGCCTCCGCGCGGTGCGCATAAGCGCGGTGGCGGACCATATTTGGCCCGCCACCGCGTTGATCTCGCCTCGAGTCAGAGCAGCCCGAGCAACTCCAGGTCGGTGATGTATTTGACGATCACCGCCGGTGTGACGTGCGGGATATCCTGCGCGGCACCGATTTCCGACTCTTGCACCGCAGCCCGGAATCGATCGGTCGGGGCCATCGACCCGCAGATCGGCGGCTGCGGCTTCTGGTAGTTGTGCAGCAGCGGCAGCAGCGACGCCTGACGTTGCCGCTCCGGCAGCGCCCGCAGGGTGGTCTCGAACCGCTGCAGCCAGTCGCCGTAGTCGGCGATCCGCCGGATCGGGTAGCCGGCCTCGATCAGCCAGTCCACGAACTCGTCCATGCCGAGGCCGTCGTCGTAGGGGTTCATCACGTGGTAGGTGTCGAACCCGTGACCGGCGGTGGCCCCCAAGGAGGTGGACGCCTCGGCGATGAACTCCACCGGCAGACCGTCGTAGTGGGCGCGCTGACGTTTGCCGTCGGCGTCCAACTCGTAGAACGAACCGGGCGCCACGCCGGCGGCGACCAGGCTGAACATCATCCGGGTGAACATGTCCGGCAGGTTGAGCTGGCCGGCGTAGCCGGTGTCGGCCAGGATCATGTCGCAACGGAACACCGCGACCGGCAGACCGCACAGGTCGTGAGCCTCCCGCAGCAGCACCTCGCCGGCCCACTTGCTGTTGCCGTAGCCGTTGGCGTAGCCGTCGTTGATCGCCCGCACCGGGCTCATCACCCGCACGTCGGCGTCCTCGGTGAAGCGGCCCAGCGGGATCTGGTCGCCGACACCGATGGTGGAGAAGTAGGTGAACGGCTTGATCTTGCCGGTCAGCGCGACCCGGATCAGTTCGGCGGTGCCCACGGCGTTGGGGCCGAACAGCTCGCTGTAGGGCAGCACGTGGTTGACCAGCGCGGCCGGGTCGACGATCACGTCGACGGTGTCCGCCAGCCGCTGCCAGACCTCTTGCTCCAGGCCGAGATTCGCCTCGCCCTTGTCACCGGCGATGACTTCCAGGTGCTTGGCGGCCAGTTCGGTGTAGCGGGCCAGCAGCTTCTCATCGCCGCTGTCGAAGGTCGCGTCGAGCCGGCGGCGGGCATCCTCATCGGAGCGGGCCCGCACCAGGCAGATCAGCGTGCCGTCGGACTCTCCGTAAGCGGCATCCAGCCGCTCCAGCCACTCCATCGCCAGGTAGCGGCCCAGGAAGCCGGTGGCGCCGGTCAGCAGTACGGTGCGCACCTGCTCGGACGGTCCGGGCAGCGTCGGCGCCGCGGCCAGGGTGGCCTCGTCGAGGAACTTGTCCAGGGTGAGGTCGGCGGCGGCCACCTCGACGGCGTCCCGGCCGTGTACCGAGGCGAATGTCGGCCGTTTCGAGCCGCGGCGCTCCGCCTCGACATAATCGGCGATGGCCGCCAGATCGTTTGCCGGGCTGACGATCACGCCGACCGGCACGTCCACATCGAAGATGTCGCGCAGCAGGTTCCCGAAGGTCAGCGCCGACAGCGAGTCGCCGCCCAGATCGGTGAAGTGAGCATCGGCGGAGACGTCTCCGGCCGAGGCGCCCAGCAGCGCGGCGGCGGCGCGACTGACGGTTTCCAGCGCGGGCCGCTGTGCGCCGTTCCGGCGCAGCTCGGTCAGCTCGTTGGCCTGACCTTCGGCCAGCTCGGTGTAGAGCCGCTCGAGGCGTTCGCCGTAGTACGCCTTCAGCTTTGGCCAGGCCAGCTTGCGGATGCCGGTGAGCAGCCCGTTCTCCAGCGTGAAGGGTTCGGCCTCGACGATGAAGTCTCGGGGCACCTCGTAGGACTGCAGGTCGGCATCCTTGGCGACTTGCTGAAGCGACTCGGCGATGGCCGACTTGAGACCGGTGGCATCGAAGCGCGCCAGGGCGTCCTCCCTCGGCACCACCACAGCCACCAGGTAGGGCTGCGCACTGTTGCCGTACACGTAGATCTGGCGCACCAGCGGGCTGTTGCCGAACGCCGCTTCCAGCTTCGCCAGCGTGACGAATTCGCCCTGGGCCAGCTTGAGCACGTTGTTGCGCCGGTCGACATAGACCAACCGGTCGGGGCCGATCTCGGCGACCACGTCGCCGGTGCGGTAGTAGCCGTCGGCGTCGAACACCTCGGCGGTGATCTCCGGGCGCTTGTAGTAGCCGGGGAACAGGTTCTCGGACTTGAGCAGCAGCTCACCGCGCGGGTGCGGCTGGTCGGTGGCGAAGTATCCGAGGTCGGGCACGTCGGCCAGCTTGTAGTCGAGCACGGGCGGCCGCTGCACTTCGCCGTCGAAGAGCACCATGCCGGCTTCGGTGGATCCGTAGCCGTTCAGCACGTGCTGCTCGGTGAGCTCCTCGACCCAGGAATGCAGCTCGTCGGAGATCGGGGCGGAGCCGGTCATCGCGAAGATGCAGCGCCCGCCGAGCAGGTCGCGGCGCAGCCGCGCGAGCACCTGCGCCTCAGCGTTCGGGTCGACATCGGTGAACCCGTTCAATTCACTCTGGAAGTGCTGGTAGAGCATTTCCCAGATCCGGGGCACGAAGTTGAGCTCGGTGGGTCGAACCAGCGCGAGGTCTTCGAGGAACGTGGAGAGATCGCTGCGTGAGCTGAAGTAGGCGGTGCCGCCGTTGCCGAGGGTGCCGTAGAGGATGCCGCGGCCCATGATGTGGCTCATCGGCATGAAGTTCAGCGTGATCGAGGCGGCGGTCGGCCCGAACCAGTTCTTGGCCGAGCGGACCCACATCCGCGCCACGTTGCTCTGCGGGTACATCGCACCCTTGGGTGCGCCGGTGCTGCCGGAGGTATACACCAGCAGTGCCAGCGGGTCGGTCTCCTCGCCGGCGTCGCGGTGCGGCTGGGCCGCCAGGCCTGCCGTGTCCGCCGGCGACAGGGCCCGGCCGCGGGTGAGCAATTCGGCCAGCGGCTCGACGACGACCTCGATGTCGGCCAGCTGTGAACGGGCGTCGGCCAGCGCTTCGCGGTGCTCATCGACCTGCTCGTGGTAGTCGAAGACCACCAGGCGGGTGGGAGCGGGACCGGTGCGGACCAGGTCAACGGCATCGGGCAGCGAGTCGACGCTGGCGGCGATGACGCGGGGCTCGGTCTCGGCCACGATCGGCGTCAGGGAGCTGACTGCCGCGGAAGTCTGCAGCGGCACCGAGACGGCGCCGAGCTGGCCCAGCGCCACGTCGATGACGGTGTAGTCGACGCTGGTGAAACCCAGCACCGCGACCCGGTCGCCGGGCCGGACGGCGGCGGCGTCCAGGGCGGCGCTCAGGGCGCGGACCCGTTCGGCCAGCTCGCCGTAGGTGATGGTGTCGTAGCGGGGCTGCAACTTCGCGACGGTGCGGCCGGTGGCCGGGTCGGCGACGAAGTCGACGGCGCGCTGGCCCAGCGCGGGCCGGTCGGAGTAGCCGGCCAGCACGGTCTGGACGAGTTGCGGCAGCCGCAGCCCGGGTCGGCCGGCGGCGTCAGCGACGGCCTGGTCGGGTTGGGCTGCGGCGAATTGGGGGTCGTGGGCGGCCAGTTCGGCGATGAAGCGGTCCTGGTCGTCGGTGGCAGTGGGGTTGACGGGGTTAGCAGTCTTCATATTCGAACCTCTTGGGGATATCTCGCGGAAGTGTTTTTTGCGGGGCGCGGCGCTGCGCCGATAAATACTATGTTAGCAAAACTAATTTAATTTCAGCACCCGCGAGCCGGTGTGACGTTGCCCTCAGGAGTAGGCGGGTTCGGCGGGCTGATCTGCCGCCGCCGGGTCAGCTGATCGATTCCTCCAGCCACGGCACCAGCCACTTCACCCCTTCGGGCGTCAGGTGAATGCCGTCGCTGCGCACCTTGATGCCGTCGACCTTCGCGGTGTAGCCGCCGGCCGGCCCCAGTTTCCTGTTCAAGTCGACCACCGTCACGGCATTGCGCCCGGCGACCACCCGGCGCAGCAGGGCGTTCCAGGCATCAACCCGCTTCGGGTCGTCCTCCGGCCACAGGCTGCCGTCGGCGCGCTCGCCGTAGCGGCTGTAGGGCACCGTGGTCACCACCACTCGACTGCCGCCGGACTCCAGCACGTCGAGTGCGCGGCGCCACTCCGAGGCCAGATAGGCGTCGAACGTCGGGTCACCGATGTGGGTCCACTGGCCCTCGTTGACGCGGTCCACGGTCTCCCAGCGGCCGGCGATCAGTAGCACGACGTCGGATTGGTCCCCCTTGACCTGCCGCGCCCACCGGGCCGGCCATCCGTCGCAGTCCCGTCCCTGATCGATGGTCTTGCCGGCCCAGCGGTAGGGCCCGGCGCGCACGATGCTGCAACCGACGACGGTGTGGTCGATGAAGTCGTAGCCGGGGGTCGGCGGCAGATAGTGCATCAGCGTCCACCCGATCGAGTCGCCGAACACCGAGACGGTGCGCGGCCGGTGGGGATCATGTCGCACGGGCTGCGGCCGCGGCTTTCTGGAATCCGACGGCGGGAGCGGCGGCGATGGCGACACGGCGGCGGCAGCCGCCACGTCGGGGGTCAGGCCGGTCTGGGCGGTCGGCCGATCGACGACCGGGACCACGAACACCGTGACCGCCACCGCGGTGGCGCTGACGGCCGCCCCGAGCGGCAGTAGTGACACCTGAGCCGGCCGCCACCGGCGGATCGGCTCCTCGATGACCCACCACGACACCGCAGCCACCGCCAGCGTGGCGGCGCACCGCACGGTGAACAGCGCCCATCCCGACCACCCGGTGCGCTGGCCGTTGAGCACGAGAAAGACCGGCCAGTGCCACAGGTACACGCCGTAGGAGATGGTCCCCAACCAGACCAGCGGAGCCCACGCCAGCGCGCGCCCCACCAGCCCGCCCTGGTGCAGCGCAACCGGGGCGATCACCGCAATCGCGGCGACGGCGACGATGGTCAGCAGTCCGCCCTGGAACTCCTGCGCGCTGCCGGTGGCGCGATGCGACGCCGCTGCCAGCACTAACAGCCCGGCCAGCGGCAGCAGTCGGGCGACCCAGCGACCCCGGCGGGTGCGGACCACCGACCAGCCTGCGGTCAGCGCGGGCCAGTCCCCCACCAGCAGTGCCGCCGCCGCGGCGCCGATCAGCAGCGCCTGCGCGCGGGTGTCGGTGCCGAAGTAGACCCGGTCGCGGGCGGCCTCAAAGCCCGAGGAGGCCAGCATCTCGGCCGCGGCCGCAGATGCCGCCGCCCCGGCGCTGGCCAGCAGAAAGACGGTCAGCCGCACCGCCCCGACGGTGGCCAGGCGGCCGCGGCGGCGGGCGCGAAATGCCAGCGACAGGGCGATCGCGATCAGCAGCAGCGGCCAGACGAAGTAGTACTGCTCCTCGACACCCAGTGACCAGGTGTGCTGCAGCGGCGACGGGGTGCCCGCCTCGGTGAAGTAGTCGGTGTGCTGGGCTATGAACCGCCAGTTGGCCATCCAGAAGAACGCGGCGATCGCATCCTCCCGTAGCCCCACCACCGCGTCCGAGGGCAGTAGTTCGTGGGCGATCGCGACGGTCAGCACCATCAGCACCAGGGCGGGCAGCAGCCGACGGCCGCGGCGGATCCAGAACCCGGTCAGGTCGATCCGTCCGGTCCGGTGAAGCTCGTCGATCAGCAGGGCGGTGATCAGGAATCCGCTCAGGACGAAGAACAGGTCGACCCCGATGAACCCACCCGGCATTCCCGGGATGCCGCCGTGATCGGCCAGCACCAACGCGACAGCTATCGCACGCAGGCCGTCGAGGGCGTGAATGCCCGGCCGGCGCCGCTCCCGCCGAACCCGGTCCGCGGCGCGTGCAGTGGCCAACCGGGCGGCACGCGGGGCCGGCGCAACCCAGCGGGGCTTGCCTGAGGTGCGCTCCGAGGTGGCCTGGCGAGTCCGGTTCCCGACCGGTCGACTCATCTCATCCTGGTCGCCGTTGGCGCCGATTGGTCGATCCTCTCGCTGGTGGACCACCGAAAGCTTAGGGGGCGACCAGGCGTCGGACCGGGAGGACACGCTCGGCGTCAGGAGACCAATTCGGCAGTGCGCCACCAGATCAACGCAACGAACAGCGCCAGCAGCGCGATGCTGGCGCCGGCCTGGACCCGGTTGCGAATCCCCGGCGCGGGATACACGTAGGCGCACGCCACCAGCAGCCCGGTGATCAGCCCGCCGACGTGCCCCTGCCAGCTGATCCGCGGGATGGTGAAGGTGAAGACCAAGTTGATTCCGATGATCGCGGCCACCCAGCCGATGTCCATGTTCAGCCGCCGACCGACGATCAGCGTCGCGCCGAACAAGCCGAAGATGGCACCTGAAGCGCCGGCGGTGGCGGTGTCCAGCGGGGCCAGCAGATAGACCGCGACCGAGCCGCCCAGCGCGCTGAGCAGGTACAGCGCGCTGAATCGCACCCGGCCGAGCAGGCCTTCCAGCGGCGGGCCCACCACATACAGCGCCCACATGTTGAGCAGCAGATGCATCGCGCCGTAGTGCAGGAACGCCGAGGTCAGCAAGCGGTAGAGCTGCCCGTCGGCCACTGCCGGTGACCAGAGCACCAACTCGGAGTCCAAGTTGCGCGACATCTGCCCGATGAATGCCAGCACGTTCAGCGCGATCAGCCCGTAGCTGATCACCGGTGCCCCCGAGGTGCCCCGAATCCGGGTTCGGGGCGCACGCGCCTGGGCGGCGCCGGCCTGTGCACACTCGACACAGTGCTGCCCGACGGCGGCACCACGCATGCAGTCACCGCAGATGTAGCGCTCACATCGGGTGCAGCGCAGCGCGGTGGCCCGGTCCGGGTGCCGGTAGCAGACGGTCATGGGTACACCTTCTCACTGGCACCCCCCTCATCGGCACGGCGGTAGATTTCCTGTTGTGGCAACTCCGATACCGCGCAGAGGTCTCAACGACGCGATCACCCGATTCTGGAGCTGGGCCGCTCCTGCCTACGACGCCCGCTACCTGCAACATTGGGTCTACCGCCCGGCCCAGGACGAGCTGATCGCCGCGCTGCGGGCCCACCAGCCGGCCCGGGTGGCCGACATCGCCTGCGGCACCGGCATTCTCGCCGACCGGATCGAACGCGAACTGGGGCCCGAAGCCGTCTACGGGGTGGACATGTCCGCCGGGATGCTCAACGAGGCCCGGGCGCGCTCGACGCGGGTGCAGTGGTTGACCGGCCCGGCCGAACGCCTGCCGTTCGACGACGGGGCCCTCGATGCGGTGGTGACCAGCTCGGCGTTTCATTTCTTCGACCAGCCGGCCGCGGTGCGGGAGTTTCACCGGGTCCTGGTGCCGGGCGGAATGGCGGCGGTCACCGCGCTGAGCCCACGCCACCCCGTCCCGCTGCGCCGGCTGCTGGGTGCCCGCTGGAACCCGGCGCACCAGCCGACGCCGGCGGAGATGCGCGCGTTGTTCACCGGCGCCGGGTTCAGCCTCGCCGACCAGCATCGGGTGGCGCGGCCGGCCTGGACGCTGCTGGTGTCGGACCTGATCACCGTCGGCGTCAAGCCGTAGCGCTGGACGCGCCGGTACGCTCGCCTGATATGAGACCGAAGAAGCTGGCCGGGACGGCGGCCGTCGCACTCGCGGTGTGCTGGACGGCCAGCGGGGTCGCCGGGGCGGAGCCGACTCCCCCGCCCGCACCCAAACAGGTGATCGACGCCGACGGCACCTACGCCGTCGGGAAGGACATCGTGCCGGGCACCTACCGCTCGGACGGCCCGCGGGAGGGTAACGCCTGCTACTGGCGCCGGGTCAGCGGCGACAAGATCGTCGACAGTGCGATGACCAAGAAGCCGCAGGTGGTGCTGATCGAGCCGGGCGACACCACATTCCGGACTGACCGCTGTGCGCCTTGGCAGCTGACCGAATGCCCGCCCACCTGCGCACCGGTACCGGAGCAGTCCGCGGGTCTGCCCGACGTGCTGAAGGGTTTCATGCCGCAACCCCGGCCGGCCGCGCCCGCACCCAGCGGCGGCTAGCCTCCACCGAGCCCGCGAGCCGGAATCTCACGACGTGACACGCCGTCGGCGCGTCGTGAGATTCCGACTCGGCCAGACGCAGCCGACAGCTCGCGCCCGTCACTTCTTCGTCAGTTGGTGCGGGCAATAGGTGTCCGCGGCGATGGCGGCGAACTGGGCCGCGCCGTCGGTGGTGAAGCCGGGATTATTCGCCTTCAGGTCGGCGATCACCTGCAAGCCGGGTTCGCCCCGATCAACCAGGCCGCAGACCGCGCGGGCGGCGTCAATGGCCTGGCTCGAGTTGGTGTAGGTGATTCCGGCGGCCCGCAGCGTCTCCAGGAACGCCGCGTTGTGCAAGCCCCCGCCCGCAGGGTCGGGTTGGGCGCCCGGTTCGGGATCGGCGTTCCCGGGAGCGGCCCAGGCAACGGCGAGGCCGGCCGTAACGGCCAGTGCCAGCAGCGACTTCACGGGATTGCCGTCGCCGCGGCGGTTGACCCGGTTGCTTTGGCGGCCTTTTTCAGGTGCACCGCGTGGAAGCCGGGCTTCTTCGACAGTTCCTCAAGCAGGTCGTCCAGACCGGCCTCGTCGATCTGCCAATGCTGGACGGCATCCTTCTGCTTCTGCAATTGGGCTAGGACACGGTCGAGTTGAACCGGGGCCTGACCTTTGCCGCCCTTGGCGGCCCCGCCACGAACGTTGGCGCCGTTGATCAGCTGCGACCGCGGAGTGCCCAGGGCGCCGCCGGTCAGGGCGCCCAATGCGGCCGGGTTGAGCAGGCCCGCCGCGCCGGCCGACGGCGCCGCGACTGCGCTGCCGACCGCCGGCAGTGCGGTGGCGGCCAACCGGATCGCCGGGGTGGCGGTCGCCCAGCCCTGCGGCACCGACAGCGCCCCGACCGTCGGCGCGGTGCCGACGCCGGCCGTCACCGCGCGGACCATGCCGCTGCTCGCCGCCGACCTCGGACCACCCCCCAATCCGGCTCCCAATCCGGCCATCCCGTTCCCGCCCGATCCCGCCATCCCGTTCCCGCCCAATCCCGCCATCCCGTTCCCGCCCAATCCCGCCCCGAGCGCGGACTTGGGGACCTCCGGCAACAGCGACTGCGGCTTGTAGAACGTCTTGAACTGGACCATGCCGAAGTTGGGCCCGCTCAGCACGAAGTTGCCGAGGCCACCGAACTTCATGAACCCGCCGAGGGTGCTGAAGAGGCCCTCGTAGATCCCGGAGATCTCCGACGCATCCCCGGCCGCGGCGAGACCCGGCGCGATCTGGCCGGCCGGGTTGGTGATCTGCGGCGGCGCGGCGAACGGCGTCAACCGGGTAGCGGCGGCCGCGGCGGCGAAGTACTGGAACATCGCGCCGGCGTCCTGAGCCCACATCTGCGCGTACTGGGCGTCGGCGGCCGCGATCGCCGCGGTGTTCTGCCCGAAGGTGTTGGTCGCCAGCAGCGCTTCGCGCAGACTGCGGTTGGCCGCGATCACCGGCGGCGGCACCACGGCGGCCAGCGCCACCTCGAATGCGCTCGCCGCGGCGCCGGCTTGCACCGCCGCTTGGGTGGCCTGCGCGGCGGCGGTCGACATCCAGTCCACGAAGGGCGTCGCGGCGGCGACCATGGCCGCCGACGACGGGCCCGTCCAGTCGGCCGGCAGCGCCGCGAGCACCGTCCGGTAGGAGGTGGTGGCGGACTGCAACTCGCCGGCCAGCCCGTCCCAGGCGGTGGCCGCGGCGAGCAGCGACTCGGCTCCCGGGCCGGTGTACATCAGGCCGGAGGTGATCTCCGGCGGAATCGTGGCGAAATCGATCACAGCACCTCCCCTAGTCCTCGGGTACCGGGATGACCAGGATGGTGGCGGTGGTCAGCGCCTCGGTGTCGGGCGCCTTGTCGATCACCCGCACGGCGCCGCCCGCGACGGACTGCACGGCCGTGCCACCGACGGCGCGGCCGGCCAGGCTCGACAACGCCATCTCGTTGAACATCGCGCTCGACGAGCCCTCGACGGCGAACGCCGAGGCACTGGAACTCACCGAACTGCTCGCCAGGGCCGCCGGCAGAACCTTTCCGCCCGGCGCGGCGCTGGCCCAGCTCGCCGGTACCGACAACGACCCGACCATGCTTGCCTGTCCCGTTGTCGCGGCCACCGTCGTGGCGCCCGCCGTCAGCGGCGACTGGAATGAGATGTACCCGCCCGACAGCGGCCCCAGCGCGCCGGTCACCGGGGCCGGACCACTGAGCAGGGCGGCCACCCCGGGCGGATTCTGGGCCAAGCCCACCAGCTGCCCGGCGATCAGCCACCCGCTGCCGAGGTTGGCGAGGTGACCGAGCGGCGAGTACGGCCCCGCCAGGTCGCCCAGGAACTTGGCGAGATCCCCGAGACCGGACCCGACATCGCCGACCGCGGACGTCGCCTGCGCCGGGGACGGGCTGAGGTTCTGCAGTGCCCTCGGCACCGCCGACAGCATCTGCGAGACCCTCGACGGGGCGGCCGAGGCGGTCCTGGCTGCGGCGCTCTCCGCCGCCGTGACCGCCCGGGTCCCGGCACCGAGGTCGGCGGCCTCCGGAGCCGGGTCGAACGCACTGACCTGAGTGGCGGCCGCCGCAGCACCCGCATAGCCGTACATGGCGGTGGCGTCCTGCGCCCACATCTCGGCGTAGAGGGCATCGGTTGCCGCGATCGCCGGGGTGTTCTGTCCCAGCAGGTTGGTCGCCACCAGCGTCAACTGCAGGCTGCGGTTGGCCGCGATCACCGGCGGCGGGACGTGCGCCGCGAATGCGGCCTCGTACGCCGCGGCCGCCGAGGAGACCTGGACCGCCACGTGCTCGACCCGCACGGCGGTGGCACCGATCCACTCGGCGTAGGGCGTGGCCGCTACCGCCATCGCCATGGCGGACGGCCCGTGCCAGGTACCGGCCAGGTCGGCGATCACCGAACGGTAAGCCGCGGCCGCGGTGTGCAACTCGCCGGCCAACCCGTGCCATGCGGCGGCGGCGGCCAACAGCGGCCCGGGTCCCGCTCCGGAGTACATCAGGCCGGAGTGAACTTCCGGCGGCATCGCACCAAATTCCATGTCACCCGACCTTTGTGCGTGAGGGGCTTCGGCTGACCACCAGGGTGGCCAACGGCTGAATCTAGATCGACTCGCTGGAAGGTGGCCGGGAGTTAGCTGTGAGAGATCCTGGGGAGACCTGTGGTCGCGATCACATGCTGAAGGGTGGCATGGGGGCGCGGGTCCCGCAACCGATAGCTCAGTCGGGTACCGCGTCGGCCAGCAACAACGTCGCGGCATCGACCAGTGTCCTGATCACCTCGTCGGTGCTGAAGTCGCTGAGCCACAGGTTCGGGGCGTCGCTACGGTGCAGCATCGCGACGCCGTGTAACGCCACCGACAACGCGGCGGCGATCCGGTCGGAGTCCGGATCCGAACCCCGCGCTTGCCCACGGCAGGCCAACAGCCCCCTGGTGACCACCGCGAGCGCCTGGCGGGCCGCCGGCGGCGCGTGACCGTCCTGGGTCATCAGGGCGTAGCGCAGCGGATGCCGCTGCGCGAATGACACATACACCCGACAACCGATCAGCAGGCGCTCGCGGGGATCGGTGGCCGCCTGAACCTGCTCGGCGATCTCCTCGGACACCTGCACCCAGCTCGATTCGGCGACGGCCTCGAGCACCCGATCCCGGTCCTCGAAGTGTGCATAGACCGACGGCGCCGCGATACCGGCCTCGCGGGCGATGCGCCGCAGCGACACCTCGCCTTCACTGTCCGCGGTGTCGATGACCCGCGCGGCCGCCGCCAGGATCTCCTCGCGCAGCAATGCACCGTGACCTCGCATATTGCGCCGACGAGAGGGACTGGGCACGTCATCATCCTAACGACCGTTAGCTGTGGCTCTGTTGCGTGCTGCACAACAATCCACACATTGGTGTGAGCCGCCACAATCTAACTTTACATGTGTTTCCTTATGCTCGTAAGGTTACGTCCATGAGCACAATGCAAAAGCTTCGGGGGCCCCTTGAGCGGCTGTGGGTCGTACTGGTGATCGTCCCCGTCGCAGCCGTGGCCGTACTGGTCATCTACCGGTTCCACGGCATCTTCGGCGCCGATCAGTCCGCCGCCGGCAGCGCCAGCGGCGAGATCGTCTCCACCGTCCCCAAGTACGTCACCTACGAGATCTACGGCCCCGAAGGCACCTCGGGCATGGTCAGCTACGTCGACGAACGCGCCCAGTCCCGGGCGGCGACGTTCGGCTCCCTGCCGTGGTCGCTGACGTTGACCACGACGCAGCCGAGCGTGTTCGCCAACGTCATGGCCCAGGGCGACAGCAACGAGCTGGGTTGCCGGATCACCGTCAACGGCGAACTGCGCGACCAGCAGCAGGCCGAGGGACACGCTGCCGCGACGTTCTGCGTGGTGAAGGCAGCATGAGCCGGATCATTCGCGCCCTGGCCATCCCGATCATCCTGTTCTGGCTCGCCGCGGCCGCCGCGACCAACCTGCTGGTGCCGCAACTGGAGATCGTCGGCGCGCGCAATGCCGTCTCGCTCTCACCGCAGGACGCGCCTTCGGTGATCGCGATGAAGCACATCGGGGAGAAATTCGGCGAGTTCAGTTCCGATTCCGTGCTGATGATCGTGCTGGAAGGCGACGAACCGCTCGGTGACCTGGACAGCGCCGCGCACCGCTACTACGACCGGTTGGTGGGCGCCCTGCAGGCCGACACCGCACACGTCGAGCACGTGCAGGACTTCTGGGGCGACCGGGTCACCTCGGCGGGGTCGCAGAGTGAGGACGGCCGGGCCGCCTACGTGCAGGTGCACCTCGCGGGCAACCAGGGCTCGGCCCGCGGCGTCGAATCGGTCGACGCGGTGCGGGACATCGTCGAGCATTCCGACCCCCCGGCCGGCCTGCGGCCCTACGTGACCGGCCAGGCCGCCCTGGTCGCCGACACCAACGAGGCCGGCGACGCGTCCATGGTGAAGATGACCGGGATAACCCTGGCAGTCATCGCGGTGATGCTGCTGGTGGTCTACCGCTCGATCGCCACCACCGTGATCGGGCTGCTGGTCGTGGTCACCGAGATGAGCATGGCCCGCGGGCTGATCGCGGTGCTGAGCAACTTCGGTGTCTTCGCGATCTCGACGTTCGTGGTCAGCATCCTGACTGCGCTGGCCATCGCGGCCGGAACCGACTACTGGATCTTCCTCATCGGGCGTTACCACGAGGCCCGTGGGACCGGCGAGGAACGTGAAAGTGCCCAGCGCACAACGCTGTCAAGCGTCAGCCATGTCATTCTGGGCTCTGGTTTGACCATCGCCGGCGCGATGCTGTGCCTGCATTTCACCCGACTGAACTACTTCAACACCCTGGCGGTGCCGTGCGCGCTGGGCATGTTCACCATCCTGGCGATGGGGCTGACGTTCGCGCCGGCCGTCCTCGCGGTCAGCAGCCGGTTCGGGCTGCTCGACCCCAAGCGGGCCACCAAGACCGGCGGGTGGCGCAAGGTCGGAACGGCCGTGGTGCGCTGGCCGGTGCCGATCCTGGCCGCCGCGAGTGCCGTTGCGGCCGTCGGTGTCCTGGTGTTGCCCGGCTATAAGACCAGCTACGACAACCGGCACTACATCCCGTCCGACGTGCCATCCAACATCGGCTACGCCGCAGCGGAGAAACACTTCAGCTCCGCACGGATGAACCCGGACATGCTGATGGTCGAAGCCGATCACGACATGCGCAACCCGCGCGACATGCTGGTGCTGGATCGCGTCGCGCGCAACATCTTCCGGATCCCCGGCATCGAACGGGTACAGAGCATCACCCGCCCGCTCGGTCCGCCGATGGAACACGGGTCGGTGCCGTTCCAGATCAGCGCGCAGGGCGTCACGGTGGCCGAGAACCTCCAGTTCCTCAAGGCCCGCCTCGATGACACCCAGACGATGGCCGATCAACTCTCCTCAATGGTCACGGTGATGGACCGGCTGCACGGCCTGACCGTGCAGCTGTCCGACGCCACCCACGGCACCGACCAGGCCACCCATGACATGCAGGGCACCATGGCCGAAGTGCGCGACCGGATAGCCGACTTCGACGACGAGGTCCGTCCACTGCGCAACTATTTCTATTGGGAGCCGCACTGTTTCAACATCGGCGTCTGCAATGCGTTCCGGTCGATGTTCGACGCCACGGACGGCTTCGACAAGCTGGCCGAGAACACCACGGCCTTAGCCGACCAGCTGGACCGGGTCGACGGCATCACACCGGCGATCGCCGACCAGATCCCGCCGATGATCGCCATCACCACCAACATGCGCGATCTGATGTTGACCATGCACAGCAGCTTCGGCCAGGTGCTGACGCAGCTGGAGCAGATGACCGACACCGCCGCGGTGATGGGCCAGGTGTTCGACGATGCCCGCAACGACGACATGTTCTACCTGCCGCCGGAGGCGTTCGACAGCCCCGACTTTCAGCGCGGGATGGAGCTGATGATGTCACCGGACGGTCAGGCGGCGCGCATCCTGATCACCCACGACACCGATCCCGCTACGGTCGAAGGCATCTCGCACGTCGGTGCCGAACTCCAAGCCGCCAAGGAGGCCGTCAAGGGCACCCCGCTGGCCAAGGCGAAGTTCTTCCTCGGCGGCACCGCAGCCACCTACGCCGACATACAGACCGGTGCCCACTACGACCTGCTGATCGCGGCGATCGCCGCCATTGTGTTGATCTTCGTGGTGATGCTGCTGATCACCCGCGCGCTGGTCGCCTCGATCGTGATCGTGGGAACCGTGGTGCTGTCGCTGGCCTCCTCGTTCGGGCTGTCCGTGCTGTTGTGGCAGTACGTGTTCGGTGTCGAGTTGCAGTGGCTGGTGATCGCGATGAGCGTGATCGTGCTGCTGGCGGTGGGTTCGGACTACAACCTGCTGGTGGTCTCGCGGATGAAGGAGGAGATCAGCTCGGGGCCCAGGGCGGGCTTGAAGACCGGGCTGATCCGCGCGATGGGCGCCACCGGGAAGGTGGTGACGGCCGCCGGAATGGTGTTCGCGGTCACCATGATCGCGATGATCGCCAGTGACCTGCGCTCGGTCGGGCAGATCGGCACCACCATCGGACTGGGCCTGCTGTTCGACACCTTCATCGTCCGCAGCCTGATCACCCCGTCGATCGCGGCGCTGCTCGGCCGGTGGTTCTGGTGGCCGATCAACGTCTACCGGCGGCCCACCGCGGCGCCTGCTCCGATCCTCGCCTCCGACGAGGCGCCGACCCGGGCGCAACCGGTGCCGATCGGCTAGCGATCTTACTGTTACGCCAAGATACTCTTAACTTTCTTAATTTATGTGTATCGTGGGCCCCTGACGTCGGGAAGGGGATTGCAGTGGGCGCATCGGGAACGTCTGCGGTGGTGCTGGGCGCCGGGATGGCCGGACTACTGGCGGCCCGGGTGGCATCGGAGTTCTACGACTGCGTCACGGTGGTGGACCGCGATCGGCTCCCCGATCACCCCGCCCACCGCAAGGGGGTTCCGCAGAGCCGTCACCTGCACAGCTTCCTCACCCGCGGTACGGCCGTCCTCGGTGAGTTGTTTCCCGGCATCCTCGACGACCTCGCCACCGCCGGCGCGGTGGTCATCGACAACGCCGACCTGTCCGGGCGGTATGCGCGGATCGGCCGTCACGAGCTGAACCGGACCGGCAGGCTCGCCGATCCCCGTGCCCTGGCGATTTACAGCGCGAGCCGGCCGTTCGTGGAGTTTCACGTGCGACAACACGTCGACAAGCTCGGCAACGTCGCGTTTCTCGACGGCCACGACGCGGTCGAACCGGTGCACGACCGGGGCGTCGTCACCGGCGTGCGCATCACGAATCGGCGCAACAGGCTGACGCAGATTCTGCACGCCGAGCTCGTCGTCGACGCGACGGGACGGTCCGCCCGCACCGCGGAGTTCCTGACCCGAAACGGCTTCGGCAGTGTGCCCGAGCAGCGCCTCGGTGCGACCTGGGGCTACTCCAGCCAGTTGCTGCGCATCCCGCCGGGACGGCTCGCCGACCAGATGGTCTTCATCAACCAAGGCCGACCCGCTCCGGTGCTGCTGCTGATGGCCTACGAGCAGGACACCTGGATGCTGGCCATCGCCCGCCGGGGCGACTGTGGCGCTCCCCCACCGGATTTCACCGCGATGCTGGCCGCGGCCAAGCAGGTCCTTCCGGCGGCCATCATGGCCGGGCTGCGCGGCGCCACCCCGGTGGGCGACATCGCGGTCTCCCGTGACACCGGGGCACTGTGGCACCGCTACGACCGCATGCCGCGCTTCCCCGCCGGACTGGTGGTGACCGGTGACGGACTCTGTCGGCTCAATCCGCTGCACGGCCAGGGCATGACGACCGCGGCGCTGCAGGCGCTCGCGCTGCGCGACTGCCTGCGAAAGCGGGGATCGGACCTGCCGCACCGGTTCTTTCGCGCCGCGGCCACCGATATCGCACCGATCTGGGCGGCAAACGCGGCCAACGATCGTCCCTCGTCGCCCGATCACCCGCATCCGGTCCGCCAGCGACTGAACGGGCTGTTCGCAGACGCGGTCGGGACGGCCGCGTCCCGCGACATCACCGTCACCGAACGGCTCCTGCGGGTGCGCAACCTCGTCGACCCGCCGTCGCGGCTACGCGATCCGTCGCTGCTGGGCCGGGTCGTGGTGGCCAACCTGCGGAGCGCGGGGTTCGCGTCATGACCGGCGACGAAGCCGCCATCCGGGAGTTGCTCGCGCAGCAGGTCGCAGGCTGGAATTCCGGGGACCCGGTGGCCTACGCGGCGGTCTTCACGCCCGACGCGGACTACGTCACCTTCCTGGGCGCCCACCGCCACGGTCGCGAGGCGATCGCCGCGTCGTATGCCCCGCTGTTCGCGAAACTGCTGCGCGGGTCGCGGCTGAACGTAGAGGTCACCGGGCTGCGGTTTTTGACCCCAGACGTGGCGCTGATCCACGCCCGCGCCACGGTGACCAAAAGAGCACGGCGTCGCAGTCGGGGTCTACGGGTGAACACCAGCATCGCGGTGCGGACCGGCGACGGCTGGCTGCTGGCCGCCTCGCAGAACACCACCCACCGTCGGCTGGCCGAAAAACTGTTGCGCACACTGGCTTCCCGATGCCGAGACGAGGGGGCTCACCATGCTTGACGCCAGTTACCGCGCCACTCGCGGCCGGGTCGCCGCCCTGGCCGCCGGACTCGACGACGAACAACGTCGCACCGCGGTGCCGGCCACGCCGGGGTGGACGGTGCACGAGGTGCTGGCGCACGTGGTCGGTGGTGCCGCCGATCTGGCCGCGGGACGGCTGGACGGTGTGCCGGGCGACAAGTGGACTGCCCGGCACGTCAGCGAACGCCGGCACCGCCCGGTGCGACGCCTCCTCGAAGAGTGGGAGACCGTCGCCCAAGCGGTCGAATCCGATCTGGCGGGCCAGCGTTTCGTCGGCCCCAATCTGGCCGCGGACCTGATCTGTCACGAAGCCGACCTGCACGAGGCGCTGGGGCTTGGCCGCGTCGCCCGCAAGCACTGGCAGCAGCCCTTCCTGGAGGTGCTGATGAAACGGTTCGCGTACGGCCTGAAAGACAGCACGTCGCTGGCGGTCCAGGACGAGGTAGGACAGGAATGGCATTGCGGCTCGGGTGATCCCGTCACGACCCTGAACGCGGACGGCTACGAACTGCTGCGCGCCATGTTCAGCCGCCGGTCCAGGCGTCAGATCATGGCATGGGACTGGTCATCGGCGCCGGGAAAGCAGATGGTCGACGGTTTCGGGGTCTTCGGCCACCGCGACGACGACCAGCCGATCCCGACCGCCCGACCGCCCGACCTCAAACGGTGCAGGAGGTGAGCCGCGGCGGGGAGAACGTCACCGACCCGACCCCGCCGTCGCGTTTGGTACCGGTCAGGCCGATCGGAAATGCGTGGCGCGGCGGACCCCTGGCTTTAGCCATGGGGGTGAGCGCATCAAGGTCGCACGTGGCGGGATTAGGAGTCGCGTCTGGCGGCAGGGTTGTCGGTGCTGTGTGGCAGGGTCGCGGTTGTGTTGACGGGACGGCGGTTTCGGGTCGAGTTCACCGCTGGGCAGGCGGTGTTCGCTGAGCGGATCGGGTCGGTGTGTCGGGCGGTGTGGAACACCGGTCTGGAGCAGCGGCGTGAATACCGGCGCCGTGGGGCGTGGATGAACTACCAACCGCAGGCCAAGGAACTGGCCGAGGCCAAGACGGAGCAGCTGTGGCTCTCGGAGGTACCGGGGCACTGCCTACAGCAGGCGTTGATGGACCTGGACAAGGCGTGCCGCACCCATGGCACGTTTGGCGTGCGGTGGCGCTCCGGTAGACGGTGGGCACCGTCGTTTAGGTTTCCCGAGGGCAACAAGATGCCCGTGGAAAAGCTCAATGCCCGGCATGGGCGGGTGCAGCTGCCCAAGCTGGGGTGGGTGAGGTTCCGGCAGACCCGCAGCCTCGATGGTGAGATCATCCGCTCAGCCACGCTGACCAAAGACGGCGAGCATTGGTATGTCGCGTTCCTGGTTGACGACGGTATCGAGGCTGTGGTGGCCCATGGGGAGCCGGGGGCTGCGGTGGGTGTGGATCGTGGTGTCGTGGTGGCGCTCGCGACCAGCGGCGGGCAGCTTATCGACCAGGGGTTTGTCAGTGCTGGCGAGCAGCGGCGGGTGGTGGCGTTGCAACGCCGGCTCTCACGCGCAGTCAAGGGTTCGGCCAACCGTGCCAAGACCCGTGCGGCGCTGGCGAAAGTGCGGGCACGCGAGCGCCACCGGCGGCAGGATTTCTGCCAGAAGACCGCCCATCGGCTGGCCACAGCCAATGCCCTGGTGGTGCTTGAAGACCTCAGGACTAAACAGATGACTCGCCGCGCCAACCCGGTCGAGGCCCCCGACCGTCCTGGTCATTTCCTGTCGAACGGGGCGGCGAGTAAATCAGGGTTGAACCGCGCCATCTTGGGGAAGGGCTGGTACCGGTTCGAGTTGGCGTTGTCCTCGGTGTCCCGTTATACCGGGACGCACGTGGTGAAAGTTCCGGCAGCGTTGACGTCGCAACGCTGTTCGGTGTGTGGGCATGTGGACCCGAAATCCCGTGAGAGCCAAGCGGTATTCCGGTGCACTAGATGCCCCCACACCGGGCATGCGGATGTGAATGCCGCCAAGAATGTTCTGGCCGCAGGGCTTGCGGTCATCGCCTGCCGAGAAGCTGTAGCACCCGCGGGTGTTGCAGTGACGTCGAAGCAGGAACCAGCAGGAAACCGTGAGGCATTACTGCTCCAACCCCCAACCGCTGCTACCGCAGCATGAACGGGTTGGAATCCCCCGGCTTCAGCCGTGGGGAGGACGTCAAGCTGTTGATCCGGTAGCCGGTGGCGGCCGGTGGCACCAACGGACCCGGCCGGATGTTGGTGCTGAACAGGACCGAGTAATTCGTGCCGCCCACCACGGCGGTCGTGCTGAAGCTGGTCGAGGTGAACTCCTCGGGCAGCTGCACCACACAGTTCTCGATCACTTCATCGGGGTCGCCGCACTCCTGCGAGCCCGGCGGCACCGCCCGGGCACGCGGCACTACGAGCGCGACACCGAGGGCCGGCACCGACCAGGCGGCACCGCGCACGAAGGTGCGCCGGGAGATGGATTTGTTCGGGATGCCCGTCACGGGTGGCTCTCCTTCCGGACGACGAGTGGGGACGTCAATCCCCGAGTGCAGTAATCACTCTCTCACCGAATTCGGCGATCGTCTCGGGCGCAGCGAAATCGGAGAACCACACGTAGAAACGCTGCGCACCCTGGCGGCGAAGACCGGCGAAGTAGTCGATCAGTTCGTCGGCGCGGCCGCAGACCAGCCCGGGACCGAGCTGGCTGAACCGGCGCTGGGCCTTGCCGATCACCGCAGCGCCCTCAGCGGCGTTAGTGCCGTCGGCGACAAGTGCGACCATCTGCTGCACCGAGGCCCGCGCGGAGCCGATCTTGCCCACCAGATCCGGAAGCAGGTCGACGTGGGTCGCCGGCAAATTCCACCAATCAGCATGACGGGCAACCAGTTTCAACATCCGTGGCCCCCGCCCGGCCAGCAGCAGCGGGATCGGGTTGCTCGGCGTCGGCAGTTGGGTGTCCTCGCCGCCCGCCCAGTAGCGCCGCAGCGCGCTCACCGTCTGTTCCAGATCGCTGACCCGCCGGCCCGCGGTGGGCGCCCCGAGCCCGAAGCGGGCCAGCTCGTCGGGCATCGACCCCGACCCCAGACCCAGTTCGAAACGGCCACCGGAGGCCTCGGCCAGCGTGACAGCCTGCTTGGCCAGCACGGCCGGATGCCGGAAGGCGTCGCAGAGCACCAGATGTCCGATCTGCAGCCGCTCGGTACGAGCGGCGACCCAGGTGGCGATCGTCATCGCCTCCCAGATCGGGGCGTCCGGCGCCATCGGGGTTTCCAGGTGGTCGAGGAAGGCCACCCCGTCGAAGCCACTGGTCTCGGCGGTGCGCGCCCGCAGCACGATGTCGTCGATGCCCAGCCTGCTCTGCGGCAGGAACAGGAACCACTCGGCCATGGTGAGCCCCGTCTGCTCTACAGCGCCGTCCAGATGGACTTGGTCTTCAGGTAGGCGTCGATGCCCTCGTAACCGAACTCCTTGCCGACGCCGGACTGCTGGAAACCGCCGAACGGCACGTTGTGGTCGAACGTCAACTGGCAGTTCAGCCCCACCATGCCGGCGTTGAGCCGCTTGCCCAGGTTGTGCGCGCGGGCCACGTTCGTGGTCCATGCGGTGGCGGCCAGACCGTAGCTGGTGTCGTTGGCCATCGCCACGGCTTCGTCGTCGTCGTCGAACGGCAGGATCGTGACGACCGGACCGAAGATCTCCTCCCGATACAAGCGGCTGGTCGCCGGGTCGACGCCGGTGACCACGGTGGGCTTGACGAAGTAGCCCTTACGGTCCAGCCGGTAGCCGCCGCTGACGATCTCGACGCCTTCCTGCTTGCCCTGGTCGATATAGCCCAGCACGCGATCGAGTTGCTTCTGGCTGACCAGCGGGCTGATCATGGAGCCCTCGTCCTTGGGACCGCCCAACACCAGGTTGTCGCCGATCATCGCGATGCCGGCAACCACGCGCTCGTAGACGCTGCGCTCCACGAAGATTCGCGAGCCGCACACACAGCCCTGCCCCGAGTGCACGAAGATGCCCATCGAGGCCATCATGATCGCCATGTCCAGATCGGCGTCGGCGTAGATCAGCACCGGGGACTTGCCGCCCAGCTCGAGGGTGACCTTCTTCAGGTTGTCCGCCGAGTCACGCATGATCTGCTTGCCGACCTCGGTCGAGCCGGTGAAGGCGACCTTCTCCACGTCGGGGTGCGCGGTGATCGCGGCGCCGGCGGTGGCGCCGTAGCCGATCACGAAGTTGGCGACGCCGTCGGGCACCCCGGCTTCCGCGATCATCTTCTCCAGCAGCACCGCTGACAGCGGCGTCTCCTCGGCCGGTTTGATGACGCTCGAGCAGCCCGCCGCCAGGGCCGGCGCGATCTTGGCGCAGGCATTGAACAGCGGACCGTTCCACGGGTAGATCAACCCGACGACGCCGTAGGGCTCCTTCTGGGTGTAGGTGTGGAAATTGGCGTGCGTGCTGTTGACACCGCCTTCCATCTGCACCTGGTAGCTGGTGCCGTTGAGCTTGGTGCACCAGCCGGCGTAGTAGCGGTAGAACTCCGCGCAGGTGGACACGATCATCTCGGTCTGGGCCGGCGGCATCCCGGCGTCCAGGGATTCCAGCTCGGCGAACTCCTTGGCGTGCTCGTCGATCAGATCAGCCAGCTTCCACAGCACCTTGGCGCGCTGGCGGGCCGGGATGTCGGTCCACACCCCGGACTGGTAGGCCGCCTTGGCGCGGGCGACGGCCTCGTCAACGGCTTCCGGGCCGGCGTCGCGGAACTCGGTGATCTGCTCCTCGGTGGCCGGGTCGATCACCGGGATCACCTCGCCGGTGCCGGGGCGGTTCGCCAGATCATCGATTACCGACTGCAAAGCCATAGCAGGACCCTTCTCGTCATGACAGCAGAGATGCTGGGCACTTGCTTAGCACCCGGCGGGCGGCCTGGTCAACAGTGAGACATTTATTCCGCAATCTGTAAAGGTGTGGTTTGCGTGGGCGCTGGTCAGGGCGGCCCGCGTGACGACAACGCGAAGGGGCACCGCGATGACGGTCGCATCTGGCCGGAGGCAGCGCTTCGCGCCGGGGCCGGCGTTGGCGACCCATCTGGGCGGCGGTACGCGCCGGGTGCTCTCCGATGCGACACCATCGCCGCGTTGCAGGCGGCACTGTAGGGTCCAGGCACCTGGGACGATCAGAGAGGCATCACGTTGGGCATCGTCACCACCAGTTCGGAAACCGCGTTCAGCCACCCCCCGGAAACGCTTTACGACTTCGTCACCAATCCGGCCAACTGGACCAAGACCTATCCCGGCAGCGCACACATCGAAAACCTGCCGGACCGACTGCCTTTGGAGGTCGGTGACACCTGGGCCGAGGCCGGGCCCGATGGTGAACGGATCTTCACCTGGCATCTCGCGATCGCGATGCGGCCGAGGCTCTGGGTCTTCAATTCGGTCGGGCGCCTCGGGCATGACCGCGCCGGCAACGGCGGGATGGAAGGCCGTATCACCGTCCAGTACCACCTCACCCGGCCCGCCGACGACGTCACGCTGTTCACCCGCACCATGACCGTCGAGGCCTACAAGCACGCGCCCATGCCGGACGGCTTCTTCCGGGCGGTCAACCCCGCCAAGATCGACGACTACCACGCCGCCATCGCCCGGGAGTTGGCGGACTGAAATGCGTACCCGCGGTTGGGGCGGCAATGTGCCCGCCAGCGATGACGAGGCGGTGTCGCGGATCCTGGCAGCCACCCGGCGCACCATCGACGAACGCGGCGAGCAGACCAGCATCGCCGATGTGGCCCGCACGCTCGGCGTCACCCGCCAGACCGTCTACCGCTATTTCCCCAGCACCGAGGAGTTGCTCTCGGCCACCGCGGCCGATGGCGCCGGCGCCTTTCTGGATCAGCTCGCCGCGGCGCTCGCCGGGATGACCGACCCCGGCGATGCGGTCGCCGAGGGGGTGGCGCTCACCCTGGAACGACTCCCCGACGACCCCTATGTCGGCCTGCTGCTGCGCGCCCAACAGGCCAGCGCCTTCGCCGTCACCGTCACCACCGACACCGGCCGCAGCTTCGGGCACTCACTGCTGCAGCGACTGGATGTCGACTGGACCGGGTACGACGACCAGGCCATCGACGACATCATCGAGATGGTGCTGCGCACCTTGCAGTCGTTCATCCTGGCACCGCCGCCGGCCCCGGGTGAGGAGCTGCGGCGCCTGCTGCGCCGATGGATCGCGCCGGCGGTGACCGCAGCACGCAGCGCTACGAAGGTTCGTGCGTCAACGGGTAGGTGACGGCGGTGAGGTCTTCGGCGATCTTCCACAGCCGCTGCTGGGCCTCGACGTCATGGGCTCGGCCGGCCGCCCGGACCAACACCGGCGGGCCGATCTGCTCGAAACGCCCACCCGGCCCGTAGAACTGGCCGCCGGTGGCGGCCGGGTCGGTCGCGGCCCGCAGCATCGGGAGCGCCCCGTCGGCGGGATCCTGGGTGAACCAGCCGGTCAGATAGCGGAAGCGGCGGTTGAACACCCAGCGGACCGACCCGGATTGCTCACGCAGAATCCCGGTGCGGCTACCGCCGGGGTGCGCGGCCAGCGAAATCGCCGGGCTGCCCAGCGATTCCAGTCGCCGCTGCAGTTCGAACACGACCATCAGCTGGGCAAGCTTGGACTGCGTGTAAGCCCTAGCCGGGGTGAACGAGGACTCCAATTGCAGATCGTCGAACGAGATCCGGCCGCCCCGACTGGTTTTGCTGTTGACCGCGACGATCCGCCCCGCCGGGGAAGCGAGCACGCGATCGAGCAGCAGTCCCGTCAGAGCAAACGGCCCAAGGAAGTTCGTCCCGAAGTCGCCCTCGAAGCCGTCGACCGTCAGCTCCCGCGTCTGGTGCATGACACCGGCATTGTTGACCAGGATGTCGATGACCGGATAGCCGGCCCGCAGCTGCTCCGCGCAGGCGCGCACCGACGCCAGGTCACTGACATCGAGGTGAACCACGTCGATTCGCGCCTCCGGAGCCGTCCGGAGGATGTCGTGCCGGGCCGCAGCGGCGGCATCGCTGTTGCGGCAGGCCAGCACCACACCGGCTCCCAGTGCCGCCAGCCCCCGGGCGACTTCGAAGCCGACACCGGTGTTCGCCCCGGTCACGACGGCTGTCCGGCCGCTCTGGGGTGATCCCTGCGCCAAGGTCCATCCGGTCGCGGTCACCCGCCGAACTATAGACGGGACACCTCAATTTATGTGTATGGTCCAGGGTTGATGCACGACGACGTCGATCTCACCGACCTGGACCGTTTCACGGCGGGCTTTCCGCACCACGTGTTCGACGTGCTGCGTCGCGAATCGCCGGTCTGGTTCCATCCGGGCACCGTCCACTCCCCGGGCGGTGAGGGATTCTGGGTGCTCAGCCGCTATAGCGACATCATCTCCGCGGCCACCGACAACGAGACCTTCTCCTCGGAGACCGGGGGCGGGCGGGACGGTGGCGGCAGCACGCTGGAGGACATGCCGCTCGGTTTCGCCGTCGGCGCACTGCTGAACATGATGGACGATCCGCGCCACGCGAAATTCCGGAAGCTACTGATGCCCAGTATGACTCCGCGGGCACTGCGCGGGATCGAGCAGGATCTGCGCCGTCGCGCGGTGGCGATCGTGGACGCCGCGCTGACCAAGCGGGAATGCGACTTTCTGGTCGATGTCGCCGCGGAGCTGCCGCTGCAGGCGGTCGCAGAGCTGGTGGGTGTGCCGCAGGAGGATCGCCACGAGCTGATGAACTGGGCCAACGTCACCCTGGACTACGAGGATCGCGAAGTCGGCGAGGTCAACGACCGGTTGGTGCAGGCCCATACCCGGATGCACACCTATGGGGCCGAGCTTCTGGAACGCAAGCGCGCCAAGCCCGCCGGCGACCTGTTGTCGGTGGTGACCCATGCGGTGATCGACGGCGAGCCGCTCTCCGCCAACGAGCAGCAGATGTTTCTGAGCCTGATGATCGCCGCGGGCAGTGAGACGACGCGCAATTCGATCGCTATCGGCATGTCTGCACTCAGCGAGCATCCCGAGGCGTGGGAACGCTTGCGCGGGGATCGGGAGCTGCTGCCGGTGGCCGTCGAGGAGTTGCTGCGCTGGGCGTCGTCGACGCCGTACAACCGGCGGACCGCCACCCGCGACGTCGAAGTGCGCGGCCAGCAGATCCGCGCCGGCGACAAGGTGAGCCTGTGGTGGGCCTCGGCGAATCGGGATGAGTCGGTGTTCACCGATCCCTATGTCTTCGACATCACCCGGAACCCGAACCCGCACCTGACCTTCGGTCGCGGGGTGCACTTCTGCCTGGGCTCGACGCTGGCCCGCCTCGAGATGCGGGTGATATTCGACGTGCTGCTCGACCGGGTGGGCGCGGTTACCCTGACCGGCCCGATCGAGTACGTCCGCAGCAATAAGCACGCCGGTGTGCGGCACATGCCGGTGACCGTCGAACCGCGCTGAGGCCTCGTGCCCTACCCGCGCTGCGCCGTCGCGAACCGCTGATCGGTGTAGCGGCGCAGGTTGGACAAGAAGCGGCGGAACGCCAGGTTCATCAGCGGGCCGCTCAGCGGGGAGAACAGCTTCGCCGGCCCGGTGAGCCGATTGGCCAGGGTCCAGGTGAGCCGGCAGCCCTGCGCGGCCGGTTCGATGCGATAGTCCTCGACGAAGACCGCGAGCGCCGCGGTCGAGCTCTCGTTGAACCGAAATGCCATGTGCTGTCCCGGCTCCCAGGCCAGGAACTCCTCACTGCCGACGATGCCGCCCCGCATGTCGACCACTCGGGTGGTGCCGACACCGTGCGGCTCGGGACTGGTCCAGGTCACGTTGGTGATGACGCTGGCCCAACGCGGCCAGGCTTCGGCGTCCGCCAGGACCTCCCACACCTGCTCGGGCGTCACGGCGAGGTCGACACTGTTGCTGAACCGCTGCGGAGCCTTCTCCAGAAAGCCGAGATCGACCTGCTCGCAGGGAAACATTCCAGACAACTGCTGATTTCCTTTCACTGATTTTCAGCGCGCCCCGCGCACCAGGCGCCCCGGTCGCGCTCCGGTGTCGGCGCCGTTGCGTCGGGTGACGGTACCGCTGACGATCGTCGCGGCATACCCGCTGGCACTCTGCAGCAGGCGGCGCCCGCCGGCCGGCAGGTCATAGGCCATCCGGGCCGGGTGCAGGGTCAGCGCTTCCATGTCGATCACGTTGAGGTCGGCCTTCTTGCCGACCTCGATGACACCGCGGTCGTTGAGGCCGAACAGTTGCGCGGTGTCGCGGCACTGCTTGCGCACCACGTATTCCAGCGGCAGCTTGTCGCCGCGGTGCCGATCGCGCGCCCAGTGAGTGAGCAGGAACGTGGGATAGGAGGCGTCGCAGATCAATCCGCAGTGCGCACCGCCGTCGGAGAGTCCCAGCACACCGGCGGGATGGGTGAGCATCTCGCGGATGGCATCGTGGTTGCCGTCGGCGTAGTTGAAGAACGGCAGCATCAGCATCGCGCCGGCGTCGTCCTCCAGCATCAGGTCATACAGCGTCGACAGCGGATCGTCGCCACGCTGGGCGGCGATCGCGGCCACCGAGCGATCCGGTGTCGGCTCGTAGTCCGGCGGCTTGCCGAGGTCGTAGATGCGGTGCAGCGAGTGCTGCACCAGGGCGAACATCCCGTCGAACTGCAGCGAGGTGTCGACGGGCAGGTCGTCTTCGGCCAGGATCGCGGCTTTGACCGCCGGCTCGGCGAGCCGTTGCGCCAGTTCGTCGCGGCTGCATTCCGCCTTGAGTCGCCGGTAGGTCGGGCGGTGGGTGAAGCCGTGATGCCCGGGGAACCCGAGCAGCATGCCGAACGGCCGGGCGGCGATCTGCGGGTACAGCGCGCTACCGGCCTGATGCGCGGCGGCGGAGATGTCGAGCTGCTCGCGCCACAGGTTCGGGTCGGCGTCGACCTGGATCAGCGCGAACGACAGCGGGCGGTCGATCTCAGCGGCGAGGCGCTGCATCCACTCGAGTTCCTTCTTCGGCGCGACGATGTCCTCGCCGGCGGTGCCCTGCGGCGCCAGCTCGAACACCGCCTGGCCGCCGGCCGCCATCGCCCGGCCCAGCCCGAACAGCTCGTCTTCGGCGGCGAAGGTACCCGGCACCGGCTCGCCGTCCATCGCCCGGTGCGCCAGTGTGCGGGACGTCGAAAAGCCCAGTGCCCCGGCCTCGATCGCCTCTTGAACCAGTCGGCTCATCGCGTCGATATCGTCCGGGGTGGCCGGTTCGTTGCGGGCGCCGCGGTCGCCCATCGCGTAGGCGCGGATCGCCCCGTGCGCGACCTGGCTGCCGACGTCGACGGCGAAGCTCTGCCGGTCGAGCGCGTCCAGGTATTCGGGATAGCTCTCCCAGCCCCAGGTGATGCCTTCGGTCAGCGCGCTGCCCGGGATGTCCTCGACGCCCTCCATCAGCTTGATCAGCCACTCCTCACGGCCGGGCCGGACCGGTGCGAATCCGACTCCGCAGTTGCCGCTGACGACCGTCGTCACGCCGTGCCCGCTGGACGGCTCCAGCAGGTTGTCCCAGCTGACCTGCCCGTCGTAGTGGGTGTGGATGTCGACGAATCCCGGTGCGACGACGCGACCGGTGGCGTCGATCGTCTCGGTTGCCGCACCGGTCAGGCCGGGATCGTCGGCTCCGCCACGGCGCGCGACGGCCACGATCTTCCCGTCTCGGATACCGACATCGGCCAGGTAGCGGTCGGCTCCCGTTCCGTCGACGACGATGCCACCGGTGATCGCGAGGTCATACACAGCCGTCTCCTTCGGTCGTGGTACCGGGCGCGCCCAAGAAAGTTGTTGATCAATTTGTACACATTTCGATAATGTGTGCAAGTGCCCGGCGATGCAGGATCTCGAACACTTCCGTCGCCGCTGCTCACCGCGGCGACCGACACACTGCGGCGCCTCGGTCCCCGGCGCTTCAGCCTCACCGCGGTCGCCGAGGCGGCGGGCGTGTCACGGGGCACGGTGCACAACATCTTGGGGACCCGCGATGACGCCATAGCCGCGGCGCTCGACCACCTGTCGGCGGCGTTCATCGAGACCATGGCCGCCGAGGTCAACGAGCAGCAGACCCTGGCCGAACAGGTCGCGGCCGCCGCGGTGCTGATTTCGGCGCACCGTCGCAGATCGGCCGCCGAACCGCGGGCGATCAATCAGGGTGTGCTGGTGCTGCTGCTGGAACACGGCGGCGAAGAGTTGATGCGGCGTTCGGTCGGACTGTGGATGCCACTGGTCCGCGTCGCGCAACGCAGCGGCGAGGTCGGCGCCACCCTCGATGCGGGCCGGGCCAGCGAATGGATTGTGCGGATGCTCTTCAGCTTCGAGCTGCTCCCACCCGTGCGGGTGAATCTGGACAGTCCCCGAGCCGTGCGTCGCTTCGTGTGCGAGCACATCGTCGCCGGACTGAGCGGAGCCGGCCATGGCTGACCCCGACCACGTGGTGGCGATCGTCGGCGCCGGGCCGGGAGGTATCGCCGCCGCCAAGCAGCTCCTGGACGCCGGCATCAGCGATTTCGTCATTCTGGAGCGCGGCGGCGACTTCGGTGGCACCTGGCGCGACAACCACTATCCCGGTCTCGCAGTGGACATCCCGGTGCTGTGGTATCAGCTGTCGTTCGCGCCCAATCCGCATTGGAGCCGGTTGTTCGCGCCCGGCCCGGAGATCTACCGGTACCTGCGGGACACCGCCGCCCGCCTCGGTTTGTATGCCCGCCTGCGTGCCGATTGCGAGGTGATCCAGCAGGAGTGGGACGCGACCGCACAGGTGTGGCGACTATCGGTCCAAGGCGGCCCGCCGGTGTCGGCGCGGTTCGTCATCAATGCGGTCGGGGGCTACATCAATCCCAAGAGCGACATCCCGATCGAGGGCATCGACGACTTCACCGGCACCGTGCTGCGGCCCAACGCCTGGGACGACGGCTACGACGCCACCGGCAAGCGCATCGCGGTAATCGGAACCGGATCGAGCGGCGTTCAGATCGCCGCCGCACTGTCCGCCGGGGCAGCCACGCTGGAGATCTATCAACGCACGCCGGCGTGGGTGTTGCCCAAGATCGACTTCGCGATTCCGCGCTGGCTGCGTCCGGTGATGCGCTGGCGTTGGACAGTCGGAGCTGTCAACATGTTGGGCCGGCTGGCCATGGATGTATTCATGGTGGGGCCGCTGGTGCACCTGCTGGCGCACCTGCCGGACCGTGTCCTCGTCCGGCTGATGCCGCTGTACGACAGCTACTGCCGCGGGCTCTACCGCCTGATGCTGCGCCGCGTGGTTACCGATCCCGCGACGCGGCGGGCGCTGGTGCCACGCTACGGTCTGCTGGCGAAACGGCCGGTGATCTCCAGCGCTTTCCTACCGGCGCTGAACAATCCGACCACCCGCCTGGTCACGACCCCGATCGATCGGATCACCACCACCGGCGTCCGCACCACTGACGGCATCGACCACCCGGCCGATCTGATCGTGGCCGCCACCGGCTACGAACTGTGGACCGATCCCGAAACCTACCGACCCGGAACGGTTTTGGGTCTCCACGGCTTCGACCTTGCCCGGTACTACCGTACCGAGGGCCTGCGCAGCTACGCCGGAACCGCCCACCCGCAATTGCCGAACCGGTGGGAGATCGTCGGCCCGTTGGGCTTTGTCGGCCTCGCCTGGATGGACTATGTCGAAACCATGGCCGCGCACGCGGTGCGCATGATCGCCGAGACGCGCCGGCGCGGCGCCACCAGTGCGACCGTCACCGACGCCGCCTTCGGCCGCTGGAATCAGCTCATGCGCCGCCGAGGCAAGGCGGTCCACCTGTATCTGACCGCGTGCAATCCCGGCCTGTCCACCTACTTCGTCAACTCCCAGCACGAGACGGTCTATCACCGCCCCCAGACCATCACCGGATCACGCCGATTCAGCAGGCAGTCCCCGCTGGGCGACTATGTATTTCAGCAGCTAACCCGGATTCATCCGATCCCCGACGACAAGGAGTACCTCGAGATATGACCAGCTCGATCGATTCACTGGTGCTGGACGTGGATGACCGCGACCTCGACGATCTGCGCCGTCGACTCGACAGCACCCGCTGGCCCGCCGAGATCGACGGCGCCGCCTGGGATTACGGCACCGAGCAGGGGTTCCTCAAGTCCGTGGTCGACCACTGGCTGCATCGCTACGACTGGCGCCGGGTCGAAGCCGAGGTCAACGCGATCGGCTCATTCGTCACCCAGGCCGCCGGGCAGCGAGTGCACTTCCTGCATGCCCGATCGGAGGACCGCGACGCCATCCCGCTGGTGATCACCCATGGCTGGCCCGGCTCGATCGTCGAGTTCCTCGACGCAATACCGCTGCTGCGCCGTCGGTTCCACGTCGTGGTGGTCTCGATGCCCGGGTACGGCTTCTCCGGGCCCACCCGGCAGCGCGGGGTCGACTCCGCCGTAGTGGCGGCCGCCGTCGCTGACGTGATGGCACAACTGGGCTACCACCGCTATGTCGCCCAAGGCGGCGACTGGGGCGCGATCGTCACCCGCCACCTGGGCGAGCACTACTCCGACCGGGTCGCCGCCATCCACACCAACATGCTTTTCGCGTCGCCCGACCAGAACGACCCGGCGCTGCTGGCCGCGATGACCGAGACCGAACAGGCCGCGATTGTCGCCGCAGCACAACGGATGACCGACGGCATGGCCTACCTGAATCAGCAATCCACGCGCCCGCATTCGCTGGGATTCGGCCTCGAGGACTCACCGGTGGGCCTGGCCGGCTGGATTCTGGAGAAGTTTCACGCCTGGTGCGACACCCGGGACGGCATACCGATCAGCACCGATCGGCTCGTCGACAACCTGATGTTCTACTGGCTCACGGCGACCGCCACCTCGGCCGCGCGACTGTATTGCGAATCCGCCCGCGCCGGCAACGGCGCGCTGAGCAAGTGGGCCGGGCGGATCGAGGTGCCCACCGGGTACGCGGTGTACCCCTACGAGATCCTGCAGACACCGCGGGCGTGGGCGGCGCATCGCTACAACCTCGTTCACTACTCCGCCCAGGACCGTGGCGGTCATTTCGCCGCCTTCGAGCAACCCGCGATCTTCGCCGCCGACCTGGCGGCGTTCGCCGACGTCCTCGTGGAACGCCAGGTGTTTTAACGCTGATCCACGGTCTGGTTCCCCACGACCGCGAGCAGGCGCAGCTTGTCCAGTGCCGAGGACCCGGCGGGCGGGGTGAGAACCACCAACTGCTGACCATCGCTGGCAGCCAACACTTCGCAGTCCAGCGTGATGGGACCGACCCTGGTCAGGAATGTCTTGCGCTGCAAGCGCCGTGCGGCCACCTCGTGAAGCGCCCACAGCTCGGCGAATTCGCGGCTGTGTTCCAGCAGACTGTCCACCAGCTCCCGCATGTCGGCATCGGTACGCCTGCGGGCCCACGCCGCTCGCAGATCCGCGACCACGATCCGGCTGTGCGCGTCGTGCTCATCGGTGTGTGCCAACTCGCGTGCGCTCGGGTCGGTGAACCACCGCCAGGTGAGACTCGACCGCAGCCCGGTCTCACCGGTGACAAGGTCACCCATCAGCACCTTGGCCATGTTGTTCTGCGCGAGCATCACTGCGGTGTCGGAGCACACGAATGCCGCGGCGTCGCGCATCTGGTCGAGGACGAACAACAGCGCCGGCCGCACGTGGACCGAACGCCCGCCGCGGTCCGGGACGGCATGACCGGCCAGCCGGTACAGGTGATCGGTCTCGTCATCGGTCAGGCGCAATGCGCGGGCCAGCGCCCGCAGCATCTGCGGTGACGGCTGCGCGCTGCGCGCCTGCTCCAGCCTGCCGTAATAGTCCACCGACATTCCGGTCAGCTGCGCGACTTCCTCGCGGCGCAGGCCTGCGGTGCGGCGGCGCACGCCCGCGGGCAGCCCCACATCCGCGGGGCTGACCGCCTCGCGGCGGCGGCGCAAGAACTCGGCCAGCGCTTCACGATCCATCACACCATTGTTGCTCCCATGTCGACGCCCAGGGAGGGACTGGCAGTCCGGGGTTAAAGGCGTCCTGGTGAGGGCGCCTTTTTCGACACAGACTGGCCCCATGCGAACCACAACACTGGGAACTGCGACCACATCGACGATCGGCCTCGGCGCCATGGGCATGTCCGCGGCATACGGCGAATCCGACCGCACCGAGTCCATCGCCACCGTGCACGCCGCGCTCGACGCCGGCATCACGCTGGTGGACACCGGCGACTTCTACGGCATGGGGCACAACGAACTGTTGCTCGCCGAGGCGCTGCGTTCGGTACCACGCGACAGCTACCAACTCAGCGTGAAGTTCGGCGCCCAACTCGGCCCCGACGGATCCTGGGTCGGCTACGACGCCCGCCCAGCCGCGGTGAAGACCGCCGCCGCGTACTCGCTGCAGCGACTCGGCACCGACTACATCGACATCTACCGGCCGGCGCGCCTGGACCCCGCGGTGCCCATCGAAGACACCATCGGCGCCATCGGTGAGCTTGTCGACGCCGGCTACGTACGGCACATCGGGTTGTCGGAGGTCGGCTCGGACACCATCCGGCGCGCCGCCGCCATCCGGCCGATCGCCGACCTGCAGATCGAGTACTCACTGATCTCGCGCGGCGTCGAGCACGACATCCTGGACACCTGCCGCGACCTGGGCATCGGCGTGACCGCGTACGGCGTGCTGGCTCGCGGACTGATCAGCGGGCACTGGACGCAATCCAGTGGCGGACAGGGCGACTACCGGACTGCGACGCCGCGCTTCTCGGGCGACAATCTGGACCGCAACCTCGCCCTGGTCGAAAAGCTGCGCGGGGTGGCCGACGAGCTCAAGGTGTCGGTCGCCCAAGCGGCGATCGCCTGGGTGGTCTCCCGCGGGTCCGACATCGTGCCGCTGATCGGCGCACGTACCCGCACGCGGCTGGCCGAGGCCCTCGGCACGGTCGATGTCACGCTGACCGACGACCAGCTGGCCCGGATCGAGGCCGCGGTGCCGGCGGACCAGGTAGCCGGTGACCGCTACCCCGCCGAACACATGGCGGCGCTTGACTCCGAGCGCTGAGCGCCGGGGAGTGGTTTGATGCCCTATGCCTCGTTTGACGTCGTTGAGCCGTTCGGTTGCGGGCAAGGTGGTCGTGGTGACCGGGGCCGCCAGCGGCATGGGCAGGGCAACCGCGCACCTGCTCGCCGATGAGGGCGCGGTGGTCGGTGTCGTCGACCGTGCCGCCGACGGGCTGGCGCGGGTGGCCGACGAGCTCCGCGACGCCGGCGCCCGGTTCCACGCCGTGGTCGCAGACGTCGGCACGGCCGAGGGCCCGGCAGCTGTCCTCGGCGAGATTCGTGAGTCTCTGGGCGCCATCGACGGTCTGGTCAACAACGCCGGGGTGAGCCTCCCCGCGCTGGTGGACAGCGACGACTTCGAGGGCGTGTGGGCCACCACGATGGCGATCAACCTGACCACCTACGCCCGGTTCGTCCGCGCCGCGCTGCCTGATCTGCGCCGGGAGGGCGCCGGACGGATCGTCAACGTGGCGTCCACCGAGGGTCTTGGCGCGACCGCCGGAATCGCGCCGTACACGGTCGCGAAACACGGCGTGATCGGTCTGACGCGGTCGCTTGCGGTGGAACTCGGCCCGGCCGGGGTGACCGTCAACTGTGTGTGCCCGGGCCCGATCAACACCGGCATGACCGCCGCTATCCCGGACGAGCAGAAGGCGGTCTTCGCTCGCCGGCGCACAGCGCTGCGCCGTTACGGGGAGCCCGAAGAGGTCGCGCACGCGACGCTGTCGCTGCTGTTACCGGCCGCCTCGTATATCACCGGAGCGATTCTCGTCGCCGACGGCGGACTCACGATCCGCAATGCGTGAAAGGCGTCTCGGGCCGAAGTACTGCGCATGATAAGCACTGTGCTCATTCGCATTTGACGGACACGCACCCGGTGCTCGGGCACCATGGCGGCATGGCTGCAACCCCGTCTTCGAGGACGGTGCACACCTTCTGCAGGTACTGCCTGGCCTCCTGCGGCCTGGAGGTGACGGTCGAGGACAACCAGGTCCGCCAGATCTCCGCCGACAAGCACAACCCGCACAGCTGGCACGACTTCTGCGCCAAGGGCCGCACCGCCAATGATCTGGTAGAACATCCGCGCCGGATCATGCGGCCGATGCGGCGGGTGGGCGACGCCTACGTCGAGGAGACCTGGGACGTGGCGATCCGCGACATCGCCGCGCAGATGAACGCGCTGATCGACGCAGGCGGGCCCGACACGATCGGCACCTACTACGGCAACCCGTCCGGGCACTCGTCGTCGAACGTGATCTTCATGAACGCCTGGATGGACGCCGTCGGCACCCGCAGCCGCTACGCCGTCGGCTCCGTCGACCAGAACGCGCTGCATGTGGTGGCCGAGGCGATGTTCGGATCGGCACTGATGGTGCCGGTCTCCGACGTCGACAACTGCGATTACTTCCTGCTGGTCGGCACCAATCCAGCGGTGAGCGGCTGGAACTGGCTGGAGACGGTTCCCGACGGCTGGCGCCGCGCGCTGACCCGCCAACAGGGCGGCGCCACCATCGTGGTGGTCGATCCGTTTCGCACCGAGTCCGCGGAGAAGGCCGACGTGCACCTGGCGGTGCGGCCGGGCCAGGACTGGGCGCTGCTGCTGGCGCTGGTGAAGGTGATCCTCGACGAGGGTCGCGAGCACCGGCGCGACTGCGCCGACCTCGCGACCGGTGTCCCGGAGCTGCGTCGGTTGGTGGCCGGCGCGGATCTGGATGACCTGGCTGACCGGTGCGGGATCGACCGGGGCCTGATCGAGCGCACCGCGCGGGATTTCGCCGCCGCCGGCGGCGCGATGGTGGTCACGCGCACCGGGGTCTCGCAACACACGGCGGGCACCGTGGGCGAATGGCTCGGCCAGGTGCTCAACGTGATCACCGGCCGGATGGACCGCCCGGGCGGGCGTCGCTTCGAACCCGGCTATTTCGACGCACTGAAACTGGCCGAACTGGCCAAGACGAAGCCTCACGTCAGCCGGGTGGCAGGGCGGGAGATGGTGGCCGGAGCGCATGCGTTGGCGGAATTGCCCGACGAGATCACCACACCGGGCCGCGGGCAGATCAAAGCAATGCTGATCAACTGCGGCAACCCGGTGGTGTCGGGCCCGGACGGGGCCAAACTCGACAAGGCGCTGGCCCAACTGGACCTGCTGGTCGTGATCGACCTCGTACAGCGGGAGAGTCACCGGCACGCGCACTGGCTGCTGCCCGCGGTGCACTGGCTGGAGCGCAACGACCTGCTGGCGTTCACCAGCAATATGCACGATCAACCGTTCGTCCAGTACGGCGCGAAGGTCATCGAGCCGCCGCCCGATGTCCGGCAGGAGTGGGAGATCTTCGTCGACCTCGCGATCGCGATGGGTAGACCACTGTTCGGGGCGAAGGGCCTCAACGGGTTCATCAAGGCGACACGGCGGGCGGCGGCGGTGACGGGCCGACCCGCGCTGGCGTTCGGTCCGCACTGGCTCGACCGCCTCATCGTACGGATGTCGCGGAAGGTCAACGGCCGCAGGCTGACCTGGCGTGACCTGATGGCCCACCCGCACGGGATGGTGCTGGGACCGCGGGAGTTCGGCCACTTCAAGGACGCGTTGCGGACCGACGACAAAATGGTGCACGCCGCGCCACCCGAGTTCTTGGCGCGCGCACGGGAATTGCTTGCCGAGCCGAAATCCTCCGCACCGGAGGGTTTTCCATTCCAGCTGGGGAACCGGCGCAATCGGCATTCGATGAACTCCTGGCTCAACGAGCTTCCCGGACTGCACCGCTCCGGTAAACGCAACGACGTGCTGATCAACGCCGAGGACGCCGCCGCCCTCGGCATCGGCGAGGGTGACCGGGTGCGGGTGTTCTCCTCGGTCGGTGAGGTCGAACTGACAGCTTCGCTGTCCGACCGACCGCGGCGCGGTCTGGTGATCATCGACCACGGCTGGGGTTCGCGGATCTTCGACCCCCGGGGCGGCCGGGCACCGGAGTCGTTCGGCGTCAACCGCAATCTGCTGGTCGACGGCGTGAGCCTCGATCCGCTGTCGCAGACGTCGCCGCTCAGTTCGTGCTACGTCGGGCTGGAACGGCTCGCAGCGGCCGCTGACGCACGATCGTCGGCCACCAGAACCACGGCCCGTAGATCCGCACCAGACACGGCACAATGAACGACCGCACGATCAAGGTGTCCAGCAGCAGTCCGATGCACACCGTGGAACCGAGCTGGCCGATGGTCCGCAGATCACTGGTGAGCATGGCCAGCATGGTGAACGCGAACACCAGGCCCGCCGACGTCACCACGCCGCCGGTGCTACCCAGTGCCCGGATCAGGCCGGTATTCAGCCCCGCGCCCAGCTCCTCTTTCAGCCGGGCGATCAGCAGCAGGTTGTAGTCCGAGCCGACCGCCACCAGGATGATGAACGTCAGCGGCAGAATCAGCCAGTGCAGGTGCAGGCCGATCAGATGCTGCCAGATCAGCACCGACAATCCGAATGCCCCGGCGTAGGAGAACGCCACGGTGCCGGGAATCACCAAGGCCGCCACCAGACTTCGGGTGATGACCAGCATGATCATGAAAATCAGCACGAAGGCCGCGATCGCGGCGATCAGCAGATCCGACCGGGCATACTGCGCGATGTCGGAGTTGTTCGAGCCGGAGCCGCCGATGTAGATCTTCGCCCCGGCCAGTGAGGTCTCCTTCAACGCGATCGTGATCGCGTCGGGGAACTTCTCGACATGCTCGATTCCCTCGGGCCCCATCGCGTTGCCCTCATGGGTGACGATGAATCGGGCGGCCTTGCCGTCCGGCGACATCATCAGTTGCATACCGGTTTTGATGTCTTCGTTCTCGAACGCCGGCCGCGGTATGTAGAAGAAGTCATCGCTGCGGGAGGTGTCGAAGTCGTTTCCGACATTGATCATGTCGTCGAACGTCTGGTCGGTGTTGCTGGCCTGAATACTGCTGGGGCCGTAGGTGTTCACGATGAGCGCCCGCAAGGCGATCTGGTCGTCGGCCATGATGTTGAGCTGGGTGACCATCTGCGGCAGCAGGGTGTCGACCACCTCCAGGGACGACACCGCGTCTTTGATGTTCTCCGCCAGTTTGTCGACGCTGTCCATCATTTCCCACAGCGATCGGAACGCCCAGCAGACCGGGATGTCGTAACAGTGTGGCTCCCAATAGAAATAGCTTCGGATCGGCCTCATGAAGTCGTCCAGATTCGAGATGTTCTCATCCATCTGCTCGGTGAGGGCCTGCATCTCCTCCATGGTGAGCACCGTGGCGTGCATTTCGTCGGCCAGTTTCTGGGTCAGCGCGATCGTGGTCTGCAGCACCTCGACGGTGTGCCCCATGACCTGCGCCTGCTTGTCGGTGTTGGCGTTCTGTTCCCGGGTGAACGGCAGCTGCTGACCGTTGGCGCTGCCCTGCACGGTGAACAGGTAGGGCAGCGACGCGTGTTCCAGCGCTCGGCCCATGGGCCTGGTGATGCTCTGCACCATCGCGACACCGGGCAGCCGGATCAGCGCCTTGGCCACCCGGTCCAGCGAGATGAAGTCCGCCGAGTTGCGCATGTCGTGATCCGATTCCACCATCAGCATCTCGGAGAACAGCTTGCTCCTGGCGAAGTGCCGATCCGCCGCGGCGAAACCCTGATTGGCCGCGGAGTCACGCGGTTGATAGGTGCGGTCGTCGAAGCTGACCTGATAGGTCGGAACGAAGACCGCCCCGACCGCCACCACCGCGGCGCTGGCGGTCAGGATCGGCTTGGGCCAGCGCACAACGGAAGTGGCGATGCGGCGGTACAGCCGCGCCTTGACCTGCTGACGGGGATCGAACAGACCGATCAGGCTGCCCACGCTCAGCACCGCCGGTCCGAGCGTGAGCGCCCCGGTTACCGTCAACACCATGCTGATCGCCACCGCCGGCCCCATGGTGTTGAAGTAGTTCAGCCGCGCGAAACTCAGGCAGAACGCGGCTCCGGCGATTGTGAGCCCGGAACCCAGGATCACGTGCGACACCCCGCGGTAGGCGGTGTAGAACGCGTCCTCGCGGCTTTCGCCGTTCAATCTGGCCTCGTGATAGCGGCCCATCAGGAAGATGCCGTAATCGGTTCCGGCACCCAGGGTCAACGCGACGACCAGGTTCACCGCGAACGACGACAACTGGATATAGCCGAAATGCCCGAGGGTCGCGATGACCCCCTTGGCCGCCAGCATCAGGATCAACACCCCGAACAGCGGCACCAGCATGGTGACGTAGGACCGATACACCAGCAGCAGCATGAAGATGATCAGGAAGATCGTGGCGATCGTGATGTTGTTGAGGCTCCGGTTGGCGGTCGCCACGGTGTCGGCGGCCAGCGGCGCCGCACCGCTGACATAGACGCTCAGGCCCGGCGGCGGGTCAGAGCTGTCGACGGTGTGCCGTACCGCCTCGACCGACTCGTTGGCTTGCAGCTGGCCGATGTCGCCGGCCAGCCGCAACAGCACATAGGCCGCGTGGGCGTCGAGGCTCTGGGCGCCGGCCGCGGTGATCGGCTTGCCCCAGGTGTCCATGACGTACTGGACGTGGTCGGTGTCGGCCTGCAGCGTGCGCACCAATGCGTCGTAGTAGCGGTGGTCAGCGTCCCCGAGCTGGTGATCGGCCTCCAGCACCAGCATCGTCATGCTGGTCGAGTCGGACTCCTGGAACTTCTCCCCGATCGCCAGCATTGCCTCCTGCGAGGGCGCATAGGTCGGGACCATCGGCCCGGCCAGCTCCTCGGCCACCCTCTCCACCTGTGGCACAAAGGTATTCGTCACCACGGCCAGCAGCGCCCAGAAGATGATGATCGGGATCGCCAGCAGGCGGACCAGCCGGGCCGCGAGCGGGCGGGTCGCGTGATGCTGACTCATGCGGACTTCACCCGGCAGGTGATGTCGGCATTCGCCCGGGTGTTGGTGTGCTCGTCGCGAATGACGTCATTGACCAGGATCCGGCAGCCGACGTAGTCGCCGCGCACCTGTGCAGAGATGCTGCCGGAGACCACGGTCAGCATCGTCGTCTCCTGATGTGTCCAGGGCAGCGAGTCCAACTCAACGGTGTGCGGGTGCCCGTCGATGTCGAGGTAGGAGAGCAGGGCGCCCTCCCCCACCGAGCCGAACACCTCGTAGGTGAGCTTCTTCGGGTTGAACTGTTCGGGCGCCTGGGGCGGATTGACCGTCAAAACCGGCCCCGGAGCGGACATCTGGTGAACCTTCCACATGCCCAGCGCCCCCACGCTGACTGCGATCACCGCGACCAGCGGCAGCCATGCGCGCGCCAGCAGCGGCCGACGCGCCGAGCGGGGGCTCACTCGACGTCCTCTTCCGCTTTTTTCGTAGCCGCCGGCAGCTTCTTCTTCAGCTTCGCCGCCCGCGCCAGCTGGGCGGTCACGTTGAACGACCCGAGCATCGGGATCACCCCGAGGAAGGTGCGTTCCGACGGGGTCGCGCCGTGCAGCTGCTCGAGGCTGCCGAGCACGTAGAAGCAGCCCAGCGAGAAGATCGCGGCGGGAATGCAGAAGGCCAGCGGAGAGCGCTGTTCGGTGATGACGCGGGTGGCGAACTCCAGCTCCTGGGCTGACAACGGCTCATGCTTGCGCACCTTGGCCAGCACGGTCTTTCTGGCGCCGATTCCTTCGCTGATCGGCAGGGGCGTCCGATTCCACAAGCGCTGGACGTAGCGGAACACCCCGGTGGCGAAGCACAGCAACGCCACGAAGGCGACCACGGCCAGGTCACCGAACAAGTGCCAGTTCGTGCCGAACATGTTCCAGTTCATCGCCAGACCCGCCTCCTTCCGTGCTGCCCATGGCATGCGCCGTCCACACCGGTTAGTAGACTTAAGCATCCGACGATGGAGACTATACGTCTATTTATGGGACGTCAACGTCTTACAAATAGACGCACCTGGGGCTATCCTCGTGGAATGGACACCGACTGCCGGGAGCTGACCGGCTCGCAATCGCGCACGCGCGCGGCGATCCTCGAGGCGACGGCATCGGTACTCGCCCGGGACCGCACCGCGACGCTGCCCGAGATCGCCGCGGCTGCCCAGGTCTCACGTTCCACGCTGCATCGCTATTTCGCCGACCGGGACCGGCTGATCCACGAAGCCACCCTGGACTGCATCCGAGTCGTCGGCGGCATCATCGCGGCCGCGGCCACCGCTGAGGGACCGGCGCTCGACGCGATGCGACGCGTGATCACCACATTGGCGCCCGAGGGCGACCGGATCGTGTTCCTGTTCACCGATCCCGCCGTGCTGCGCGACATCCCCGCCGAGCAACTGCCGAACTCCGCGCCGATCCTCGATCTCATCATCCGCGGCCAGCGCGAGGGGGCCTTCGATCCCGAACTCACCCCGGAATGGATTCGGATCGCGCTGTTCGGCCTGATGGTCAAGGCGTGCAGTGAAGCGGCACACGGCACGGTGTCGCGCCACAGCATCGTGCCGACGCTCATCCGCATCTTCGAGCGCGGTGTGACGGCCGGCTGATCCCGCTGGCCTTTTCGCCAGACAACCGATCACCAACGGTGTCATCATCACCTGCAGCAGACCATCGTTTTTGAAGTCCACGACGTAAGGACGACAACATGGGCGAGCGGGTAATCGACCGGCTGATGGGTATCGCCGACCAGTTGCGCGAGCAGGCCGCCGAGGCGGAGAAGATCGGCCGGCTGAGCGATCAGACGGTCAAGGCGATGAAGAGCGCAGGCTCGATCCGATTGTTGCAGTCGGCCAAACACGGCGGGTTTGAGGCGCACCCGCGCGAGTGGGCCGAGACCGTGATGGCCACCGCGGCGCTGGACCCTTCCGCGGGGTGGGTCGCCGGCGTGGTCGGCGTGCATCCCTACCAGCTGGCCTATGCCGATCCGCGGGTCGGCGAGGAGGTGTGGGCCGACGACATCGACACCTGGATGGCCTCGCCGTATGCGCCACAGGGAGTGGCCAAGCCGGTCGATGGCGGTTACCTCTTCAACGGTCACTGGCAGTTCAGTTCCGGCACCGACCACTGCGACTGGATCATCCTGGGCGCCATGCTCGGCGACGCCAACGGCATCCCGGTCATGCCGCCGGCCATTCTGCACATGATCCTGCCCCGCACCGACTACGAGATCGTCGACGACTCCTGGGACGTGGTGGGGCTGCGCGGAACCGGCTCCAAGGACGTCATCGTCAAAGACGCGTTCGTCCCCACCTACCGCACGATGGACGGTCTCAAGGTGATGGACGGCAGCGCCCAGCGCGAAGCCGGCATGACCGACCCGCTGTACCTGATGCCGTGGTCGACGATGTTCCCGCTGGGCATCTCCTCGGCGGTCATCGGCATCGCCGAAGGCGCGCTGGCCGCCCACCTGGATTATCAGCGGGCGCGGGTGAGCGCCACCGGGACCGCGATCAAAGACGATCCCTACGTCATGTATGCCATCGGCGAGGCGGCCGCCGACATCAACGCCGCCCGGCAGGAGTTGCTGGCCAACGCCGACCGGATCTACGACATGGTCGCCGCCGGCAAGGAGGTCGGGTTTGCCGATCGCGCTGCGGGACGCCGCACCCAGGTTCGTGCGGTGTGGCGTGCCGTGCAGGCCGTCGATCAGATCTTCGCCCGGTCGGGCGGCAACGCATTGCGGATGGACAAACCGCTGCAACGGTACTGGCGTGACGCGCACGCCGGGCTCAACCACGCGATCCATGTGCCCGGCACCACGTTCCACGCGTCGGCGCTGAGTTCGCTGGGCATCGAGCCGGAGGGCCCGCTGCGGGCGATGATCTGAAGCGGCGGGCCTATCCGCGCGCCGGGGCCAACCGCTTGAGGGCCAGGCCGCCCTCGAATGGCCGGTAGCCGAACGCGGCCGGGGCGTGATAGCCGGTGTCACCCAACGGTGTCGCCACTTCGGCGACGGTGGGCCCGATCTTGGCGGCCACCGGAACCAGGGCGTCGAGGTCGAAGCGGTACAGTCGCCCCGCGTTACCGGCCAGGATCTTGCGGCACTCGTCTTCGGTCCGGTCATGCAATGCCCAGCGGATGGCCAGCTTGGAATGCGGCGAGAACCCTTCTTCGTGCGGATAGTCGCTGCCCCACATGATGTGGTCGGCGCCCAGGAAATCGATCGTTGCCGCGTCGAAGGGCATCAGCTCGCTGGCCAGATAGCAGTTCCGCCGGGCGTATTCACTGGGGAGCATGGTCATCTCGTCGACGGATGACCCGCCGAACATCCCGTAGGTGCGGTTGTGCGCCTCGGTCTTCATCGTGGGCACCATGGCGTCGAGCATCATCAACTGTTGCTGCACCCACAGGGTGCCCTGCTCGGTCGGCACGAACCGCAGTGTCGGGTATCGCTCGAAGACTCCGGCGAGGATCAGGTGACCCAGCGTGCGCTGGGCCCACAGTGCCATCTCGGTGACCAGCACCGCGTTGGAGGCCGGCTGGTCCATCGGCATCTCGGGGCTGCCGGCCCCGGCGTGCTGCACCACCGTCAGATCCAGGTCCGCGCAGAGCTCCCAGATCGGGTCGTATCGGGTGTGAAACAGCGGGGCCACCTGCGGGTCACCCGGTGAGACGGGCGGGATGAGCACCCCACCGAAACACGCCTGCTCGGCGCCCCAGCGAATCTCATTGAGCGCCAGCTCGATATCGTTGGGAAAGACCTGGATCAGGCCGCGACGCCGGGTAGGGGCCAGTGCGCAGAAGTCGACCTGCCAACGGTTGTGGGCCTGCACACCGGCCCAGCGCTTCTCGAACTCGTCGCGCGTGCGGGGCAGGCTGATGGTGATGTTGGGTGTGGTCGGGAAGAACGGTGGAACGGTGTTGGGCAGCAGCACCTCGGCTGCCACCCCGTCAGCGTCCATCTCGGTGATCCGCAGCTCGTGGTCCCAGTTGCGGTTGGCGGTGGCGACGATCAGGTCGTCGAACGGGCTGCTGTATGCCTTGGCCCAGGCGTCGAACTCGTCGTGCAGGGCCGCCGGCAGATACGGCTTGTAGTCGTAGAGGTCGGCTCCGGCGTGGGTGTCGGTCGAGATGACGACGTAGCGATCGATGGTGTTCCAGGTTCCGGACATGACACTCCTCAGTTCTGCACCAGGTCGGGGATCGGCTCGGCGTCGGTCAGCCAGTGGCGACCGATCTCGCGGGCCGCCTCCCACTTGGGAATGCTCACCGCATCGTCCTGGCCCAGATCCTGCGGGGTGGGCCCGATGCGCTCGGCCAGCGGGGCCAGAGCAGCCAGATCGAAGCGGTACAGGTCGGCTGCCGCCAGGCCCAGCATCTGCCGGGTCTCCTCGATGGGAATGTCCCAGAAGGAGCGTCGCAGCCAGTCGCGGGTGTGCGGCCAGGTCCCCTCCGGGTGGGGGAAGTCATTGCCCCACAACAGGTTGGAGACACCGATCTCGTAGCGTCTGGCCAGCTCCCTGCGTTCGGTGGTGGTGGCCCCGATGAAGCAGTTCCGATCGAAGTAGGCCGATGGCGGCATCGTCAGATCGCCCTCCATCTGATGGCTCATCTTCTTTGCCGAGTGCTCCCGCAGAAACCGGGTGTCCATCAGCCAGAGCAGATCGTTGGCCCAGAAGGCGCCGCATTCGGTGACCCCCCACCGCAGGCCGGGGAAGCGCTCGAACACTCCCGACCACAACGCAAACCACAATGGCCGCGCCCCCCACCAGCGCACCTCGGTGACATAGATGCCCAGATGCCCGCCGTACTCCTCCTGCGGCGCGGGCCCGGAGTGGGTGTGCACGGGCATCTGCAGGTCCTGGCACGCCGCCCAGACCTTGTCGTAGCGGCGGTCGTGATACGGCGGATAGCCGACCCAGCGCGCCGGGATCAGGATCCCGCCCCGCAGACCGGATTCCGCCGCGCGGGTGATCTCGGCCACCGCCGCGTCGACGTCGGCCAGGATCGGCACTACCGCAACACCGGCGCGCCGCTCCGGGCTGTGGCTGCACAGTTCGGCCAGCCAGCGATTGTGGGCCCGCGCCCCGGCCATAGCGCGCCCCGGGTCGAGGTCACCCGACTGTCCCAGTCCGGCTCCGAACGGGGCTCCGGCGACCCCGGTCACCGCGTCGGCATCGGGGAAGATGACCTCGCCGACCACCCCGTCACCGTCGAGTTCCCTGTCCCGCAAGGCAACATCCCAGCCGCCGGCGATCCCGTCACCATGCTCGGAGAACCACTCCTGCGCGAACTCCTCGTCGATGAATCCCCCGGCCTTCGCCGCGGCCGTCTTCTCGGCGAGGTACACCTCGAAATCTTCGGCGTATTCGGGATCGACGTATTCGCGGTATCGCTCGGTCGGGAGTTCGGCATGGGTGTCGGCGGAGATGATGAGATACGGGTCCACAACTTGCCTTTCGCTACCAGGTACGGATCGGGTCGGGTTCGAAAACGGTGCTCATTGCGTCGGCGGGCACCTCGGCCAGCGGTTCGGCGACCTCGGCCACACTCGGGCCGATACGGTCGGTCAGCGGCGCCAGGGCTGCCAGGTCGAAGCCGTAAACCCTCGCCGCATTCCCGCCCACCATGGCCGCCACTTCGGCCGGCGGGACGCCGGAGAAGGTGTGGCGCAACGCCTCTCGGGTATAGGGAGCGGTCCCCTCGTAGTGCGGATAGTCACTTCCCCACATGATCTTCTCCACGCCGATGGCGTGCCGCTCGGCGCACTCGACGGGACGCATGAAGCTGGCCCCGACGTAGCACTGCCGGGCCCAGTACTCGCTGGGCCGCAAGCTCAGCGAACCGGCGGTGGGTCCGGCGAACCGGGCGATCGCCGAGCTCGGCCGCGCATACCGGGCGGCCGCGACGTCGAGCGAGTGCAGTGTCGCCGGTATCCACCCGGCGCCCTGCTCGGTGAAGGCCACGGTGAGGTCGGGGTGGCGATCCAGCGCCCCGCTGAAGATCAGGTGCCACAGTGCCCGGTGCGCCCACCAGTGAGTCTCGTACACCCACACCGCAAATGAACTGCCCCATCCGTCCGTGGGAGTCGGTCCGGCGGTGCCGCCGTGATGGTTGACCACCACACCCGCCTCGTCGCACGCCGCCCAGAGCGGCGCCCAATGCTCGGCGTAGAGCTGCGGAATACCAGCTCCGGGAGCGACTCCGGGCAGCAGCACCCCACCGCGCAGTCCCAGTTCGGCGATCTGAGCTACTTGGGTGATGGCTTCGTCGAGGTCGTAGAGCAGGATTTGGCCTACACCGGCACGCCGCAGCGGCGACTGGGAGCAGAAGTCGGCCAGCCACCGATTGTGCGCACGCAGGCCGGCCCAGCGCAGCTCGACCTCGCGCGCGGTCTCCGGTGGCGGAGCGGCCAGGCTCCCGTTCGGAAAGAACGGCGGAACGGTGTTGGGGTAGATGACCTCCCCGGCGACACCTTCGGTATCCAGGTCGGCGTTGCGTCGGTCGCTGTTCCAGCTTCGCTCGGCGTCAGGCTCGGTGAGGTCGCCGAATGGATTGACGTATGTCTTTGCCCAACCGTCGAATTCGTCGCGGTAGCGCGGATCGAGGTACTCGCGATAGTCCAGCAGGTCGGCGCCGGCGTGGCAGTCGGCCGAGATAACCGTGTACCGGTCCATGCGCTCAGGCCCGCGCCGACTCGGGCCTGGGGGCAGCCAGCAGGGCCACGTCGTCGTAGCGCTGGTGCACGTACGGCAACAGCCATTCCTGCGGTACCCGTTCCGCGATCCGCCCCACCTGGATGGTGCGGCGGCGACACCAGGTGATCGACCGGATCTCCCGGATCACGATGTCGGCCACCGGATCCAGCGGGGACTCGCCCAACTCGAGGGTGCCGTCGATGTTCTCCAGCAACTCGTAGTGCCGGTGGTATTCGCCGTAGACCAGGTGGGGGTCGGTGATGCCGCTGCCGTCGGGGGCACGCAGGAACTTGAAATAGAACTCGGTGTTCATCTGGTCCGCGGGCAGCTCCGCCGGGCCGGTGACCTGACCGTTGAGCCTGATGAGCTGATGACCCAGCCGGTCCACACCTGCGGAGATCTGGTCGCCGTCGCGCTCCACCTCGATGTGAGCCAGTTTCTTGGGCTCGCCGAAGGTTTCGCGCCCACCGGTGACTGACTGTTCGGTGGACTGCGGCATGAACAACGGATAGTCGCCTTCGATTTCGCCGTGCCGGGCGGTCACCGAGAACACCGCCGACCCAAAGGGCGGCCTACCCTCCAGCCGGACCCGCTGAAGCTGGATGCGCACCAGTGGTTCGGCGGCCGGCACCAGCGGCCTGGGCAGTACGGCCGCGACAATGTCGGGATCGGTGAGGTAGGTGATGGTCACCGCCTCGGTGGCGATGGGCGCTGTGGTGGCGTCGATCTCGTGGTCGACTCGCGCCTCCGGTGGACGAGGACCGTAGCGAACTGCACTGATGCTCAACGCTTTCCTCCTTCTTCCGCTGCGCTCTCGGCATGTTGGCCGAGGACATCGACCAGGTAGTCGGGCTCGCCGCGAGCCAGGATCGACGCCGCCTTGCTGGTCACGACCTGGTCTGAGGGGGTGGGCGGGCCCATCATCCAGAAGCGGTCATCGCAGATGCCGTCGATCACCTGGTCGGCAACCGTGTCGAGCGGGGTGAAGTCGACATGTGCGCCGGCGGCCTCGAACCGGGCCACCACTCCTGCCAGGGTCGTCTCGGATGTGCGGCGTCGCTGGGTCGCGGCGTAGCGCTGCGGGCGGTGCCGCCACGACTCCCAGATGCCGGTGTTCAAAAAGCCGCCCGGGAACAGGACGTGCGCTCGCACCCGCGTCCCGGTCATCTCCAAGTGGGTGTAGAGGCTTTCGGTCAGGCAGAGCACCGCAGCCTTGGTCATCGGGTAGACGGCGGTGGCCGGCCCACCCATGGCCCCCCGGGCGATCGGCGCGAACCCGCCGTTTCCCGAGCAGGTGTTGACCACGTGTCCCTCGCCCTGCTCGAGCAGGATCGGCACGAAGGCTTTGATGCCGTGGATGACGCCCAGCACGTTGACGTCGATTCCCCAACGCCAATCGGCCAGGTCGTGCTCCCACATGTAGCCCTCGGAAACCGCGCCGGTGCCGGCGTTGTTGCACACCACGTGTACCGCGCCGAAGCGGGCGAGCGCCTCGGTGGCCAGCGCCTCGGTCGAGGAGTAATCGGTGACGTCGGTGACCACCCCGACCGCGTCAATACCCTCGTCCGCGAGTGCTCGGGTCGCCTCGTCCAGCGGTTCGGCGAGGACGTCGGCCAGCACCACCTTCATGCCCTCCCGGCCGAAACGCCTGCCCAGGGCCTGCCCGATGCCACCGGCTCCGCCGGTTACGACCGCCGTCTTGCCTCGAAGGTCTGACATCGCCTTTGTAGACATCGCCCTGGTAGACATTGTGGCCATCGTCACATGGTCGCGCATACCATCGCAAGGAGTCGCACTATGCGACTATCAGTGGATGGTTCCACGCCCGTCCCCCCAGACCGAGCGGGTGGTGAACCTGTTCGATCAGCTGGCCGGCGCCGAGAACGACGGGATGACCTTGACGGAGGTGTCGCGGCACCTGGACGTGCACAAGGCCAGCTGCCACTCGATGCTGTCCGAACTGCTGCAGGCCGGTTGGCTGCTGCGCGACCCGGTGCGCAAGACCTACCACCTCGGTCCCGCCCTGGTCCGGCTCGGCCGAGAGGCGGCAGGCCGTTACCCGGCCCTGGTGCTGGCCCGCTCGGCGATGGCCGAGCTGTCGGCGGCCACCGGCGCGCACTGCGTCGCGTTCGCGGTGAGCGATGACTACTCCACCGTCGTGGATCAGGTCCGAAGCCCGCACGGCGGCGGTCACCCGATGCCCATCGGCACCCAGTTCCCCCACCGTCCGCCATACGGGGCCTCGATCGTCGCCTGGGCCGGGCCGGATGCCCGGGAGCGGTGGCTGGCCAGCCTTCCCGAGGACGTGCGCGGGCGCTACCGGCAGGCGCTGACCGCCGCCGAGCAACGCGGCTTTGCGGTCGGCCTGCACATCCTGCCCGATCTGCGCCTGCAGGAACTGGCGCTGATCGTGCGTAGCGCCGAGGTACGTTCCACCCGGCTGAGCCAGCTGGCGCAGGCGCTGACCGACGAACTGACCCATCAGGAGGAGTGGTTCCCGATCAGCCTGGCGCCCGACCGCAGTTACGAGGTGAGCCACATCGACTCCCCCATTCTCGAGGGGTCCCGCATTGCGTTGATGCTGAGCCTGGTTCCCAGCGCCGAGCCGATGAGCGGCGCGGCGGTCACCCGGCTGGGGACGCAACTGTCTTCGGCGTCCCGCCGATTAAGCGCCGCGTTGGTGCAAGAGGCCCGGTCATGAGCACCGTTTCCCTCAGCACCGAGCTACCGATTTCAGCGCAACGCGCCGCGGCGTTGGCGCGCCGACCGGAATTGATGCAATTCGTCCTTGGCCCAGTCGTCAAATTGCCGACGCTGACCGCCCCTGGCCGCCTTGAGGTGGGAACCTGCGCGTCGGCGCGGCTGTGGTGGTTCGGTGTCATCCCGGCCTGGACCCATCACCTCGAAATCAAAGAGCTCGACGATCTGATGATCTACACCAATGAGCACGGCGGGCCGGTACGCACTTGGAATCACCGCCTGACATTCGCTCCCATCGACGAGCATCGCTGCCACTACACCGACGAGATCGAAACCGATGACGGCATCATAGGCTTGGGAACCCGCCTGTTCATTCGGCTGTTGTTCGCCCACCGCCACCGCCGCTGGCGCACCCTCGCCGCCATTCTCGCCCAACTTCCATAGCAACCAGTGCCGGCCCGCGCGCTAGGGTTCTGGGGTCGGCCACAGCAAACAAACCGACAGAACGGTTGCAAATTCATGACGGCAGCACAGACCTCGGCGCTGGAATCGCGTGTCGGGCACTACTACCAGATGGACGGCACCTACCTGGTCGGCCGGGAGAAGGTGCGCGAGTACGCCCGCGCCGTGCAGGACTACCACCCCGCGCACTGGGACGTCGCCGCCGCCGCCGAGCTGGGCTACTCGGGGCTGGTGGCGCCGCTGACGTTCACCTCGACTCCGGGCATGGCGTGCAACCGACGCATGTTCGAATCAGTCGTCGTCGGCTACGACACCTACATGCAGACCGAAGAGGTCTTCGAACAGCATCGCCCGATCGTGGACGGCGACGAACTGACCATCGACGTCGAGTTGACGTCGGTGCGCCGGATCGCCGGCCGGGACCTGATCACCGTCACCAACACCTTCACCGACACCGCGGGGGAGGTGGTGCACACCCTGCACACCACCGTCGTCGGTGTCACCGCCGAGGACATCGGCCCGGAAGTCAAGACGGCAGTACAGCGCGCGATGATGCACGACGTCAACATCCTCAACGTCGGCGAATCGGCCGCCGGCTATGAGAAGGCGGAGCGGCACGGGGGCGAGATCCAGATATCCGAGGGGGGCCTGACCCGCACCCCGGCGACACCGTCCTTCGACGACGTGAAGGTCGGCGACGCGCTGCCGGTCCGCCACACCCGGCTGTCCCGCGGCGACCTGGTGAACTATGCCGGCGTGGCCGGCGACGCCAACCCGATCCACTGGGATGAGGAGCTCGCCAAGCTGGCCGGGCTACCCGACGTGATCGCGCACGGCATGCTGACCATGGGCCTGGGCGCCGGTTTCGCCTCCGCCTGGACCGGCGACCCCGGGGCGGTCACCCGCTACGCGGTGCGGCTGTCGGCGCCGGCGATCGTGTCGGCCAAGGAAGGCGCCGACATCGAATTCAGCGGCAAGATCAAGTCACTCGACCCCGAGACCCGCACCGGTGTCATCCTGGTCGGCGCGAAATCCTGTGACAAGAAGATCTTCGGCCTGGCCACGCTGAGCGTCCGCTTCCGCTGACTCCGGGTCAGCCCGGCAGGCTGGCTTGCAGTGACTCCAAGGCAGCGGTGCTCAGCCGGGCCAACTCCGCGGCCTCAGCCGGATCGATTGCGGCGGCGAAGAGTTCGGTCATCCGCCGGTTGGTCGCCTGCTCGATCTGGGCGTAGCGGTCCTGCTTGCCGGCGCCGTCGGCGAATGGTTCGGGCCAGCCGAACATCGCGGCGTACTGCGGGCCCTTGTTGAGCATGTGCGCCTCGATCGGGGTGATCCCGGAGATGCACAGCGCATTGAAGTGCACCGCGGCCCGCAGTTCCCGCAGCACGAACATCACCTGCAAAGCCCGCGCGGCGGGATCGTCGGCCAGCGGCATCGCACGCCAGCCGGCGAACAGTGGCAACCCCGCGGTCGGGGTCGCGGCGATGATCTTCTCACCCAGCGCGGCGATCCGGTCCAGCCCGTCGGCCCCGGCCAGATACTTGCGGCCGAACCCGGCGGTCTGGTCCCAATACAGTTGCGCCGCACCGGCAGCGCCGCGCACCGCGATACCTTCGTCCCACATCGCAACCAGCCCGGTCGGTTCGAACACCGCGAACACCGATGCAACGGTGTCGCCGGTGGCCTCGCCCAGCACTCCCCCGCGGCCGGCGACATATCCCGCCAAGGGGTTTTGATAGCCGGCGGCGATGCTCTCGCCGAAGGTCTCCGGGTGCAGCATGAAGACCGCGACGGCCTGTTCCATCGCGGTTCCTGCGGCAATAACGTCATCCAATTTCGCGGTGTCGCTCATGGCCTTGGCTCCTCCTACGCGTTCGCCTGAGCCCAGTCTTGCATCACGCGTCGGGCAGCGGGTCGACGACGTGCACACCCCGGGTATTCGCTATCGATAGTGTCGACCAGGTAGACGCGGGCGGGAGAAGACCTTGACCGAACTGTTCGACAGCCACACCGACCTGACGGTGTGCGGCGGACCGGTGCGTCTGTACCGCGCCGGCGACACCGGGTTGCCCCTGCTTCTGCTGCACGGCGCGATGCTCGACACCGCGCAGGGGGTGTGGCGCCGCGTCGCTCCGGCGCTGGCGGCCGACCATCGGGTGCACGTCATCGACCTGCCCCGCCACGGCGGCAGCAGGCCGTGGCGCGGGGTGCTCGACGACGCATTCTTCCGCCGCTTTCTGGCCGATCTGCTCGACGCGCTGGAACTGCCGCAGGCGGCGTTCATCGGGTTGTCACTGGGTGCGGGGATCGCCACCGGCTTCGCCCTGGAGCATCCCGAGCGGGTGAGCGCCCTGGTCGCGGTCGGGCCCGGCGGGCTCGAGGCGAGGCGCCCGGCGCAATTTCTGACCTGGCTGGCAATGCGGACGCCCGGTCTGCTGCGTGCCGGCAGCTGGTACGTCGCCCGTTTCCCCACCGCCATCCGCCGGTCCATGATCGCCAATCTGACTGCGGGAGAACGCACCCGCGACTTCGACGCGATCATCGCCACCGCGATCCAAGAGGCTCGCGCGAAGCACCGCTACCGCGAGAAGGCCTTGGACGACTGGCAGATCGAGGCCTACGGCCCGCGCTCGATGCGACTGAACCTGCTGCCGGCGCTGTCCGGGCTGTCGGTCCCCACCCTGTGGGTCCGCGGCGCGGACGACCCACTGGTCGGCGCGGGCGAACTTGCGGCCGCCCATGCCGCTACCCCGAATTCGCGCCTGGTCACCATGGCCGGCGCCGGGCACATCGTCACCTACGACCGGCCCGATGAGTTCACCCGCCTGGCGCGGGAGTTCCTGGCCTCCGAGTGGGCTGCCGGCTAGGCGTCAGCGGATTCGGCCCGCGATTCCATCGGCCAACAGGGCGCGACTTTCGGCGGTGCCGTCGAGGCGTCGGGTGATTCGTGTGACGATCTGCCACTGCCCGGGCGACTCGGGCGTGCGGGTCAGGTGAAAGTAGTTGGCGCCCCCGCGCGCCACCCGGTAGCCGTTCTCGTGTTTGACCAGCAGCGTCGAGTCGCACACCGCCACTGCGTCATCGCCGTGCACGGTGACCACGGCCGGGCCGAGGAAGTGCACGCAACCGTGGTTGATCAGCTCCTGATGTCCCGGCGAGCCCACCATCGCCGCGATGTCGTCGCGGCCCCTCATAAGCCAGCCCTCGACGTCGTAGATCCCGTCGTCGCGCCAGAGCGCGGCGGTCGATTCGGCGTCGCCGGCGTCCACCAGCGGGCCGTAGGAGGCGATCATTCGCTCGATCGCGCGTTCGTCCTCGATGTGCTGCAGGCGCCGTTCGAGTTCAGCCAGCCGTTGTTCGCTCATCGGTGTTCCTGACCGGCGAGGTTCGCCAGCTCGGCAAGTGCAGTCAGCTGCTCGATGAAGTGCGTCGCGGATCGTGCTGAGATCGCGCAGGTCACATCGGTGGTGCCGAGGTCCGCCAAGCGGCCGATCCGGTCGAGTGTCTGCTCTCCGTCTCCGATCGGGTCTAGCGGCGGCGATGCGAGCACGACGGTGAAGTCGCTCGGGCGGTCCACCGAATCAAGGAATTTCGCGACGTCGGCGGCCGTGAGACCGAACGGTGTCCACCCGTCGCCCAGCTCCACCGCGCGCCGCAGGGATCGGCGGGTTCGCCCGCCCACCCAGATCGGCACTCGCGGCTGTATCGCACAGGGCTCCACGACCATCGAGTCGAACCGGTAGAACGAACCCTGGTAGGACGGCTCGGTGGTGGACAACGACGCCCGCAATGCCTTCATCGCATCGTCGGCCCGGGCCCCGCGATCTTCCCATTCGCAGCCGAGCAGGTCGAACTCCTCGCGCAGCGAACCGACACCCACGCCGAGGGTCAGCCGGCCGCCGCTGATCCGGTCGAGGGTCCCGTAGCGCTTGGCGATCTCCAGGGGATGGTGATAGCCCAGCACCAGGACTGAGGTAACCAATCTGATGTTGCTGGTGCGGGCGGCCAGAAATGCCAAGGTGGCCAACGGATCCCAATACGTCGCTCCCCGGACCGCCGCTGCGTCGGCCGGAACCGCAACATGCTCCGAACAGGTGAGGTAGGCGAATCCGAGTTCGTCGGCGGCCGCACCGATCGCGGCGATGTCGTCGATGCCGCCGCCGGCCTCCCACTCCGATGCCGTTCCGGGAACCTGAATGACCACCGGTGTGGCCAGGCCCAGCCGCATCACCGCAGCCCCGTCTCGGCTTCGTGGTACCGCAATGGTTTCCTGCACTTTCGTTGCGCCGCCCGGCTGAGGTAGCCTTTCGGAAAACTAAAATGAATTTTAGTTATGGAGGCGGCCCTTGTCCAGCGGCGACCAATCGGCATGGCAGCGACAGTACGGGCCCTGGGCCGTGATCGCGGGCGGCTCGGAAGGCGTCGGTGCCGAGTTCGCCGCCCTGCTGGCCCAGGCCGGGATCAACCTGGTCCTGGTCGCCCGCAAGCCGGAACCGCTGCGCGACACCGCCGATCGGTGCCGCGAACTCGGCGTGCAGGTCCGTGAACTGGCCCTGGATCTGTCCCTGCCGGATAGCGTCACGAAGATCATCGCAGCCACAACGGATCTCGAAGTCGGACTGTTGATCTACAACGCGGGCGCCAACACCCACAGCGCGGAGTTCCTCGACGGCGACCCGGCCGCCTTCGGGCGGGTGATCGATCTGAACGTGACCACTCCACTCGCGCTGATCCATCACTTGGGTACCGCGATGCGCGCTCGACGGCGCGGCGGCATCCTGTTGGCCGGCTCGCTCACCGGATATCTGGGGTCGGCGCGGCACACCGTGTACGGAGGCGTGAAGGCGTTCACCCGGATCTACGCCGAGGGCCTGTGGCTGGAACTGCGTGACTACAACGTGCATGTTCTTGAACTCGTGCTCGGCGTCACCAACACACCGGCCATGCAGCGGGCCGGGCTCAACTTCGACGTTCCCGGGCTGCGGGTGTCCGATCCGGCCGACGTCGCTCGCGAAGGCCTCGACCAACTCCCCCACGGCCCGGTACATGTCGTCTCGGCGCACGCCGACAACCCCGCACTGCACGCCACCGGCGACCGGGCCGGCGCCGTGCTGGCCGCCCATCGGGGGATGCAGAAGCTGTTGCGCCGAACGCCCCCTGCGGAGCGAGAGCCCGATGCCCCGCCCACCGATTGATCGCGGGCCGGCGGCCCCCAGAACGCCCGCGCAACGAGAACGCTGTGAACGCATCCTCGCCACCGCCGCCCGACTGGGTGCCCGCGACGGCCTGGAAGCCGTTCGGATGCAAGACGTGGCGGATCGGTCGGCGGTATCGATCACCACCGTCTACCGCTACTACCCGACGAAGCATCATCTGTTCACGGCACTGCTGTTGCACTACACCCGATCCGTCGAACCACCGCACCCGCTGACCGGATGCCCGGCAGCCGATGTCACCGAACTCATGGTCGGCATCTGCCGGTCCATGCTCGCCCGCCCGCGGTTGGCCCGGGCGATGATCACCTCGGTCAATGCCCGCCGAGCCGCATCCAGCGCAACCGGCGACTTCAACCTGCGGGGCATCATCTTGGCGGTTGCCGGGATCGCCCGGCCGACACCGCAGGACACCCAGATCGCGCTGCTGGTCGAGCAGTGCACCTACGGCATCCTGTCGTGGGCCGTGATGGGCGAGACCACGCCCGCGCAGGCCGAAACCGACATGCGGCGCGCATGCGAACTGCTGTTGGCGCCCTGGTCGGCGAGTAGTGCTCAGTGAGGTTCGCGAGACATCGCCAGCGCCGTTCCGAGGATCCAGGCGAACAAGAACGCCGGCATCGCCGTGATCGACAAGCCTTCCAGCGACAGCGGACCATCGTCGGCGATGAACGCCAGCAGCAGCAACGGATGCACCGCGGCTGCGGCGAGTGCGAGGTGCGCGGTATACCGCGGTAGCACCCGATGGACGTACACCGCGACCGCGAACGCCCCCAGCGCCACCGCGGTTGGCATGCCCGACATGGCCAGCAGCCCGAAAGCCAGGTCATAGAGCAGCCCCGCGATCTCGGGGCTGTGGTTTTCCCGGTAGAGCAACAGGTCGAAAGCGGTGAACCCGCTCAACAGCAAGGTCACGCAGGCGATGAAACCACCGGCGAAGCACAGCGGAGCCATCGACCTCACCGGGAGCCGGTCGCGCAGGTACGTCCACACCGCGGCGCCGAATACCAGCCAGAGCGTGACGCCGACCGTGTTGAGCAGCATGGTCACGACCAGTTGCTCGTGGTGTACCACGGCCCACTGTGCCACATCGGTAGCCGGCGTTTGGGTGTCCGGGAACGACCAGATCGGATACACCACGAGCGTGAGCGCGGGAAGTGCGAATCCGAGGATGCCGGACCACCGCGCCACCCGCGCTGCGTCCCACGCCATCAGCGCGCCAGATCCCACTGGCCGAAATCGGCCGCCAGCACGTCGTCCACGTCGACGTGGATGTCGTCGATCATGAAACCCGGATCGGTTGCGGTGACGATCTCTCGCTGAAAGAGCACGGCCGCAGGCTCACGTTCGCCGCCCGACCACGCCCTGGTCTGCCATGCCCACCGGAAGCCAGAACTGGTCGAGTGCCCGACCACATCGTCGGCGATCGCCCAGGAACACTGGCGGGCACCGCCATAGATTCCCGTGCGCTGAGACCCCAGCACCGAATTGATGCCACGAAACCACTGAACTGCCAGGCCTTTCCACGTCTTGGAGTCGATGTCTTCATCGACGCTGAAGTAGATCGGCGCGCTTTCCGGCCCGCCGGCACCGGTGTGCAGCCGCAATGCCGTCCGGGCGTCGGCCACGCCCCCGTCGTAACCGCGGGTGAAATCCGACGGCGACGACGTCCATCCCGGCTTGCCGAACTGGTAGCAGCTGACGACCTGCAGGCCGGCGGCGCGGAGTCGGTCGGCATAGTCGCGGGTGACGGGCTTGAAATCGAATGTGGCACCCGGGCGCAGTTCGGAGACGTAGACCAATGCCCCGTCGAAGCCCGCCGATTTGAGCTGCTCGGGCGCAACCAGCCGGTCGGCGAAATCGACCAGCCGCAGCCCCTCGGCAGCAGCCTTCGGAGCACCCAGGACCGCCCCGAAGGCGCCCGGCACGGCCACGGCCGGCGCCAGCAGGGCGGCATACCGCAGGACTTCGCGCCGTGAAGCGAATGGCGTCACAAGGGGAAGGGTAGCCGCGCTACTCCGGGGCCGGGGCCGATTGTCGACGGCCCCGGTCGAGCGGTCAGCGTTCTTGTCCGGCGTGGCCGGAACGGACCAGTGCATTGCCGGGACGCAAGAAGCCGGGCTGCTGTAATCGGCGGACTGCGCGCACCACGCCCGACGGGATCACACGCTTGAAGAAGATGCCGGCGTCGAAGGCTCCGCGCACCTCGCTGACATAGGACCGTGGGAGGCCAAACCGGATAAGGCCCTGGCTCACGTCGACGAGGTCGGCCCGGCGAACGGCTTCTACCAGTGGCGCATAGGGACGGGACGGACCGTAACCGGCCAGCCGATGATGCTGGGCGATGATGAGCGCCAACTCGTCCGACCACGCCTCGCGGCCGGTCTTCTGAAGCCATGAGTCCTGCGCCTCGATCGACGGCACAAGATAGTCGATCGTGTCGAATGCGGCCAGGTCGTGAAACGCTGCGGCGATCGCCAGCTTGTCGTCGCGGTCGGGGCCATCCGGTGTCAGCGCGCGGGCAAAATTGATGATCCGATACACGTGCGCTTTGTATGCGTCCCAACCGATGTCGTCACCCCCAGCTCGGTGGCGGTGAGACTCGAGGATGTCCTCGGCCAGCGGCACGCTGTGGACGATCTTCGGCACAGTCACAACGCCACCCTAGCGCTGGCACGGCGCGCCTGACAGAGGCGCTCTAAACCTTCTTGACCACCTCTACGCCGAATTGTTCTATCGCCTCCAGCGCGTGGCCGAGGCTGTCACCGGGCACGGCGACCTGAACCCAGGTGACCCCGACATCGGTCAGACACCCCAGACCGTCCAGGTAGGCGCTCGCGTCGAAGTCGTCGTACCCGAGACGGCCGCCGGCCAGATTCGAGAAGCAGATATCGATGGTGGCCCAGTCTCGGCCCGCGTCGTCGCAGCGTCTCTTCAAGTCTTCGATGCCTGCTGCCAACGCCTCGGTGGAATCCATCGCGGCGGTGCGGGCGGTGCTGGCCAGACCGGCCGGCGCGGCGAACGGCGCCCATCCGTCGCCCCGGGTGGCGACCCGTTGCCGCGCCCTCCCGGTGTTTCCACCGATCCAGATCGGCGGACACGGACTGCTGACCGGGCGTGGATGCGCGGTGATTCCCCGGGCACGGAAGTGCCTGCCCTCAAACGAGACGTCGTCGCCGGTCCAGATGGCCCGGATGACGTCGAGGCTCTCTTCGACCAGCGCGGTTCGCTCGTCGAAATCGACGCCCAACGCTGCGAATTCGCCTTTGAGATAGCCCACGCCGACGGCCAGGGTGAACCTGCCGCCGGAGAGTAGATCCAGCGTCGCACCCGATTTCGCGACAACGAACGGGTTGCGGTACGGAAGGACGACGACGTTCGGTATGAACCGGATCTTGCTCGTGTGCGCGGCTGCGAATCCCATTGCCACGAAAGGGTCGAGGCTGTCGTGTCCGCCGGCGTCGAGCCAGCGTTGGGTCGGCGCCGGATGGTCGGTGAAGCCCATGGCGCCGAAGCCGGCGGCTTCTGCAGCCCTTGCAACGGTGCTGACTCCCTGCGGGGAGACCAGTTCCGGGTCGCATGGATGAGTGATGATCGGATAGGTGAACGCGAACCTCATACGGTTCCTTTCAACTCTGAGACTCCTGCCGCGGCGGCCCGAGCATGTAGTCGCCACTGACCGGATGGTGATACCACCCACCCGCCGCGTGCGTTCCGCCGTCGACGTGCAGCGTCTGGCCGGTCACATAGGAACTCAGGTCACCGGCCAGGAAAACGGCGGCGCCGGCCATTTCGTCGACGTGGCCGGGGCGTCCCATCGGGATCATGTGATGCGCGTTGGCCAGCATCTCGGCCGAGCCGACGCGCTCAATACCTTCGGTGAGGGTGAGGTCCGGGGCCAGGCAGTTGACCCGGATGCCGTGCGGCGCCAATTCCAGCGCCGCCGTTTTGGTGAAGTTGATGACGCCCGCCTTCGCCGCGGCGTAGGCCGCGTAGCCGGGCGCGGCACGGGTGCCCTCGATGGTGGCGATGTTGATGATGCTCCCCGACGCGCCGTGCCGCACCAGTGCGGCGGCAACGCGCTGGGTGCAGAGCAGAACCTGGGTGAGGTTGGAGCGGATCAGCGTGTCCCACCCCTTCGTCGTGGTTTCCAGCAGCCCCGACGCAAACACGCCGCCGGCGTTGTTGACCAGGATTGTCGGTATACCCACCGTCGCAATGGTTCTGGCCAGTGCCGCGTCGACTTGCTCCTCGTTGCGGACGTCGGCCGCGCAGGCGAGGCCCCCGACCGTCGTCGCAGTCTTCTCTGCGGTCTCGGGATCCTTTTCCCAGATCACCACCCGGGCACCGAATTCGGCGAAGGTCTCGGCAATGCCCCGGCCGATCCCGGAACCACCGCCGGTGATGACGGCTACGCGGCCGTCCAGGGCCGAAGCATCCTTGCGCAGAACCATTAGCCACCTCCCGGTGTTGACGTACGGGTCAGCTCGACGATCGGCCGGACGAGGACTTCTTGGGCGGTGCTGGCCACGTGGCGGCCGGCGGCGTCGACGACGGTCCCGTGCACCACAGCGCGGTGGCCGGCGGCGGCGACGGTCTGCTGGGTGTAGAGATGCCACTGATCGAAGCGCACCGGACGGTGCAGCCAGACGGTGTGGTCGAGGGTCAGGCCACGATGGGTGGCATAGCCGACACGTTGGGGGTGGGCCCGAAAGGCCGTGTCCACCAGCAGGTAGTCGCTCGCGTAGGCGAGCATGGCGGCGTGTGTCGCCGGCCCGCCGTCGACCGCACGGGGCAGGCGCATCCACAAGGTGCGCGGACCACTCGCCTGGGTGCCACCGAGGAATATCGGCGCTTCGGCCATGCGCATTTCCAACGGTGGCGGCGTATCGATCCACGTGCTTGCCGAGCCGGCCAGGTCCGCCGGCGCCTGCTGCGCCCAGTGCTGCAGCAGCGGAAGAGCTTCCGGTGCCGTCACCGACCCCTCGACGGTGACGGCCTCGGAGCTCTCGGGATTGGCGTCGAAGGACACCATCGCGGTCACCAGCGTCCGGCCTGCTTGCTCTACGACGACGTGGCGTGCCGACATCGAGCGCCCGTCGCGGGTGCGGTCGACGACGATGTCCAGCGGCGCGGACGAGTCGCCGGGACGCACAAACATTGCATGGATCGAATGCGGAACGAGCGCGGTGACTGTGGCGGTGGCCGCGGACAACGCCTGGGCGACGAGCTGACCGCCGAAGATTCGGCCGAACCTGCCGGGTTCGCTGCCCGCCCGAAATCGATCGGCGCCCACCGGTTGCAGCGCCAGCACCTGCTGCAGCTGGTCGAGTGCGCCGAGCGTGGCGGCTTCCAACGGGCTACCGGAGCCGATGAGGGGTCCGGTGAAGTCCGGTCGGGCGGATGCTTCGGGCATCGGCGTCGGCCTCACCGCATCCTCCTCGCCGTACGCTGCCGGCGCGCGCGCTCGGGGCCCAATGGGAGAACCGGCTTGTGGACTGTCGGTCCATTTAAGTAAAACGTTTGACTTAGGTCAAGTGAGCGATGTTCACTGACTCCCATGCCGACACCGGTGCACAGCCCGCGGTCCGCCCGCACCGACAGCACACGGGAGGCCCTGTTATGCGCGGCTGAACGGCTGATCGCCGAGCGCGGAGTCGAGGCCGTGACCCACCGCCAGATCGTCGTAGCCGCCGGCCAGGGCAACAACGCCGCGGTGGCCTACCACTTCGGCACCAAGAAGGATCTGGTGCGCGCCATCGAAGCCAGTCACGCCGGGCACATCGAAGAGCTGCGCACCACCCGGATCACGGCCACCGGTGATTCCGCCGAACTGCGCGACTGGGTGGGTTGCCTGGTGCAGCCGCTGACCGATCACCTGGCGTCGCTGACCGGGCCCACCTGGTATGCGCGATTCGCCGCCCAGGTGATGACCGACCCCACGTATCGCCGAGTGGTCGCAAAGAGCGCCCTGGAGTCGGAGACGCTGCGCCGGGTCATCGACCGCATCGGCCAGGGCGTCCCCGACCTGCCCAAACACGTTCGCGTTGAACGCAAGATCATGATGCGCACGATGCTGCTGTATACCTGCGCCGAAATCGAACGCGGATTCGCCGAAGGCAGCAAGGGGCCCCGCCCGGACTGGCCGGGCGCCAATCAGGGCCTTGTCGACGGGATCACGGGTCTGTGGCAGGCCCCGATCACGGGTCGGTGACAGCCAGGCGGTGCTGGATCGTCGCTGTGGCATTGCCAACCCGGACGTCCCGGGGTTCACTTGCTGCTTCAGTCGGCTTGATTCGGCCTGCATTGTGCGCGTGAATAGTTCGCTCCCACACAACCCTCAGCTACTTCGTACGAGTCGCACCGATTGCCGCGCTGCTGGCATGGTGTCGTCCGAACGTTGCAGGCACGCAGGTCGTTTCGACACACATTTCGCGATTTCAGATGCACGGACTGCGCAGTGACTTGTCGCCTATCAATGAAATATATTGGCACTCAGTTGCTTTCAAACGTACCGACGACTGTCGACCGGGCCATCGACACGCTGGTAGCGCAGCATTCGAGTTGACTCCCCGCGCGGTTGATGCCACCATGGCCGCGAACGCACCTCGCTAGGTGAGGCGTCTGTACGGATACAGGCCACTGACCTCGAACGTCGAAAGACGCCCAGGGTCAGGACAGCTCTTCCCGGCTTAAGGGTTGAGCCCAAGTGGCTTCCGGCTCATGGCCGGATACGCCGTGCAGTGCCAAAGCTCTGACGAGAGGGGTGCCGGCCGGCTGATCTGTCGGTCCGGCTCACCCGCTGTGCACACCGCAATGGCATCCGCGTGTGCCCTGGCTCGGAGGAGGTGAGAGCGACATTGAGTCTTAGCGATAGTCCTTATCCGAGTTCGACGAGCATTTCGTTCAACTCCGGCCCCGGCGCCACTTCCACCCTCTGAATCGGTTTGCGCCGTTCCGCAGCAGCGCTGTCTGCCCTCAGGGACCAGCGCGGTATCTGCGCGCGAATTTGATGGTGTAACGGTGCAATTCGTCATGTCTTCTTGAAGGAGAGCTTCGATGTCTTTTGTGTCTGCACTGCCCGAAGAACTGACTGCGACAGCGGCTGACCTGCGCGGTGTCGGCGATGTGTTAGCTGCGCAGAGCGCCGCCGCCGCGGCGCCGACCACTGGCGTGGTTCCGGCCGCCGCCGACGAGGTCTCTGCGCTGACCGCCGCTCAATTCGCCAGACACGCGCAGATGTACCAGGCGATCAGCAAGCGGGCTGCTGTGGTGCACGAGATGTTCGTGAACACGCTGCAGCGCAGCGCCCAGTCCTACGCGGCGACCGACGCTGCCAACGTTATCTCGGTTTACTGAAAGGTTTTTGGGTGATGGATTACGGATCGCTTCCACCGGAGGTCAATTCGGCGCGGATGTACGCCGGACCCGGGTCCGGGCCGATGCTCGCCGCCGCGTCGTCCTGGAACCTGCTGGCAGCAGAATTGCGTTCGGCGGCAAATTCTTTCGAATGGCTGGTAACGGGTCTCGCCAGTCAAGGCTGGTGGGGGCCCTCCGCGTCGGCGATGATGGCCGCAGCCGAGCCATACATGACGTGGATGAGCGTGACCGCCGAGCAGGCTGAGCAGACTGCGGCGCAGGCCTATTCCGCCGCCGATGCCCATGCGTCGGCCTACGCAATGACGGTGCCGCCGCAGGCCATTGCGACCAACCGTGTGCTGATGACGGCGTTGGTCAAGACCAACGCTCTGGGACAGAACACCCCCGCTATTGCGGCGACCGAAGCCCGCTACGGTCAGATGTGGGCACAGGATGCGGTCGCGATGTACCGCTACGCCGCCGCGTCGGCCACCGCCACACAACTGAGCCCATTCCCCGCTGCGCCGGAAACCACCAGGTCGGAAGGGGAAGACGGGCCGGCCGGCGCCAGTCCCGACGCCGCCAAAACGCACTCTCAGGTGCCGAACGCCTTACGGAACATGGCCTCACCGGCGGACGGTACGCGGCCGTCGGATCCCGATTGGCACTGGACGAAATTCTTCGACGGCCTCTTCGACGGAACGTGGGGCCACGACGACGGGTCCGGCTTGAATATCAATGCCCAGTTGTGGAACACGATTGCCGCAACCGGAATCTTCGACCCTGGCGGGAACATCGAGGGCATGTCGGGCCTGGCCACGCTCGGGTTTCTGGCACGAGGTATGGATGGAGGCGCAGTTGCCCTTTCCCGTGGCGGGCTCGACGCCACGCCAGGCATGACACTGGCGTCCACGGCAACAGCCGGGGCGGAGAGCGCCGGCCGCGCTGTCGGCGGCGCAGGCTCCCCGGTGTCGGCCGGCGTGGGCCGAGCCACCCTGGTCGGATCGTTGTCCGCGCCGCCCAGCTGGGCAGCCGCTACCCCGGCGGCTGCTCCCACCGCCGGAACGGGCAGCGGCTGGACAGTCAACCCGGAGAGCAGGTCGATGACCGCGATGCCTCCCCCGGTGCCCTCGGGTGGCGGCGGGCGCAGCGGCGGTTTCGGTACGCCGCGCTATGGCGTCAAGCTCACCGTCATGCCGCGTCCCACCGTGGTCGGGTAGGCATGCCGATTGCGCATCGACTGGCGTCCCTCGCAACAAAGACGGAACGGAGTCGCCGCCGTGCGGTGCGTGCTCTAGGCGGCGCTCTCCAGCTTGCCTTGGCATACCCGCGCTGCGGCGACAACCGCCACCAGGGCCATCGTGAACCACGCCGTCGCAGAGGATGTCTCGTAGATATCAGACAATGGCACAGACCTGCCGCCCTGGATTGTCGCCGAGGCATCACCAACGCGCAGCATCTCGAGGTTCACCTGCAGTGCCAGTCCGAACCAGATGACCGCCGGTGCCAACAGAACCGATCGGGCCGACGCGGCAGGTACCCGGCGCCACCGCCGCTCGACCAACGAGAACATCTGGAACAGCACCCATCCCGTGATCACCCAACCGAAATAGTTGCTCAGCGGAACTCCGAGGGCGCCACTCGGTGACGCATAGGAGTACAGGCCGCGGGCATAGGCCGTGATCGGATCGATCACCAAGTCGTATCCGCCGAGGATCAGGGTGGCGACGACGGGCGTCACCACCACCTGCAAGCGGCGGTTGGCGTACTCGCCCACGATCACCCGGGCCAGCATCCACGCCAACCAGGCCAGAACCACCCAACCGAGCACCACCACGAACGGCACCCCGAGCAATCGGGGTCCTTCCAGGTGATGAACGTAGGAGCCGAAGGGAAAGCCGGTCGCGACACTGCACGCCTCGAATCCGAACGACACGACCAGCGCGATGGTGAAGTAGCCAATGACTCCGACCGGCTTGTACAACGTGAGCGTATGGAACAACACGAACGCGGCCAGTGCGCCGCCCGAGACAGCCTCGGCGGCAGCATGTATCGGGGATCCGGAGCTCAGCGCGGCCGTCATCGTCGCGGCGGACCACAGCGCAACGATGCACCAGCCGCCAAACATCTGCCACCGAGCGCGCGTCGACACAGACGCATCGTATACAGCACCCCGGCGCGCGCGGGCGATAGATCGAGCGGGCACGGCGAGGCTACACCGTTAACAGCAGCCACATTGTTAACATCGGCCGATGCAGGATTTCCCGAGGACCGACCAGCCTCGGCGCCCTATTTCCCGTCGTGACGCGCTGCGGTACGCATCCGCGGCGGCGCTCGCCGGGCTCGCTGCGGCGGGCGCGGGGGCCGGCGCACCCACGGCGTCGGCCGCCGCTCCCACGTTGATCGACTACGCCATGCGCCAGATCCCCGCGCAGGACATCCGGGCCGCCGGCCATGCCGGGGTGATCAACTACGTGTCGACGTCGCGTCCCGGCTCGTCCTTCGGCGCCAAGCCGATCACCCGTCCCTACGCCGAGTCGCTGACCGCCGCTGGGCTGGTGATCGTCAGCAACTACCAGTACGGCAAGCCGGGCGGCACCGCACCGTCGGACTTCACCCGCGGGTTCGCCGGCGGCGTCAGCGATGCGCAGACCGCCTGGCATCTGCACACCGCGGCAGGTGGTGGCCGCAGTGCACCGGTCTTCTTCAGCGTCGACGATGACATCAATCGCGACACCTGGAACACGGTGGCGCTGCAGTGGTTTCGGGGAATCAACTCGGTGCTGGGAGTGCAGCGAACCGGAGTTTACGGTGGCATCAATGCGTGCCGGTGGGCGGCTGCCGACGGTGTCATCGGGAACTCGCGCACGCCGGGGCATCGCTGGGCGTGGCAGACCCGGTCCTGGTCAAAGGGTCAGGTGGACCCCGCAGCGGTGCTCTACCAGCGCATCGTGAGTACCGCGTCGACACCGGGCCCGGTGGTCGGCGGCATCGAGGTCGACGTCAGCGACGTGCTGGCCCAGGACTGCGGGCAGTGGAACCTACACCCGTGAGGCCGGGGCCGCAATCAATGTAGTGGTCGGCGGGACGCGATCTCTTGAGGAGAAGGCCGGCGACCGCTGCGGCTACAACTCTGCGACTCGCCCGTTGTCGACCCGCCACGTGCGATCCAACCGAACGTTCTGCAGCATCCGGCGGTCGTGTGTCACCAGCAGGAGCGCGCCGTCATAGGTCTCGAGGGCTTGCTCGAGCTGCTCGATGGCGGCGAGGTCGAGATGGTTCGTCGGCTCATCGAGTACCAGCACATTGGTGCCGCACGCCTGCAGCAACGCGAGGCCTGCGCGGGTTCGCTCACCGGGCGAGAGCTCGTCGACAGCTCGTTCCACGTGGTCGGCGCGCAGCCCGAACTTGGCAAGTAAGGTTCGCACGTCGGCGGTCGGCCATGCCGGCACCCGCTGCTCGAAGCGATCGACGAGTCGCCCAGCGCCGGTGAAAGCCGCTCGGGCCTGGTCGATCTCGCCTATCGCGACACTGGCGCCCAGACTCGCACGCCCCTGATCGGGCCGCTGGCGGCCAAGCAGTAGCCGCAGCAGGGTCGACTTTCCGGCTCCGTTGGGTCCGGTTATACCGATCCGCTCACCGGCGTCGACCTGTAACGACACCGGCCCCAGAACGAAATCGCCTTGCCGCACAACAGCGTTGTCCAGCGTCGCGACGACCGAACTCGACCGTGGCGCGGCTCCGATGGTGAACTCCAGTGTCCATTCTTTCCGGGGTTCGACCACCTCCTGCAGGCGAGCGATGCGGCTCTCCATCTGACGCACCTTCTGCGCCTGCTTCTCGCTGGACTCGGTGGCCGCGCGTCGCCGGATCTTGTCGTTGTCGGGAGCCTTGCGCATCGCGTTGCGCACACCTTGGCTCGACCATTCCCGTTGAGTGCGGGCGCGCGCCACCAGGTCGGCCTTCTTCTCGGCGAACTCCTCGTATTGCTCGCGCCGGTGCCGGCGGCCGACCTCACGCTCTTCCAGATAGCTGTTGTACCCACCGCCGAAGACAGTGGTGGTGTTCTGGGCCAAATCCAGTTCCAGGACGCGGGTTACGCTGCGGGCGAGAAACTCCCGATCGTGACTGACCAGCACCACACCACCTCGAAGTTCGCGGACGAGGCTCTCCAGTCGGGCGAGTCCGTCGAGGTCGAGGTCGTTGGTCGGCTCATCGAGCAACACGATGTCGAACCGCGACACCATCAGTGCCGCCAAGCCCACTCGAGCGGCCTGCCCACCCGACAACGCGGTCATCGGGGTCGACTCCGGCCGCAGCGCATCCGAGTCGAGTCCCAGGTCGGCCAGTACTGCCGGCAACCGTTCGTCGAGATCCGCCGCGCCAGTTGCGAGCCAGTGATCCAGCGCCGCACCGTAGATGTCTGCTGGATCCGAATCCGCTGGGCACTGAGCCGGGTCGGCCAAGGCTGCGGCCGCCGCCTCCATCGCCTGCGTCGCGGCGGTGCATCCCGCACGGCGTGCGACATAGCCGACGACGGTCTCCCCGGGGATCCGTTCATGCTCCTGCGGCAGCCACCCGACGAACGCGTCGGCCGGTGCGACGCTGACCGCGCCGTCGAGCGGTTCGAGATCCCCGGCCAGGATCCGCAGCAGTGTGCTCTTGCCAGCGCCGTTAGCGCCCACGACTCCGACTACGTCGCCCGGTGCCACCGTCACGTCGAGCCCCTCGAAGAGGGTGCGATGGGCGAATCCGCCGGCCACATTCTTCGCGACAAGCGTTGCGGTCATCGGGTCGCTACAAACGTGTTCGGTTCTGCCAACCCAGGGAGGCGGTGGACGGCTTGACTACGAGTTCGTCGACAAAAACAGTGCCACGGTGAGCATCACGACGCACGCAATGCATGTCCAGACGCCCAGGCTCGCTGACGCCATGAGTCGGCTCCTGTCTGTGATGACTTCGGTTGGTCGACGGTCGACCTACGGCGGCCGGCGTAAGTCGACGGCCTTGCCACGATCGTGACCAAGTTAGCCGTACCGCTCGGTCGCCGTCAACGCGCGACGTGGTGACCCTGGCCTTTCCGGGAGGCGTCCACAGCGGCTTGGGCTACGCGCTCAAGGCGCGCCTGCGTCCGGGCCTGCGGATCCACCCCTCCGCGATGTCCCGCACCGGCGCATCTACGACCCTGTGGACAAGGTTCGTCGCCGCTGTGAGCGAGATTCCGCTCCATGGTGTTTTTTCAGTATCGATGTGGATGTATTAGCGATTTAGGGGGACAACCTGAGTTTTCCCTGGGCGTCTGCTAGTATCGCGCAAATCGATCTGCGCAACTTCAATGAGGGAACCGACCGTGACAACAATCAAGAAGTTCCTGTGTGGTGCGACCGTCGCCGGCCTGGTTGCCGGGACGGGGGCGGCGGTCGGGACACCGGCGGGGCTGTCCGCGCTGACGGCCGATTGGATGCTTGCCGCGGAGCACGTGCTGCTGATCGGCACCGACGGCACCAACCTCGACAAGATCCTGCAGTACGCCTACGGCGACGACAGCGGCTTCAAGACGGCGATGGACCAAAGCATCACCGGAGCCACAACCGAGGTGAACCACACCACGATCTCCGGTCCATCCTGGTCGACGATCCTCACCGGAGTGTGGGACGACAAGCACGGTGTGATCAACAACCTGTTCGACCCCGAACCGTACAAATCATGGCCGACGGTGTTCAACCTGCTCGAGTACCACAACCCGGACATCGAGACCTCGGTGATCGCCGACTGGGACTACATCAACGGCATCGGCGGCGCGGGCGGCTACGGAGCCGACAACAATCTCTACATCCCGTTCCAGGACAGCTGGGCCGGCACCGACGCGGCGGTCACCTCGGCGACCATCGCCCAGATCCTGGCGACCACCACCAACCCGAACATCGACACCTTCATGTTCTCCTACCAGGTGCAGGTCGACGAGGCCGGACACGGGTTCGGCGGCGGGTCGCAAGAGTACGCCCAGGCCGTCATGAACGTCGGGGCCAACATCCAGCAGATCCTGGCCGCGGTCGCCCAGGCCAAGGCCGCCACCGGTGACGACTGGTCGATCATCATCACCACCGACCACGGTCACCAGCAGTCGCTGGGCTTCGGTCACGGCTTCCAGTCACCCAACGAGACATCGCAGTTCGTCATCTTCGATCAAGCCGGCCACGACGCGACCGATGGCAGCCAGAACCTGAACTATTCCATTGCCGACATCACGCCCACGATCTTGGCACTTTTCGGAGCCCCGATGCGGTCGGACTTCGACGGCGCTCCGATGAACATCGACCCGGCCATCCTGAACAGCATCGTCGATCCCACCGATCTCAAGCAATCGCTGCTCGACGCGATCTCGATGTACGGCTATCCGAATATCGGCAACGACATCACCCTGGCCATCCGTACGGTGTTCACCTCCATCCCCTACTTCCTCGACAAATATCTGACCGATTTCGACAACTACCTGCAGACGATCGTCGATCAGGACATCTTCCTGATCAGCGGGCTGGCCGAACTCACCCAGCAGGTCGTCCAGTTCACCGGCGGCCTCATGGTGGGCGCCACCGAGTCGCTGGCCCAGGCGGTCGCGCACCTGACCGGCGCGGGGGTCATCGCGCCGACCGACCCACCGCTGCCGCCGCCGGGGGGTGCCGAGGCGTCACTGTTGGACACCCTGCTGGGGGACCACAACTGGCTCAGCCCGGACGAGGGCAGTTTCGACCTGGCGTCGCTGCTCGACTTCAACGCGCTGCTGGGCTGACCGCTCTGAGTTTCTCCGCCGGTAATCGGGTATAGAGGTTCCATCCGGCACCTGCAGCGGCGCCGGCGGACGGAGGACCGACTGCCGTGGTCAGCTACCGATGACGCCCTTGCGGCGCCGACGTTCCGGGCTGCGTCGGATCACCGAAGGCCTGGGCGAACTCGACGCCGAGGTGTTCGAGGCGATCGCGCACTCACCCAGCCGACTGCTCGACACCACCATGCCGAGGTTGACCAGCGCCGCCGACCACTCGAAGTTGTGGCTGGCTCTGGCAGCTGCCATGGGCGTGGCCGGCGGCCCGGCCGCCCGGCGCGCCGCCGCGCGCGGGGCGGTCAGCTTGGCGGTCACCAGTTTGGTGACGAACCAAGTGGTCAAACGGATCCGGCCCCGTGCGCGCCCCAACGTCACGCTGGTGCCGCTACTGCGCCGCGCCCACCGGCTGCCACGGTCGAACTCGCTGCCGTCCGGCCACGCCGCGAGCGCGGCGGCGTTCGCCACCGGGGTGGGGCTGGAGAACTCCCTGCTGGGTCTGCCTGTCGCCGGGCTGGCCGGCCTGGTCGGGCTGTCCCGGATCGCCACCGGCGCCCACTACCCCGGTGATGTGCTCGCCGGGCTGGGCATCGGCGCGTCGATCGCGGTGCTCGGAGGACAACTGGTGCCGCCGATCGCGTCTCCGTCGCGGCCGCACATCGACGCCCTGCGCGTCGCCTCCCCCGCGCGTCCCGACGGCGCCGGCGTGACATTGGTGGTCAACCCCCGGTCCGGTGGCGGGCGGGCCGGCGAGGTCGCCGAGCAGGTGCGCGAAGCACTGCCGGCCCTCACCGTCGTCGAGCTCGGCCCCGACGACGATGTGACGGAAGCGTTGCGCCTGGCGGCCGATTCCGCCGAAGTACTTGCGATCGCCGGCGGCGACGGGTCGGTGGCTCCGGCGGCCGGCGTGGCGGTGGAGCGCGGTCTGCCGCTGGCGGTGTTTCCCGGCGGCACATTGAACCACTTCGCCAAGGACATCGGCTGCGATACCACCGTGAAAACCATTCGTGCCATCGCCGACGGCAGCCTGTCCCGGGTGGACGTGGTGCGGTTCAACGATGAGACGACCGTGGTCAACACGGCCAGCATCGGCGCCTACCCGGCCTTCGTCCGCCGTCGAGAACGGTTGCAGGGCAAGCTCGGTAAGCCGGTGGCGAGCGCCTACGCAATGCTGATGACGCTGCGCCGCGAACAGCCGGTGCGGATCTCCTACGACAACAAGACGCTGCAGACGTCGCTGTTCTTCCTCGGCAACTCCGTGTATCAGCCGGACGGCTTCGCGCCGGCCGCCCGGTACCGGATGGACGACGGGCTGTTGGACGTGCGGATCCTGGAAACCGGTCGACCGTGGTCCACGCTGCGAATCCTGGCGGCATTGCTGACCGGACGACTGCAGCGCAGCCGGCTCTACCACGAGCTGCGGGTTCCACAATTCCGGTTCACCGCAGTCGACGGGCCGGTGCCGATCGCCCACGACGGGGAAGTCGACGACAACCCCTGCGCGGAGGCCGAATTCACCGCGTGCTACCGAGCGCTGCAGGTGTTTCGGCCGATGCCTCCAGACCCGCGGTGACGGCTCAGCTCTCCGGGAACCAGAAGTCGAGCGTCTGCTCGACTCCGCCCCAGTCGATGCCCATCCAGTCGGTGAAGAAGCCCTCGATGTTGCCGAAGGCGGCGTAGACGAACTCCACAAGGGAGTTGACCAGACCCGTCAATACGCCGCTGTCGATCAACCCACTGCCCAATGCGGTGAGCCAGGTGCTGAACTGGTCGATGTCACCGGAGATGTCGATGTTGGTGAGCAAGCCGTCGGTGGTCGCGGTGTGGTCGGCGACCTCATCGGGGCTGAGCCCCATATACATCATGTGCTCCCAGAACAAGCCGAGCATGGAGTTCGACGCGTAGTCGGCGACGGGGTCGCCCGGGAACGTGTAGACGGTGGTGGCGAACGGCTCGGTCGGGGTCTGGAAACCGTTCAGCAGCCCGTAGAGGTCGGACGTCGTGGTGGCGCCGGCGGGATCCGACCACACACCGGTCGCACTCGACGGGTCGCCGATGAACACGAAGTGCAAAGCGTCCGGATCGACGCCGTCGTGGGCCAGCTGCGCCATCGCGATCGAACCGGCCGTCGCGCCCTGGGAGTATCCGAACACCCACAGCGGGTTGTCGGCATCGTAGGCGCCCGGATTGGCGTCGAGCTCGGCGTGTACCGCCCGAACGATCTCGGCCGCTCCAGCGAAACTGCTGTGCCCCTGCATGATCAGTTCCGGGGTGGTCAGCACCTGCAGCGGGGCGTCGCAGTCGGCGGCACCGATGACGCACACCGTCGGGTCGTCGCCGGCGTCGAAGCCCAGTGGTTGCAGGAAAAGATCGGCCGCGGTCTGAGCGAATGTCGCCGACGGCGTCGTCAGCATGGTCCCGCCGACGAAGATCGCGGTGTCCGACAGCAGTGCCACCCGCGCGAAAGTCGTTGGAATGACGGGAGTTACGACGACGCCACCGGCGATCGCGCTCGCGACGGCGATCGGCGCGAAAGCTTTAGTTACGTTCATTTCAACACACCTAGGGCGTATGTAAGAGCTGGTCGACAAAACACTGAGAACTGATAATGGCATTCTTGCGTGAGGAGAGTCAACGGACCCCCACCGCGGCGGGGAATTGTCCCTACGGCCCGTCGCCTAGCCTTTTCAAACCGGGGCGGGACCAATGAACTCGACCCCCGCGCGAATCGCGGGGCGATGCCTCAAGATTCGGAAATGCGCCAGCCGGCCGAGTCCCGTCGTCGTCATCAATTGTGCGCCCGGCCAGGACGCGACAAGCTTCTCGCTCGTCGCATAGGGAGTCTCGGGGTCGTCGGGGTCGTGGATGAGCAGCAGCGGCGGATAGTCGGTCTGCTCGGCAACCCGGACCATGTTGGTCTCCTCCAGCGGCATGCCGATACGACGTTCCAGACGTCGTTGCAAGCCGGCGCGTATCCGTCGGCCGAAGCCGTGGCGCTCAGCGAACAGGTCGAGGTAGATCGGGAATTCGCCCATCGGCGCGAGGAATACCAGCCGCCCGACCGTCATTCCCCACGACGCCGCGAACGCGGTCGCGTTGGATCCCAGGGAATGGGCGACCACGGCACGGGCCGGCCCGTAGGTCCGGATCATGGCGGCGACCGCCTCGGCGCACTCGATGGCGGTGGTGCGACCGGGGGCGAGGGCGCCCGGATCGGACTCGTTATGGCTGGGCAGGTCGAACGCGATGACTCGATGCCCGGCTGCGACGAGAGGTTTGATGAACATGCCGAGGTGTGGGCGCCGCCCGCCCCAGCCGTGCACAAGATAGACCGGTGGCCCGTCACCCCAGGCCTCGCCCACGATCCGGTGCCCGTTCCAGTGGGCCTCCAGCGGCTGACCGGGCGGGACGCCGGGCGGCATGCGCAGGCTGGACTCCATGACCGGTGGGGTGCACCACAGCTCCGTCGCCCACCGCGACCCGATTGCGGGCGCGACTCGCTCCAGCAGCCAGAACACTCGGCGCACCCAAGTGGGAACCGGCGGCTGGACACCGGAACCCTGCACATCGAGAGCGGTCGGGCTTGGAGAATCGCCGCCACGTGAAGCAGTAGGTTTCGTTGGGTCCGGCACACATCGAGGTTAGCGAGCTGATGCCGCTTGGCCACTTCTCCTGCCTGGCTGAGTGCCCATTGACTTCCGTCGGACGCCCCTGCCATGATCGCCCTCAGGTTCGACTTTTGATTTACTCGTCTGATCTTTAACTACTGCGGGTGTCACGCTCAGTATTGGGGGCGTGGTCCGGATAGCCGCAGGCCAGTGGTGAAGGGGCGCCCAGTGATGCTGACCAAGGCCTGCGCGCCGATCGCGATTGCCGGCACCGTGGCAGGCGGGGTGCTCGCCGCCCCACTCGTCCACGCCACGCATGTCGACGTCAACCTGCTGGCCGACACCGCGATCTTCGTCGGTCCGACCACCTTGTCCACGCCGTCGCCGACATTCGCCCAGACCGCGACCGACCTGTTCCTGCAGCCGCTGGGCTTCGACGCCGGCGACGACCCGACCACCTGCGTGATCGGTTTCAGTTCCGACGGCTGCGATGCGCCGCTGCAGATACTGACCACCCCGGCTCTGGTCCAGCAAGGCCACAGCAGTTTCGTCGGGGCCGCCGAGATCGTTCGGGCGGTGCACGCCGAACTCAACGCCAACCCGGACGCCTACGATGCCGATCACCCGCTGTGGGTGTTCGGCTGGTCGCAGGGCGCCACCGCCGGTTCGATCGCGATGGCTCAGCTGGCCCATGACGGCGTCGACCCGGAGGCTTTGCACTTCGTGTTCATCGGCAACCCGGTTGGCGCGGACACCGCCTCGCTGGGTATGGGCGGGGCGTCGTCCTCCGATTTCCTCGACACGGCTCTGCTGTCTGGCGCCCAGACTCCGAACAACCCGTTCGCGGTAACCGATTACACGATCCCCGGCGACCCGGTCACCGACCCCACCTCCACCTCCGCGTTCGGGCTGTTCTACGAACACATGATGTACCTGGGGCTCTCCCCCGATCAGGTGGCCGACCACACCGTAACCACCGACGACATGCTCACCAACATCGACATCTCCGGTGACTTCGATCAGTTCGGCGCCTGGCTCAACGCATGGGGCCACGGACTGATCGACAGCAGCTGGTGGGAGGGCATCTTCTACTCGGTGGTGGCGTCGGTCTACAGCGCCTTCGGCAACATCGAGGGCTTCTTCGGCGACTGGCTGGGCGTCGATTGGAGTGGTGTCGAGGACACCCTCGACTACTGGTTCCCGACGGACGTCTGACGTTTTCGACCCATCACCGTGATCGCGTCGGGCCTCAGTTCGAATACGGGGTGCTTGGCAGTAATTCGGCGATCAGGGCTTGGACATGACCGGCGATGTCGTCGCGGATGCTGCGTACGGTGTCGAGGGGTTGACCGGCGGGGTCGAGCAGCTTCCAGTCGCGGTAGGTGACGCCGGGAAAGTAGGGACAGGTGTCGCCGCAGCCCATGGTGATGACGACGTCGCTGGTTTGCACCGTGTGACTGGTGAGCACGCTGGGGGTGGCTGCGGTGATGTCAATGCCCAGTTCGGCCATCGCGGCCACGGCCATTGGGTTGAGCTGGTCGGCGGGTTCGGTGCCGGCGGAGCGGACATCGATACGGTCATCGGCCAGGTGGGCCAACAGCGCGGCCGCCATTTGGGAGCGTCCGGCGTTATGCACACAGACGAACAGCACGCTGGGTTTACCGGCCATCTGCAAGGGCTCCTTGCGGGGTCGTGGCGGGAGGGGAAAATCGGGTGCGTAGGGCTAGGGAAACGTAGACCAGGCCGACCAGGACGGGTACTTCGATGAGCGGGCCGACGACGCCGGCGAGTGCTTGTCCGGAGGTTGCTCCGTAGGTGGCGATGGCCACGGCGATGGCCAGTTCGAAGTTGTTGCCGGCGGCGGTGAAAGCCAGCGTGGTGGTGCGCTCATAACCGAGCTGCAGGAGTGCGCCGAGTAGATTGCCCCCGCCCCACATCAGCGCGAAGTAGGCGAGCAACGGGACCGCGATGCGGGCGACGTCCCAGGGCCGGTTGGTGATCTGATCGCCTTGCAGCGCAAAGAGAACCACGATGGTGAACAGCAATCCGTAGAGCGCCCAGGGCCCTACCTTGGGCAGGAACCGGGTCTCATACCAGTCCCGCCCCTTGGTTTTCTCGCCGAGGCGGCGCGAGAGGTAGCCGGCAAGCAGTGGTATCCCGAGGAAGATCAGTACGGATTTGGCGATCTGCCACGGCGAAGTGCTGATGATGGTCTGTTCCAGGCCCAGCCAGCCCGGCAGCACCGAAAGATAGAACCAGCCCAGGACGGCGAACATGACCACCTGGAAGATCGAGTTGAGCGCGACCAGCACGGCGGCGGCTTCGCGGTCTCCACACGCCAGGTCGTTCCAGATGATCACCATGGCGATGCAGCGGGCCAGCCCGACGATGATCAGCCCGGTGCGGTATTCGGGTAGATCGGGCAGCAGCAGCCACGCCAGGGCGAACATCAACGCCGGCCCCAACACCCAGTTCAGCACCAGGGAGCTGATGAGCAGTTTGCGGTCGCCGGTGACGGTGTCGAGGCGGTCGTAGCGCACCTTGGCCAACACGGGATACATCATGATCAGCAGGCCAAGCGCGATTGGTAGCGAAATGCCATCCACCTGAACGCTTTCCACCGCGGTATTCAACCCGGGAATCCAGCGGCCCAGCAGCAGGCCGGCGGCCATCGCCACTGCGATCCATGCCGGCAAGAACCGGTCCAGGGTGGACAGCTTGCCGGCCACCGACGGTGCGGCAGGCGATACGAGGGTGTCGCTCACTGGGTCTCTCCCGAGGTGCTGGCGATGTGACGATTCATTGTGGCAGGCGGTAGATCACCCGCCCGCCACGTCACGTTGGGGCGGTTCAGACGATGCGATTCGGCTTCGTGTCGGTTTAGCCGCCGACCGATGTTGCGGGTTTGGTCGCACGGACGATCGCGCCGTGCATGCCGTCGGCGACTTGGTGGGTGAAAGCCACGGAGGCGTCGACGAACCCGACTGCCGCGAGACCGTCGAGGTATTCCTGTTTGGACAGTGCCCCGGCAATGCAGCCGACATGGGAACCGCGCTCGGCCCGTTGCGCTGGGGTGAGGTGATCCTCGGCGACGACGTCGGCGATCCCGATCCGCCCACCGGGCACCAGAACCCGAAAGATTTCGGCGAGCACGGCCGGTTTGTCTGCCGACAGGTTGATCACGCAGTTGGAGATCACCACGTCCACTGCTGCGTCGGGCAGTGGGATGTCCTCGATGGTGCCCTTGCGGAACTCGACGTTGGTGACACCGGCCTTGGCCTTGTTCGTCTCTGCCAGCGTGAGCATCTCATCGGTCATGTCGACGCCGTAGGCGAACCCGGCCGGCCCAACCCGCCGTGCCGAGAGCAACACATCGATGCCGCCTCCGGAACCCAAGTCCAGGACGCGCTCACCTGGATGCAAGTCGGCGACTGCGGTCGGGTTCCCGCAGCCCAGGCTGGCTGCCACGGCTTCGGCGGGCAGCTCGGAGTGCTCGTCGACTCCATAGAGTCCGGCGCCGAAGATGGCGCCGATGTCGGTTGCATCACTCGACCCGCAGCAGCTGGCCGCGGTGAGTACCTCGCTGTTGGTGGCGCCGGTGCTGATCGCGGTGGCGGCCGCCCCGTAGCTGGCACGAACCTGATCGCGCAGCTCGCCGTTATCGGTGTCGGTCATTTTGATACTTCCTTCCATCGACGGACGTCGATGGGATCCAGACTGCACTACCCATCGACGGCTGTCAATGTGTGCCATACTGGGGCTTATGCCCACGCCGATCGAGACCTCAGCGCAAGCCGTTGGGTCGCTGCTGGTGGCCGATCTCGGGGCATGCTGTGGCCCCATCACCGAGACGGTGCTCGACGCGGCGGCAGCAGAACGGTTGGCCGCCATACTCAAAGCGCTGGCCGAGCCGACCCGACTGCGGCTGGTGTCGCTGATCGCGGGCCACGAGGGAGCCGAGGCCTGCGTCTGTGACCTGACCGCCCCGGTCGGGCTGTCCCAGCCGACCGTGTCGCACCACCTCAAAACACTGGTCGAGGCCGGCCTGCTCCAGCGCACCCAGCGCGGCAAATGGGCTTACTACCGGTTAGTGCCGGCCACCCTGGAGGCACTCGCCGGCGTCTTTGCCCGCACCGGCCGATGACGTCGGCTCGTTTAGGCCCGTTGGGGTTCGGCTGGCCGCGGCACTGATTCCCGGTGACGGCAATAATGGCCGGATGGTCGATCGCAACGCGCCCACCATCCCCGTCATCGCCCTCACCGGGTACCTCGGGGCGGGCAAGACCACGCTGCTCAATCACGTCCTCCGGGCGCCGGGAGCGCGAATCGGGGTTGTTATCAATGACTTCGGTGAACTGAACGTCGACGCGGGCCTGGTCACCGGCCAGGTCGACGAACCGGTGTCCATCGCCGGCGGATGCATCTGCCACCTGCCGGATGAGGGCGGGCTTGACGAGGCGCTGGAGAAGCTGACCGACCCGAAGCTCGCGCTCGATGCGATCATCATCGAGGCGAGCGGGGTGGCCGAGCCGGCGGCGGTATCGCGAGTGATCCGGTTCAGCGGAGTGGATCGGATACGCCACGGCGGTGTTGTCGATGTGATCGACGCAGCGGAGCACTTCCAGACCGTCGACACGGCGTCCGCCCCACCTCCGCGCTACGGCGTGGCCTCCCTCGTCGTGGTCAACAAGTTGGATCGGATCGACGAGGATGCTCGCGCAGCTGCCCTTCGTCGAATAGAAGCCCGTGTGCGCGAACTGAATCCCGACGCTCACGTGGTGGGCGCGGTGGCCGGACGCGTGGATCCACAGTTGCTCTACGACGTCAACGACGGTGACGAGGCCGGGCAGATGTCGTTTCGGGAGCTGCTCCTCGACGAGGCCGCCGGTGCTCACGATGAGCACCACGGCCACGTGCATGCCACGTCGGTCACCGTCGTCGGCAACGGAGCCGTTGACCCGGGACCGCTCATCGACCTGCTCGAGCAACCGCCTCATGGCGTCTACCGGATGAAGGGCACCGTCGCGATCGGCAAGCGCCACTACCTCGTCAACGTCGTCGGCACGTCCGTCCACGTGACGACCGCGCCGTCGGGTGCGGGCGCCAGCCACCTCGTCGCGATCGGCACGCACCTCGACACCGAGGAAGTCCGCGCACGGCTCGAGGAGGTACTGCGCCCAGCCCCGGGGAAGGTGGCCGCCGCCGGGATGCGACGGTTGCAGCGACTGCGCCAACGCAGCATTTAGCCGAAGACGCAGCCAGCCATCACCGACCTCAAATGCCTACGGCGCCTGCATCATTTCCAGAAAGCATTCATGGGTTGGGCGTACATGTCGTTAGCAGTGAGCGGGCCCAGACCACCCAAGGCGTCTTCAATCGTGGCCATCAGGCCGTACTGGTTGTAGTAGTCGTCGGTGCTGAAGTTCCCGGACTGCATCCCCCCTGCCGTCACGGCGTCCTGGTTCGGGATGACGATCATCGGAACGTTGTTGCCGTCGTTGCCGAGGCCCAGTGACAGGTTGTTGTTGTCCTCGTCGAACGTGATGATGATCGCGTCCTTCTGCGTCGGGTCATTCCACGTCGCCGATTGCTGAATGGCGGCCACCTCCTGCTGGACGAACTGGTCGCCGACCGCGACGTTGTACTGATGGTCCGTGAGCTGGGTGGCGATGAACTGGAGAGCGCCACTGAAAGTGTCGACCGGGCCTTCCATGTTGTGGTCCTCGTCGGCAGCGATCCAGGTGAACGCCGGGAAGGTGCTCGGGTGCGCGAGATCGGTGGACAACTGCGTCAGGGGGAGCAGGTGCTCCTGGAGGTAGGCGGGGGTGTTGTCGTAGACGTAGTTGAATTGGGCAAACGGCAGTTCGTCGGCGGAGTAGTCACCCGATGACACGATGGCACCCGGCGACGGCATGCTCTGCGCGTAGCCGGCCCACGATATGCCCGCCTGATCCATTTCCTGCATGAGGCTCGGTGCGTCGATGGCGTTCGGCTCAGAGTTGTAGTCGATGCCGAAGTCCGAGCCGCCCAGGATCCGGAAGTAGTTCGGGTCGCTGGGGTGGCCCAGCGCGTAGAAGTTGTTCGCGGACCCGTAGGTGTTGATCAGACTGTTGATGTAGGGCGCGTTGGGGCTGTCGACGATGTCTTCGGAGCCCTTGTTCTCCATGTAGATCAGGAACACGTGATCCAGATGGCCGACGTCGGACGTCGGTGGGGTGAGTGTCGCCGGGGTGAGGCTGGGATCCCCGACCGTGAACGACTCGTTGTCGGCGTAGGCACCGTTGTAGTTGCCGAGGTACGCGTTCTGGTCGGTGAAAGTCGTGGTCACCTGCGCGGAGGTGGTGCCCTCCGGGACCGTCCCGGTGATGTCGCGTTGTTCAAACCCGGTGAAGCCCCAGCGATCCCACACCGTGACCGGGTTGAGCGAGCCGGTGCCCAGCACGTCCCCGTTGGCGTCGAGGAAGTTGACCTGCACTGTGGCGTAGGACGGGTTCCAAGTTTGGCCGCCGAGATCTGCACTCAGCGTGTACGGCGTTCCGGCTGCGCCGGTGAGGTCGACGGTCTGGCTGATGCTGGACGTGCCCACGGGCCCGCCGCCGGCGAAATTGTCGCCACTGCCCGAGGACGGTGCCTGCGGAAAGCCGAACAACCCCGTCGCGTCCGGGAACGGAGTCGAGGTCGGCGAAGGATAGCCGAGCGGGGTGCCGTATTCGATCACGGTCGGGGTGCCGGTCTCGGTCCAGCCCGGAATGGTCACCCCGCTGTAGCCCGACCCGGACGGGTCGGCCGTTTCGAAGCCGGGGTTGACCAACAGGTTCTGACTCATCGCCTGCACGGCCAAGTCGTTGGCACTATTGCCCGCGTCGCCGAAGATCAACCCGCCCCCGACCCCATCGGAGCCGTTGCAGATCAGCCCACACACACCGGTGATGGGATCGACCTGGTTGAACCAATTATTGAGCGCGGCGTCGACCTGCTGACCGAAGTCGCTATTTATCCAGTCCTGCTCCAGCCCATGCAGCCAGTCAGGACTGGTCGCCGCCGCCGACCCCAGATCCGAAAGCGAACCCAGGCTGTCCAGCTCCGGAACCGCCCCGGAACCGGCCGCCTGATCGCCCAAAGCGCCGGTGATCGCATTGAGGACCTGGTCGATCATCACGTCAAACTCGTCGGCACTGGCTTTGGGCGCCGCGGCCAGCTGGCCCAGCCCCACCGTCAAAAACGCGCTGACCGCGCCGGTCAGGCCGACGGCACGCCGATAGCGGTGGGGGGTCGCTCCGCGCGATTGCCGAATGTGCTTGTTGACGCGGCCATCAGCCATCGCTGGTACTTCCTTAGTCTTAAACAAGGGGCGACGCGGTTTTGTATGTGTATTAACTTAGGTCTCCGAGATTTGTTTCAGCAAGATCTTCAGCAAAGTATTTTTGAGCAACTTCTCCGCTAAACCCCGCCCGTCCGAGGCGTCCGGTCTCGAACAACGAGGAAAGGATGCAGCGCTGAACGGATACGGGATGCTTACTCACGTCACCGCCGTTGCCCTGCTCGTTTGGCTGACGCGATCGACGCCGCTCATATCGGCTACACCCTGATCATCGCTGAGGAGACATGACACCTCCCCCACAGGCGCACGAATCGCTCATCGCACGTTTCGGCCCGGCCTACCGTCGTGCCACCGACGCACTGAACAACCTGGGCTGGCTGCCGAACTTGGTGCTACGGCTCACCGTCGGGTTCATGTTCTTTAGCGGCGCGGTGGACAAGCTCGGTGATCTCGGTAAGTTCACGGCGATGTTTGCCAGCCTGGGTATTCCGGCCGCGCAGCTGCTCGCCCCGTTTACGGCAGTGGTGGAACTCGTTGGTGGTGTGGCGTTAATACTGGGCCTTGGCACCCGGCTCGTGTCGCTGCTTTTGGCCGGGGATATGGTCGGCGCGTTGATCACCGACATCGGCCCGGACTTGGCGCAGAAGTATCCAGATCCGTGGCATTTCTTGAGCAATGTGTTTTATGCCCCGGAGTGGCTGTTGATAGGCCTGCTGGGGTGGCTGCTGTGTGTCGGAGCCGGCAAGGCCAGTTTGGACGCCTTGCTTGCCCGACGTTTGACGGCGCGAACATGCGGCGCACAACACCCGTCGGCCGGATCGGCAACCTGATCGAGTTGGCTGCGTCGAACCACCCAGGGCGGGTGGGTGACCCGCCCATCGACGATCCGCAGTACCGCGCGTGCGAATGAAACATCGCCTCGGTTTGAAACGTTAAGGCCGGTAAGCGCATCGGAGAACTTGCCGACCGGTTCAGCATCAACACCAAGCCGCGTCAGTAACCCAGGGGAGTCCGCTACGTTGTTCCGCGGAAATAGGGTTCGACCGTGCCGCTGAGCTTGACGAGCATAGGATTTCCGCGGCGATCCTTCGCGGTGGGGACGTCGACACGCACCCAGCCCTCAGTCACGTCGTATTCGTGAACATTGGTTCTCTCGACGCCATTGAAGCGGATACCCACGTCGCGGCGGAGCACCTCTTCGTCATAGAACGCGCTGCGCGGATCGATGGAGAGATGATTCGGTGGCACGTCTGTGCTTTGGTCCTCGGGCATGATGACTTTCGTTGAATGCTGCGTTAGGTGTTTGGTTCTCAACGAATCCTAGGCGACTCAAGCCACGGCGGGCTGCTCGTAGGTCCTGGCAGCCCGCGCATCGGCCCCATTCGCGACATAACACGACGATAGCTAGTCAGCTGTCGACCCGCCAGAACGCCGTGACCGATCGCATCCCCGGTCTCGTCCGACCGCTCGTTCGGTCAGACCTTCAGGGGTTGTCGAGAACGCGATGTCGGCGCGTGAGATTGGTTCGGCGCATGCGCTGCAAGTCAGAAGTGGCACAAGGGGGTGGCGGCAGTTCTCGTGGCTGAGTTGCACTGGAGGTCGGCCAGCGAAGAGCCAGCGGTCGCCCCACGCCATGATCGACAACGGGACCGGGTAGAGATCTAGCCCCTTGTCGGTTAGCCGGTACTCGTGGCGGGCGGGTCGTTGACGGTAGGTGGCCCTGGTGAGGATGCCAAGCTCGACAAGGCGCTGCAGGCGCTGGGTGAGGATGTTTGTGGCGATGCTCAAACGCTGCTGGAACTCATCGAATCGTGTTGATCCGTAGAATGATTCGCGGATAATCAGGGCGCTCCAGCGGTCACCCGTCACCTGCAGCGTCGCTGCCAACGAACCCGGGCACCCGCGCTGCAACAGCTGCAGATCCGGTGTCCGCTGACGTCGCAGCGGCTCGGTCATCGCGTGCGGTCGTCGGTCGAAGCTCACGTCGCGGGCGTGCACCAACGCCCGGCATTCCGCACAGCGCAGTTCGCCGTGGATCCGATCGGTACACCCGCGGTGGGACGCGCGCACCTGAGCCTCGACACTGTCGTCGCACCACCGCTCCCCCCATGCCATCGCGGTCATGATGCAGCCGACGAAGTCGTCACCCATTTCGGTAAGGCGGTAGTCCTGCTCGCAACGCTCCATCAACCCGTTCGCGCAAAGTCCGGACAGCCGCGAGCTGAGCGTGGATCGCGCGATACCCAGCCGACGCTGAAATCCGTCGAACCGATTGATGCCATCGACAATTGCCTCGCTGAGCACCATCCATGACCAGGCGTCGCCGGTGGTCTCTACCGCGCCGAACACCGAGCAGTCCAGAACTGCCGGTTCGGAGATAGCGCGCATACCGTGAAGGATACCGGAGTCACTTGCATAGCAAGACCGCCTTGCCTAGAGTCTCGTTACGCAAGTAACTGTCTCCGGCGGGAAGAGGGATCATGGACGACTACCAGAATTTGCTGTTCGACCGAGCAGGTCCGATTACGACGATCACGTTGAACCGCCCGCGCCGGCACAACGCCCTCGATCGGGTGCTGTCCGAAGAGCTGAACCGGGCCGTTCGGCAGGTTCGCGAGGACCGCGAGTGCCGCATCGTCATCCTGCGCGGTGCCGGCGACACATTCTGTGCGGGCGATGACATCGCCGAGTTCAACACCTGGGGACCCGAGGATCCCTACTGGCAGGCGCGGCTCTACCAGGAGACTGTGCAGATCATCGAGGATCTGACTCCGATCACGATCGCCGCGGTCGACGGGGTCTGCACCGGCGGTGGGCTGGAACTGACCCTGGTATGCGACTTCGTCATCGCCACCAGCCGCTCCCGGTGGGGTATGCCCGAGATCGACTGGGACATCACCCCGGGCTGGGGCGGCACATCGCGGCTGCCGCGATTCGCCGGACGACGTAAGGCCAAGGAGTGGAACCTGATTGGCGCGTTGTTCGACGCCGCGACCGCGGAGCGCCATGACCTTGTCAACCGGATCGTCGCGCCCGAGGATCTCACCGCCGAGGTCGATGCGCTGTGCCAGGTGATGCTGAGAAAACACCCGCTCACAGTGCGGCGCACCAAGTTCATTATGAACAAGGGGGCCGACCTGCACATCTCGGGCGCGCTTGCGTTCGAAGTCCCGATCACGCCTTTTCCAGGAACCGCGGGCATCGCCGACTTCACCGACCGGGACGCGCGTGCAATGCGGCGCGAACTCTCAAAAGACTTCTGGCAAGACCGAGAAGAGAAGCAGGCCGCGACGACGGGATCCCTGTCATACGGCGTTGTCCCGAACTGCGACGATGCAGGTTGTCTCACGTGATGTCACCTCGCTTTGTCTCAAGCTAGTGTCATTTCTTCGGCGGTGCCCCGTCGGCGACCTAACCGGCGCGACCGAGACCATTTACGCTGGCGCGCCGTCTGCCCTTGTTCTGTCCCGTGACGGTCCTGAGATCACGCCATGTCGGATCTATCCGAGCCTCTGGCCGCATCTGCCGCCCGCGGTCAAGTCTTGAGGGGTCGCGTAATTGAAGCCGGTGCTTCGCGTGAGGCTGCGTGAAATTCTGCGGGGTCTAGCGTAGGCGGAATGGGTTTGTTCAGTCATGAGGAGTTCCTGGATCCGGCCGACGGCGTTGGTGGCGGCGATCGCGGTGGGGTTGTCGAGCGAGCTCGGGGTGCTGAGGTGGGCCAGTACGGGGTTGATGAACCTGTGGTGGTGGGTCCGGGGTCGCCGCCTGAGGATGGTTCGTGCGGTCAGTTCGCTGTTCAGTTTCATGTGTCTACGTCAATGCTGTTCGGGCTGAAACGTATTGCGGATATGCGTGGGGTGAGCGTGCCGGAAGTATGCCGGCAAGTAATCGGTGTGTTTGTCGCCCAGCAGGAGGGTGAGCTGGGTGCGTTGCTTGCTGCCGAGTCCGAGGCGGCTGATTACCGGCCGAGTTTGGGTCAGGCGTAATCGTCGCAGTGTAGGTTCTCGCGTTCGACTTCATCCGGGCCCTCGTGCCAACACCGTTAGCACTTTGCCGCTCACGCCGTCACTGCAACCGGCGTCCATCAGGCATGTATGCGCATGTCTGTATGACACGTTCGTGAGACATATGACACGCAGTCATTTAGGCCTGCAGCTATGCCAGTTGCCTCATGAAATGTCATCCGGGTCTGTCTCAAGTTCGTGTCATTTCCACGGCGACGTCGACCGAGTGGACCCACTCCGAGGCGGCCGTGCCTTCTTATCCCAGCGGCGCGCCACAGGCCAAAGGACATCTCCACTGGATCGAGTTGGCATATGGCTAAAGCAAACGGGCGTCCCGGTCCCTTGACGAGTGGACTCCGCCGGTCAGTGCTGCCTGGTTGATCGTGCGACGGAGCGATTCCGCAGATCGGTGACGGCGAGGGTGATTGCGGCGGCGATTGCGGCGAGCACCGACGCTGCGAATATGCCGATCTTGATGTGCTGGATCATGATGATGTCGGTGTAGGCAAGGTCCGTGACAAACAAGGCCACGGTGAAGCCGAGCCCGGCGATGCAGCCCAACCCGACCACATGACCCGGGCGGACCTCGTCGGGCAGGTGGCCAAGCTTGCAGCCGACGGTTGCTGCGATAGCACCGGCCACGCCGAGAAATTTTCCGAGCAGAAGTGCGAGCAGTACGGCCCAGAAAACCGGTGCGTGCGCAGCCTCGCTCAGCACCGAGTAGCCAAGGTGCAAACCGGTATTGGCGAGGGCAAAGATCGGCACCGCCACGAAAGCACTCACCGGGCCCACCACCCGCAGTAGATCGTTGAGGATCGGTCGGCCTGCTACCGGACCCGCCGGGGTCAACAAGGCCAGTACCACACCGGCGAGAGTGGCGTGGATGCCGCTGTGGAAGGTGGCGAACCACACCAGCACTCCGACGAGCAGATACGGCCAGATGGCGATCACACCGATGCGGCGCATAATCACCACGAGTGCGCATCCAGCTATCGCCGCCGCCAGCCAGCCCCAGGCCAGCCCATTCGCGTAGCCGAAGGCAATCACCAAGACCGCCAGCACGTCGTCGACAGTGGCGATCGCCAACAGCATGGCCCGCAACCCCGCTGGAGCGCGGGGGGCCACCAACGCCAACACTCCGACCGCGAACGCAGGATCGGTAGCCATCGGCACACCCCAGCCGGTTGCCGCATCGGTTCCCCAGGTCATGGCTAAGAACATGCTGGCCGGCACCACCGCTCCGCCGACTGCTGCGATAACCGGGACCAGTGCGCGTCGTGGGTGGGCCAGCGACCCCTGCGTCAGTTCGTGTTTCAGCTCTAGGCCGATGACGAAGAAGAACACGGTCATCAGAGCGTCATTGACCCAGTGCTGCCCATTCATACGCAGCCCCAGGCCAGACCACCCGAACTCCAGATCCCAGGTGCTGCTGTAGGTGTCGGCGGCCAAGTTGGCCCATATCAAAGCGGCTGCCGTCGCTACGAGCAGCGCGACCCCGGGGGCCAGCTGTGAACCAAACATTCGCCGCACTACCAGCACCTGGCATGCTCACTTCCTGACGCATCCGCCGGCGGTCGGCGGCGTGCCGATCGTAGCCAGCCGTGACGAACAGGTCCGATACAGCATCGCCTGCGCGTTCTTCCATTCGGCGAGTGGGCATTTCTCGGCTGGCGAAAGTTTTGCCGCCGTCAAGCTCGCGATAGCTAATCGGCTATCGAACCTTCCCGATGTCCCCAAATGACACGAGTTGAGGCAAGTGACATCGAGGTGACACCGGCGCTGAGAATATGACACGCAGCGTGGGACCCTACAAATCTGTAGGTTCTCACGCTGCCTGTCATGCCCCGATGCGCTGACCTGCGGCGATACAGGTTGTCTCACGCGATGTCACCTCGCTTTGTCTCAAGCTAGTGTCATTTCTTCGGCGGTGCCCCGTCGGCGACCTAACCGGCGCGACCGAGACCATTTGCGCCGGCGCCGCCGTCTGCCCTTGTTCTGGCACGTGACGGTGCTGAGCTCACGCCATGTCGGATCCATCCGAGCCCCTGGCAGCATCTGCCGCCCGCGGTCAAGTCTTGAGGGGTCGCGTAATTGAAGCCGGCGCTTCGCGTGAGGCTGCGTGAAATTCTGCGGGGTCTAGCGTAGGCGGAATGGGTTTGTTCAGTCATGAGGAGTTCCGGGATCCGGCCGACGGCGTTGGTGGCGGCGATCGTGGTGGGGTTGTCGAGCGAGCTCGGGGTGCTGAGGTGGGCCAGTACGGGGTTGATGAACCTGTGGTGGTGGGTCCGGGGTCGCCGCCTGAGGATGGTTCGTGCGGTCAGTTTGCTGTTCAGTTTCATGTGTCTACGTCAATGCTGTTCGGGCTGAAACGTATTGCGGATATGCGTGGGGTGAGCGTGCCGGAAGTATGCCGGCAAGTAATCGGTGTGTTTGTCGCCCAGCAGGAGGGTGAGCTGGGTGCGTTGCTTGCTGCCGAGTCCGAGGCGGCTGATTACCGGCCGAGTTTAGGTCAGGCGTAATCGCCGCCGTATAGGTTCTCGCGTTAACGAGGGGCAAATACCGCCGCGAGGTCTTGTTGGTCGCCGCTGAGGTCTCCCGCAGCGATCGCCTGTTGGACTGTGAGCATGCCCGAGGCGAGGCCGAGGACTACCGGCGGCTCAGCGCGAAGGACGGTCTTGGGTTGTTCGTCGACCGCTTGCCCAACGTGGGTACCTCTTCTATCGATGCGGACTATCAAGGTCGTGCCGTCGACCTCAACACCGGCAGTGGCAGGATTCCTGGCGCGTTTTCCACCCAGCAGTGACTCGAGCGCCACCACCAGCCAGTGGGGTTGGAAGCTGTCGTCCTGCGGGCCGGAAGCCATGAGGGGCTTACTCCAGTTCACCAGCGCCGCAACGGTGCCCCGGAGTTCATTTCCCCAGGGTGTGAGTGCGTAGGCAACGCCGTTGCGGTCGCTGTCTAGCTGGCGCTGGACGACGCCGGCTTCTTCCAGTTGACGCAAACGCTCGGTGAGCAGGTTGGTGGAGATCCCGGGCAGCCCGGCTTGAAGTTGCCCGTAGCGCGCGGGGCCCGTCAGCAATTCGCGCACAACAAGCAGACTCCACCGATTGCCCACGACATCCAATGCGCGTGCGAGCCCGCAGTATTGACCGTAAGACCGCACGGGGTACCCCTTCGTTCGTCTCTTGCCGCAGCCTCAATGCCCGGTCTGTATCTCGTCGAAGTCAAGGTCCAGCAATGTCGGCCGAGGCAGCACCCTTTGACCGGGAAGTCGTGGGAGCACACGTCGCTTGGTGGGGAAAAGGGTTCCGTCGATGCGGCGATACTGGCTGCAGTAGAGCGCCGCGCCAGCCCAGGTACCCACGGGTTCAGCGACGAAGTCGTGGCGGCGGATGCGTCCTTCGTCGTCGGCGTAGAAGGTCTGCTGTCGGCAGTGGGTGTTCATGCCGTCGGGGAATGTTGCGTGGAGCCGTCGCAATCGGCGACCCGATTCCTGGCAGGGCTTGCCTTCGATCACAGTGACGCCGTCACGAGTGAGCAGATGCGGCACAGTGAGGTAGTTCCAGAACGCGTACCCAGCGAAGTAAACCGTGTCCAGTGGATCCCAGCGGAAGTTGCGGCGGATTCCACTGAGCCCGAAGAAGGCTGAGCGAGGGTCAGTTCGGACATCGACGCAGTCACCCTCAGGAGTTTCTATCCGCGCCTCACCTCGGTCGAACACGGCGCACAGTCCGGTGTGTGGGAAGTCATGAAGGATCGTGCGCTGCTCGGCGACGTCGACTCTGACGGTAAAGTTCGCCAACTTGCCGCCGGGGAAACGTTTGGGCAGCAAGCCGCCCAAATGGCCGCGGGCCGTGATCGTTTGGATCGACCTCCAACGTTCAACCCCGCCGTATGCGTCAAGAACTTCGTCGAGTAACTCGGACATTCCTCCACGTCCCGCTCTACTTCACTTTTGCTTGTACCCTTGTATATTACATGTTGCGCGCGGGATGGTGGACTCCACTCCACAAGTCAATCGAGGAGCCGTGAGATGCAACTGAACTGGTTTGGTGTAGTGGCCGCAGTCGTCGCAGGGATGGCGGTTGCCGGCCTCTGGTACGGAAAGCTCTTCGCGGCCATATGGTGGGACCTCACCGGTATCACTCCTGAGCAATCCAAAGCCGCCAGCAGGCGGAACATGGCTCAACTACTCGTAGCCAACGCTGTGACGGCGGTGGGACTGGCGGTCGCCGTCGAGGTCAGTTTTGCGGCCGCCGGTGGCCGCTCTCTATGGCTCGCTATTGTCGTCGGCGCGGCAGCGTGGCTGGCCTTCTCCGCCACAACGCTGCTTCAACACAACGCATTTGAATTGAAGCCGCTGCGGCTGACCATCATCAACAGCGCCTATCAACTCGCGCTGTTCCTCGCGATGGCTCTCGTGATCGGCCTGCTCTAGCCAGGAAAGCCAGCGCTAGCTGCGGCGCTGAGCGATGGTTTCATCGGCCTAGTCGCTGCCCAAGTACGAATACCCGGCTCTGGTCGCGGCCTCACAGACAGCGCCAGAGCAAGCGGGCTACGGACGCAGTCGCGATCACGAACACTCTGACATATGCGTCTATTCATATGACACGTTCGTGAGACATATGACAAGGACATGACACCGACGCTGAGAATGTAGGTTCTCACGGTTGAGCGCATCGGTACATCCCGCTGACCTGTGGGTTTCCGGCTTGTCTCACGACGGCTGCACCACAGTTTGTCTCACGTACCTCTGCATTTCCTAGGTGCAGCATCGAAAGTGCGTGCGCTGAAGCAATTTCGACGGACGAAGGAATGGCCGCTTTCGCCCTAGGGGCGGGGGGCATGTTTGACACCTGTGATCGCTGGTGAGAGGTGGCCAGGTGTCCCCGCCGAGAACGGGGTCGACCCCAATTCGGGAACGTGAGCCCGCCTGAGATCGGGGAGAACGGTTAGCTGTTGCCCTCCCGGTGCCTGGGTTTGTCGGGCCCAACGTGATTGCTCCAGGTCCCTGGCATCATCGGAACGTTTGGGGCCCTGCTGAATGCGTCACCGGTCACGGTGGTCAGCCCCGCCGCACGCGTGACGCTGGCCTTGCGGGCCGTGCCTGAAACCCCTAACGTGGCGGCACCGCGATCGGATGCTGCCCTCGGCGCAGCGAGTTGATCGTCGGCCGACCGGTTTGGGTCGGGGTCTATGTTGTCGTCCAGATCCGCGTATTCGTCGCGGTAGCCGCGGCCTTTCACGGTTGCCCGCCGACGGCGGCGGGCGCGTGCCTGCTCCCGTACCGACGCGGCCGCGGCGACCGCCTCCTGCACCCTGAGGTCGGAGGCCGGCGCCTTGACGCGGCTACGGTCGGTGAGGCTCGGACCGACCGCGGGACCGGGTCCACCACCGCCCAGTATGTAGCCGAATCCGCCAACACCTGTGGCCGGCACGGTCGCGGCACCGGCGGCAGCAACTGGCGCTGCGGGGGCCGCGGGCGCCGCACTACCGACGGTGGCCGGAGCAGCTGGCGGGGGCGGGGCGATCCCGGCGGACGACCATAAGTTGGGATGAGCCGCAACAGGTTCTGGCATCGGCGCGGCAGCGACCCCGGCGGGTTGAGCCAGGCCGGCCAACCCGGCGAGGCCGGCGGCCAATCCGAGGTTGGCGATAGCGAGGCCTAGGCCCACCGACAACAGCTGCGGGGCCATCTGGGGCAGGTTCGACACAAGCACCTGAACGTGGAACAGAAAATCGGCCTCCATCAGGGGGAAAAGGGTGGACAGCTGCGACGGGTTTGCCAGCACGTCGGAGATTTGCTGACTGAGTTCGGATGCCCAGCCCTGCCAGAAGCGCGGGTCAGACGGGCAATAGGCGTTCTCAGTTTCCCCGGTCCACGGATCTACTTTGGTGCCGCAGCTGCCGCCGTCGCTGGTGGTGCTGTCGGATTTCTGGATCTGCGGCGCCGGCGCGGTTTGCGGCGTGGACGCGACCGCCGTGCCGGCGACTGCCTCATAGGTGCCCATCGTGGTGGCCGCCTGGATCCACATCCGCACGTAATCGGCCTCGTTCAGCGCGATCGGGATGGTGTTGATCCCGAAGAAGTTCGTCGCCACCAACGTCCCGTGGCTGGCGTGGTTGGCGGCCAACTCGGCCATCGTCGGCATCGCGGCCAACGCGCTGGTGTAGGCCGCGGCCACGGTCTCATGCTGGGCGGCCGCTGCAGCGCTGTCAGCGCTGGCCTGCATCAACCACGCCAGATACGGCACATGCGCGGCCACATACGACTCCGCGCTCGGACCCTCCCATGCCCCGGCCTGTACCGCCCCCAATACCGCGACGAGTTCGTCTGCCGCCGATGCATATTCGGCGCTCTGCGATGTCCATGCCCCCGCGGCGGCCAGCAACGCACCCGGCCCCGGGCCGCTGCTCAACAAGGTCGAATGCGCCTCCGGCGGCGACGCCATCCACAGCGGTGCGCTCATCGCCCACCCCCGATCACCGATGCCTGATCGTCGCCGGGCACACCATCGATCGCCACACGCCGCGTCATCACCAGAACTCCGTCCGACTCGTGTCACCACGCCCGGTCCGGCAGCTGGACAGAGACGTCCCACAACCACCATCGCGCGTTAATGACAATCGTTTTCGACAAGGTGCGGGCGACTGTACCCCGAACCAACAGCTGATGAAAACCGTTTTCAACAAAAGAGTCGGAGCCGTCCGATCCCACCCGGCGGCGCCAAGAGGCGGTCTCGCCTGGACCTCAGGAGCGTTATCGAAATGTGCCCATACCCGCGGTAGACACCGACGCACCTGCTGAGTACCCTCTGGGGGTATGGGGTATTTGCGGAGGTGGACGCGGGCGGATGCCCGACGTGTCATCGCACGTAGCCGTCCACGGCTACGGTTCCTCGTCGCCGTGCTGGCGGCGGTGGGGATGCTGTCCATCGCCGCCCACTCCGACGTACTGTCGCCGGTGTCCCACACCACTGACATTGCGCATGCTTCGATGTCCACGCTGGGCGGTGAGCACGCGATCACGCTCGATCACCCGCACGCTGACAACGGTTCGTCGGGCGTGCACCATGAGCCGTTCCCGACCACGATGCTCACGAAGTCGTCGTTCACCGCCCTGGTAGCGCTGGGTCTGGTGGCGGCTCTGGTCGTCATCACCGCTTCGCTGGCCGCTGGTGTGGTGCCGGCTGGGCGGGGCCCGCCCGGTGGGGTGGCCGGTGCCCGCACGGGTCAAGAGCGATTGATCCGGTTCTGCCTTTCTCGTCGCTGAATGGTCAGCGCCAGGCTGTTGTGCTCTGTCACGACGGCCGGTGTCTGCTGCCCATGTCAATGGCCGCGCTCTCCCGTTGCGGCCTCACGCTGAAAGCGACAATCCCATGACCAATCTCTTGTCTTTGAAGCCCTGCGAACTGTCCGAACTCCCGGTCGGCACCGTCGATCTGCGCAGTTCACGGCAATCCATCCTGGCCAGCGCCCCCCAGACCGCCGCCAGCTGCCAGCCAGCCCGCAGTCCTTATCGCCGGCCGAGCGCCTTGGTCGGCAACACTCCGGTGCTGCGGATCTCGGCGCCGCTGACCACGACCGATCGCGGGTTCTGGGCCAAACTCGAAGGGGCCAACCCGGGCGGCAGCATGAAAGACCGCCCCGCCCTGCACATGGTGCAGCGCGCCCGCGCCCGCGCCCTGCTGCGGCCCGGGGCCCGCATTGTCGAATCCACCAGCGGATCACTGGGGCTGGGGCTCGCCCTGGCCGGCATGACCTATGGGCATCCGGTCACCGTGGTCACCGACCCGGGCCTAGAGCCGATCGTGCAAAACATGCTGCGCGCCTACGGCGCCGACGTCGATGTGGTTTCCGAGCCGCACCCGATCGGTGGGTGGCAGCAGGCCCGCAAAGACCGGGTCGCGCAGCTGTTGGCCGCCGATCCCGACGCGTGGTGCCCCGATCAGTACAGCAACCCCGACAACATCGACGCCTACCGGTCGCTGGCGTGCGAGCTGCTCGACCAACTCGGGCGCATCGATGTGCTGGTGTGCTCGGTGGGCACCGGCGGGCACTCCGCAGGGGTGGCCCGGGTGTTGCGCGAGTTCAACCCCGACCTGAAGGTCATCGGGGTGGACACCATCGGCTCGACCATCTTCGGCCAACCCGCCAGCACACGGTTGATGCGCGGGCTGGGCTCAAGTATCTACCCCCGCAATGTCGACTACTCACTGTTCGACGAGGTGCACTGGGTGGCCCCCGCCGAAGCCGTCTGGGCGGCCCGCTCCCTGGCGGCCACCCACCACGCCAGTGGCGGCTGGAGTGTGGGTGCGGTCGCACTGGTGGCCGGGTGGGCGGCGCGCACCATGGCAGCCGACACCACGATTGCGGCGGTCTTCCCCGACGGCCCGCAACGCTACTTCGACACCATCTACAACGACGACTACTGCCGCGAACACGGCCTGCTCGGTCACCTACCGCCGGCCGAGCCGGCCGTCATCACCGACCCCAGTGAGCGGGTCGTGCAGTCCTGGACACGGTGTGCCACCGTGCTCGATCCGGCTGGAGTGATGCTCCGATGACGTTCGTTTCGCAGTTCCGCAGCTTCGATGCGCCCGCCCGGGTGCTGATGGTCAACCAGTTCGGCATCAACATCGGCTTCTACATGCTGATGCCGTATCTGGCCGGCTACCTGGCCGGCCCGCTGGGGATGGCGGCCTGGGCAGTCGGGCTGGTGCTGGGGGTGCGCAACTTCTCCCAGCAGGGCATGTTCATCGTGGGCGGCACGCTGGCCGACCGGCTCGGCTACAAACCGCTGATCGTGGCCGGATGTCTGCTGCGCACCGGCGGATTCGCCCTGTTGGTCATCGCCCAGTCGCTGCCCGCGGTGCTGATCGCCTCGGCGGCAACAGGGTTCGCCGGGGCGTTGTTCAACCCGGCGGTGCGCGCCTACCTGGCCGCCGACGCCGAAGAGCGCCGCGTCGAGGCGTTCGCGGTGTTCAACATCTTCTATCAGGCCGGGATCCTGCTCGGCCCGCTGGTCGGGCTGGCGTTGATGGCGTTCGACTTCCGCATCACCGCGGCCGGCGCCGCGGTCGTGTTCGCCGTCTTGACCGTCGCGCAGCTGTTCGCGTTACCCCAGCACACCGCCGATCCCACAGCGGAGAAGACCTCCATCCTCGATGACTGGCGCATCGTCGTGCGTAACCGGTCCTTCCTGCTGTTCGCCGCGGCGATGATCGGCTCCTACGTGCTGACGTTCCAGATTTATTTGGCGCTGCCGTTGCAGGCCTCGTTCCTGGCACCGCATTCCCAGTCCGCCGTCGTGGCTGCGTTGTTCGTGGTGTCCGGGATCGTCGCGGTCGCCGGACAGCTCCGCATCACCGCCTGGTTCGCCGCCCGCTGGAGCCCTGGGCGCAGCCTGACCATCGGCATGGCCATCGTGGCCGCCTCATTTGTGCCGCTGGTCCTCATCCCCGACGCTGCCCGCTTCGGGACAGTTGCGGCGATCGCCGCACTGCTGATGTCCGCGGCGATGCTCGCCGTGGGCGCGGCCGCGACCTTCCCGTTCGAGATGGACACCGTCGTCGCACTGGCCGGGGGCCGGCTGGTCGCCACCCATTACGGGTTCTACAACACCATCGTCGGGGTCGGCATTCTGGTCGGCAACCTGGCCACCGGCTCGCTCATGGGTGTGGCACGACAACTCGGCGCCAGCGAACTGCTCTGGGTTGGACTGATTCTCGTGGGTGCCATCGCCGTGGTGGCCCTGTACCGCCTCGACCGCGACCACCACCTCCAACCCAACACCACCCCAACCGACGAGCACAGCCAGCTGATCAGGCTCTGACCCATGAACCAGCCGAACCCGACCAGCCACAAGCCCCCCGCGCGCCGCGCGTCACGGGCGCGGTCGCTGATCGCCATCACGGCCATCGCCGCGATCGCGGTGTTGGGGGTGCTCGGCGCTGCCCATTGCGGGCTGCTGCGACCCGGACTGGCGGCACCTGGCGCACCGCAACCGGTGCTGACCTCACACGCGGGCCCGGTGGCGGGCACCGTTGACCAGCCGCACCTCGATCACCGGCCAGCAAGCCTGTGCCACAAGGCGTTCGTGGCCGCGGTCTTGCCCCAGTCGTCATCCCCGACGCTGCCGGGCCTGGGCGTGATGGTGGCAGCGGTCGCTGTCGCCGGTTGGCACACGCAGTCGGTGGCGGCAGCCGGGCGGGGCCCGCCACGTGGGCTCGCCGCACATTTCACGGGCCAGGACCGTTTGACGCGGTTCTGTGTTTCTCGTCGCTGACCGGTCCGCATCGGGCTGTGGTGCGATACCACGACCGCCGGCGATAACCGACCGCTGAGCAGTACCGCCCGACAACGCCGCCTCGGCAGCTACCGCTGAAAGCAACGACCGTCCCGCCTTGCATATGACATGGCAGCGGATTCGAAACCTTCAGCGCGACATCGTCACCGGCATCGGTTCCACGGCAGCCATCCTGCTTGCCCGCCCTTGGAAAACCGCTCCGACAAGGACATCCCATGTTATTCCTGGTCACCCACCCGGACCTGCTGGCAACAGCCACCGCGGACCTGGCCGCTGTGGGTTCGGCGACCACAGCGATCGTTGCCGCCGCCCACCAGGTGCGGGCACTGAGCGCCGCGCAGTTCGTCGCGCACGCCCAGATCTACCACGCGGTCAGCGCCCAAGCCTCCGCGATTCACGAACAGTTCACGGCCACCCTGGCGGCCAGCGCCGGATCGTACGCGGCCACCGAAACCGCCAACGCGGCCGCGGCCATTTAAGCAATCGGAGGAAGCACAATGGACTTCGGGGCGCTCCCACCGGAGATCAACTCCAGCAGAATGTATTCCGGGCCGGGGTCTGGGCCCATGCTGGCCGCCGCCGCGGCCTGGGACGGGATTGCCGCTGACCTGAGTTCCACGGCGAGCTCCTACTCAGCGGTGGTCGCTGACCTGACCGGCGGACGCTGGCTCGGTGCGGCGTCAGCGGCGATGGCGGCTGCCGCCACCGGCCATGTGGCGTGGCTGAACAGCACCGCCGCCCAAGCCGAGCAGGCCGCCACCCAGGCCCGCGCCGCGGTCACCGCCTACGAGACCGCGCGGGCCATGACGGTGCCGCCCTCGCTGATCGCGGCCAACCGCAGCCAGCTGATGTCACTGATCGCGACCAACCTCCTCGGGCAAAACACCCCGGCGATCGCGGCGACCGAAGCCCTCTACGCCGAAATGTGGGCCCAAGACGCCGCTGCCATGTACGGCTATGCGGGCGCCTCCGCGGCCGCGTCCACGCTGACCCCGTTCACTTCTCCGCCACCGGGCACCAGCCCGGCCGTGCCGACCGGCCAGGCCGCTGCGGTTGCCCAAGCCACCGCCACGTCCGCGGCGACCAACACCCAAGCAACGCTGGCACAGGCGATGTCGGCGACGCCGGCCGCACTACATGACCTGGCCGCCCCGCTGTCGGCTTCATCGCCGGGCTCAACATCTGTGTCGTCGTTGAGCTCGACGCTGAGCCCCCTGACTACCGGGTTGTCGATGACCAGCTCAGCCGGATGGATATCCAGTGCGCTGCTCTCAAATGCCAACCAGCTCAAGTCCCTGCTCCCAGCCGCCGGCGCAGCCAGCACCTCCGCGCCCGGCGCCGCTGTGGCACCCGCGGCGGGTCTAACCGCAGGGCTCGGCGCGCCGGCAGGCTGGGCGGGCACCGGCGGCGCCGGAGCCCCGGCCACGGTGTCGGCCGGGTTAGGCCGGGCAGCCTCCCTGGGCGCCCTGTCGGTGCCGCACACCTGGGCCGGGCTGCCCTCGGCGATCAGCCCCACCGCAGCCCTGCCCGGCGCGACCCTCACCGCCACGGCGACCGGCTCGACCGATGCGCCGGGCCTGCTCGGCGCAGCACCCCTGACCGGTATGGCCGGACGTGCCACCGACACCGCCGGCACGCGGCCCCAGTTCCGTCTTCAAGCACCCACCGTGATACCCCGGTCGCCCCCGGCCGGATAACCGCAAAAAGAGGGTCTAATCAGTAGGTTTCGAAACTGCAACCGGCCATGACGTCATGAGCTGGTCAACCCAGCGGAGAGCACGGCGATGGTCGAGGACGCCACCGCAGCAACGCGCGGCGCGTCGCACTCCCGTCGCGCGTCGGCGCACCATGTGCGCAGCCGTGACCCGACATGCCGGGTAACTAGGCGTTCGGGGCGAGTCCCTGTCGGCTGTGGCGGCCGAAGCGGCGTAGCCGCAGCGAGTTGGTCACCACGCTGACCGAGGAGAGCCCCATCGCCGCTCCCGCGATGATCGGGTTGAGCAAACCGAGTGCGGCGAGGGGGATCGCGGCGGTGTTGTAGCCGAAGGCCCAGCCAAGGTTCTGGTGGATCGTGCGCAGGGTCTGCCGCGAGAGCGCGATCGCCTCCACAACACCGTCGAGCCGGCCGGACATCAGCGTGATGTCGGAGGCCTCGATGGCCACATCGGTGCCGGTGCCGATCGCAATGCCCAGATCAGCCTGCACCAGCGCGGGGGCGTCGTTGACGCCGTCGCCCACCATCGCGACCACCCGCCCCTGGTCTTGTAGCCGCTCGATCTCGGTTACCTTGTCCTGCGGCAGCACCTCGGCCAGGACCCGGTCGATGCCGACCTGCGTGGCGATCGCAGCGGCGGTGCGAGCGTTGTCACCGGTGATCATGGCGACCTGCAAGCCCATGGCGTGCAGTTGAGCGACCACGTCGGCGGCGTCGTCCTTGACCGTGTCAGCGACGGCGAGCACGCCCACAACGTGGTCGTCGCGGCCGACGAACACCGCGGTGCGGCCCTGATCTTCGAGTTCGGTGGCCGCCGCGGCGAGGTGCTCCGGCAGCACCAAATCGTGATCGTCGACAAGCGTGCGACGTCCGACCAGCACGGTGCGGCCGTCGATCTGGGCCCGCACCCCGTGCCCGGCGAGGCTGGCGAAAGCCGTGGCGGCCGGAATCTGCAACCCCAGCTCGCGCGCGGCCGCAACGATCGCCGCACCGATGGGGTGCTCAGAGCCCGACTCGACCGCCGCGGCGATCCGCAGCACCAGATTGGGCTGGCGCCGCTTGCCGACAATCACATCGGTGACCCGCATCTGGGCGCGGGTCAGCGTGCCGGTTTTGTCGAAGATCACGGTGTCGATCTTCTTGGAGGCTTCCATCACCTCGCCGCCTTTGACCAGGATCCCCAGCTGCGCGCCGCGGCCGGTGCCGACCGTGATCGCCGTCGGGGTGGCCAGGCCCAGCGCACACGGGCACGCGATGATCAGCACCGCCACCGCGGCGGTCATACCGGCGACCGGGTTGGCGGCGATCAGCGTCCACCCGGCAAACGTCACCGCGGCAACCCCGACGACGGCCGGGACGAACACCGCCGAGACCCGGTCAGCCAGTCGCTGCACGGGCGCCTTGCCGCCCTGTGCCTGCTCGACCAGGCGCACAATCTGCGCCAGCGCGGTATCGGCGCCGACGGCGGTGGCGCGCACGGTCAGCAGCCCGTCGATGTTGACCGTCGCACCGGCAACGCGGTCGCCCACCGACTTTTCGACCGGGACGGACTCGCCGGTCAGCATTGACTCATCGACGGCGGCGCGCCCGTCGGTGATCTCGCCGTCGACCGGGATCTTCTCCCCAGGCCGTACCCGTACCAGGTCTCCGACTTGTACCTGATCAACCGGCACGAGAATTTCTTGCCCGCCGACGAGCAGGCAGGCTTCCTTGGCGCCCATCTCCAAAAGCTTGCCGATCGCCTCCGACGCCTTGCTCGTGGATCTGGCCTCGAAATAGCGACCCAGCACCACGAACGCAATGATCAGCGCCGCCGTCTCGAAGAACAGTGCGCCACCGGCGAACAACTCATACGTGGAGTAGCCGAATGCGGTCAATGTGCCCAATGTGATCAGCGTGTCCATGTTGGCGCTTCCCGCCCGCACCTGCTGCACCGCGCCGCGCAGGAACGGCCACCCGGCGACGAATTGCACCGGTACCGTCGCCGCGAACGCCAGCCACCCCGCCCACGGGTAGGCGCCGAACACCATCGTCGACACCGATGCCAGCAGCGCCAACGGCATGGCCAGCCGCAACCGCCGCAACCAGTTCCGCTGCTCACGCCTGTTCAGCTCGCCCGAGGACGCCGTGCCGCACGCACCGCCCTGTCCCTGCCCGCAGCCGCCACTACCCTCGGTGTCGCGCGGCGCGTCGCTATCGGCCCGGGCGCCCAGTAATCGGCGGAGTCCACCGATGGCCTTGCGTACCACCCCGGGGGTGCGGGCATCTCCGGAATGCGGGGCACGGGTGGGCACCAACTCTGCAGGGATGTGCTCGGCTTGCCCGATCGCCGACAGCACCGCCGCGGTGTCGCAGCGCTGCGGCGTATACCGGATCACCACCGATGCGGTGCGCGGATAGGCCGTCACCGCCTGCACACCGGGTACCGTGGCCACGGTCTCCTCGATCGCGACGGCCCGGACGGCATCGACATTAAATCCGGTGACGTGTAACCGCATCCGACCTGACGCGTCCGATACGACCGTCGCCGTGGCGTCGGCGGCCGGCAGGACCTCAGTGGTCATCGCCGTCGCCCGAGCACGTCACCGTCACCGGTTTGACGTCCTCTCCGGCGCGCTCTCGTGCCTCGGCCACCACGTCGGCGACCGTCAATCGGACCTGTTCCGTGTTCGTTTCGGCCGTGCGCTGCGCTTCGCGGGCAGCCCGGATGCCCCATGCGGTCACAGCAACGGTTGCCTTGCGCAGCGGAACCTTCGCCACGGCCGTGCGCACTGCCTCATACGCCGCAACCCCCACCACCCCGGTCACCACCGTGGGCGCCGCTTTCATCAAGAACCCATGCCACGCCATACCAAGCGCTCCCTTCCTGTCGTTGCCCCGCCAGACGGTGACCAGTCGGCCACGGTCGCTGCGGAGCGACACGAACCCATCCTTGACCTTCCAGTACAGTGGAAGGTCAAGGATGGGTCACATGCAGATCGGCGAACTAGCGAAACTCAGCAATACCAGCGCGAAAACCATTCGCTTCTACGAGAACGCGGGGCTGCTCCCGCCACCGGCGCGAACCGGGTCGGGGTATCGCGACTATGGGCCCAGGGTCGTGGATCGGCTGCGGTTCATCCATCGGGGCCAGGCCGCTGGGCTGACCTTGCAGAAGGTGCGCCAAATCCTGGCGATCCACGACCGCGGCCAGCTGCCGTGCGGGCACGTGCAACAGGTCCTGCATACCCGTCTGGACCAAGTCCGCGCGCAGATCGCCGAACTGGTCGCCCTCGAAGGCCACCTGCAGACTCTTCTCGACCACGCGACGCAGGCCGCGCCCACCGAACACGACCAGTCCACGGTGTGCTGGATTCTGGAAAGCGATCTGGACGCCGACGCCACCGTCGACCCCGCTCCCGTTGGCGACTAGACAATGAGCAGCAGCGAGGCACGTCAGCCGTCGTGGACGGATACGTGGCTGCCGGCGGGCCTGCTGGGTGTGGCAGGTGTGGGCTGGTGGTGGTCTGTGGTCAGCGCCGCAGGAATGGGCGGCGACGCCATGTCCATGGACGCCCCGTCAGACATGCCCATGGACACCATGACGCCGATGTCGTTGGCCGCGTTCCTGCTCGCGTGGGTGGCCATGATGGCGGCGATGATGCTTCCCGCGGTCCTGCCCGTGGTGCGCACCTATAGTGGCGCTGCCGTCGGCAACGCCGCCCCGGCGGTTGTCTTCGTCGCCGGATACCTGACCCTGTGGAGCGCCACGGGGCTCCCGGCCTTCTGGGCGTGGAGCCACCTCAATGGACCACTGGCACACGCCGATCCGTGGTCGGGCCGCTTTGCAGGCGCCGCAGCGGTGGCCGCCGGGCTGTATCAGCTCACGCCGTGGAAAGCGACCTGCCTGCGGCACTGCCACCCGCTGGCGTCAGTGTCCCCGCGGCCGGGCGCGCAACCCAACGGCCCGGGCCGGGCACTGTGTGCTGGCGCCCGCTACGGCATGTTCTGTCTCGGCAGCTGCTGGATGCTGTTCGTACTCCTAATCGCCTTCGGCACCATGCAATTGGCGTGGATGCTAGCGCTCTCGGTGGTGATCTGGCTGGAAAGAATCGCCTCCCTCAGCGATTGGCCGCGACGGGTGACGGGGGCGATGTTTGTGGTCCTTGGCGTTGTGCTGCTGGTGCACCCCGCATTGGTCAGCCACCTCCTCTAACGAGGAGAGCGTTTTCCTGTGGCGGGCAATAGCTCGCCGATCAGGGCTGGACACGCCCGGCCCCGACGTCGGTCATTTCCCTCCCGCCAGAGCATCGCGCAGACCTTGAAGGAACCGGGCTGAGCGCTACACCATCACGGCGAACATGAGGGCCGCGCCGGCCGCCATCAATGCCTGGCATAACGGCCCGAGGACGACCAGTTGCGCGCGGTGCGACACAGCGTTGCTTCGACGTTCGGCGACATAGCGGTACAGCCAGTACAGCGCCGCGATGGCGAAGCCGACAGCGGCGATCGCGTTGACTATGGTGATCCATCCAGGTTCGGAGGCAGTCGAAGACATCTCCGATACCGGCATGTCCCTCTCGGCCATGTGCATGCCCGGCGAGCCAGACATGGCATGGTCGGATGAGTGGCAGGTCTGGCCCGGCAAGTGGCCGCTCATCACCGCATACATCCACGCCATCGCCGTCATCTTCATGGCGTGATAGCTGTTGATCAGGCGGTCAGCGATACCGGAGAACACCCGACCGGGCGCCAGCACGAACCAGCCAGCGGCGAGCAAGAAGAAGACCATCGGTCCGACCACCGGCAGGCCCATCCCAGCGGGCCAAGCCATCACAATCATGGCTGCCGCCATCGCCAGGTGCAGCAGGTGATTGACAGTGCATGTCCACCGGTTGTGTTGCGCGGCAAGGATGCACCCGTATCCAGCGATGCTGGCAGCGAACAGGACGGTGACAATCCACCGCAGCGCGAGGTCGTCGATCACGAAACGCGACGCCGCGACCTGGCGAACGCTCCGCGCGGCGCTGACACCGGCCGGGCTCCCGCTGACCCAAATCCGGCACACGACAGTGCCCTCAACCAGTACCGGTCTGCGCGCTGCGCGGTCTGCATCAAATCTGCCTTACGGTCCGTTTGGTGTTGCCAGAGGTAAGCCACCCCAGCCGTCGCGCCGGCTCCGGACGTGCGGTGTTCACCCGCCGACGTCAGCACACGAAAAAGCGCCCGCCGGGCACTGGTGCTCCTGCCCGACGGTGTGATGTCGGTGGCTGGCTCGTCGAGCGCGACGCATGTCGCGCTTCCGCTAGTGGCCTGCGGTGAGAAGGATTCGGCCCGCACCGCACCCCTTGGCCTTCAGTCGCATTGAGCGAACCTAGGCCAAGGGGGCGAAGAGCCGTGGCGGTGCTTGGGTGGTGGGTTGATCAGTTGTTGCAAGTGCACTTCGGGTGGCCGCACTGGCAGCCCGGGCCCTGAGTGCACGCAGCGTCGCCGCAGTTACAGGTGCCCGACTTACAACAACTGGCTTGGGTTTCCTTGGTCTCGTTCATGTCTTCGACCATACCCCGGTAGGGTACGATGGTCAAGGTTTGTTGTTCGATGCCAAGTGGTGGGCACGCCAGTCCGACCGTGATTGCTAACCGCGCCGTCGCGGTCAGGAGCGCACGAGGCGCGCGATGGCGGCGGAGGCTTCGGCCAGCTTTGCGTGGGCATCGTCGCCACCCTCGGCGACCGCGCGGGTCACGCAGTGATCGAGGTGCTCATCGAGCAGGCTCAGCGCTACCGACCGCATGGCGCTGTTGACCGCACTGATCTGGGTCAAGACGTCGATGCAGTACTTGTCGTCGTCGATCATTTTGGCGATCCCACGAACCTGCCCTTCGATGCGGCGCAGTCGTTTGGCATAGTTTTCTTTCTGCGCCGAATATCCGTGCGGGGTTGTCATCTGGCCTCCTGGCATCTTCGCCGTGGGGTGATCTCGGCCGCATCGGCCATGCCGATCACGCCCCAGCGGCGACCGATCGTCGACCGCGGCGTCAACAGTCCCCGGCAGAAGCCAGGACCCCCCGACGGCAGAGGATCGGTAGGTGTCATGCCGCCCATGGTACCTACCCCGTAGGGGTACATCAGATGACGGCGGGGGCGCCGCCCCGGCAATCGCAGCAGTTCACGTTGGCGATCACCAGGGAGCAGCCCCGTCGATATGCCCTACATGAGATCGCCGCCGTCAGCGTCGACTCGCTCCGCACGCCGGTTGGGGTGCCAGCGATGCCAGCGCGAGGCATTCAGCCAAGCGCCTCGATGAGCTCGTGGCATGCCCGCGCGCACCGGTGGCATACCGCTGCGCACACGCGGCAGTGCTCATGGCGCCCGGCATGGCTATCGCACTCTTGTGCACAGGTTTTGCAGGTGGTGGCGCAGGCTTGCAGTATGTTGCGGCTGATATTGGCGTCATAGCCGGTGTGTCGGGACAAAACCCGGCCGGTGGCCTCGCAGACATCCGCACAGTCGAGGTCAGTGCGGATGCACTTGGCCAGCTGGTCGACCGATTCTTCACCGAGACAGGCATCTGCGCACGCAGTGCATACCTGCGCGCATTCGATGCATGCCTCGATACAGGCGACCAGCTTGTCTCGGTCTACGCCACCGAGGTCTTGTGGGTAGGTTTCCAGCATGCTGCCCGTGGTGCTCATGTGCCCCTCCTTGGAGTCGATTGCTGCGTTCTCGTTGACAGCAACGCTGTACCCGGGGCGGGTATGCACCTAAACCACGCCGGTCTGCCCCGACGCTGGGGACGCGGGGCGCAACACGCGATCGAGCTGGACTGTCCCGCAAACCGTTTGCGCACGTAACCCCGGTGTATATGGTGCGCGGGTGGGACTGTCGCTGGCACCGGGCGGCTGTCATGCCAGGTGGTCTCCCACGCGTTCGTCCTGCCATGGGCAGCGCTCCTACCGTGACGCATGTCAGCCTGCGCAGCCTGCGACGAAACCCACCAACCGTCGGCGACACCCCGGTCACGCTCACCTCGGGGATGAAATCGACGATCTTCACAGGCCCATCCGCGAGGCGTTCATGACGGCGCACCGCCAGACTGCGGCGCGGCTCGCCGCGCGTCACGTCGCCGCGTTGCACTCGAATCATCAAGTGGTCCTGACCGGACCGCAACTGGTCGCCGACGCGATCATCCGAATCGCCGGCGACCAGCGCGCCACCACGTAATGACCGGCACCGGCTCGGTGCACCCTTTAGGTGGTGTAGTTGAGGCTGGTCATCATGCCAGCGTCTTGATGGTAGGTGTTGTGGCAGTGGATCATCCAGTCGCCGGGGTTGTCGGCGACCAGCACGGCGTTGACTTTCTGGTTGGGTAGCGCGATGACGGTGTCTTTGCGGGCGCCCAGGCTGCCGTCGGGTTTGATCATTTGGAAGGTGTGGCCGTGCAGGTGCATGGGGTGCCACATCGTTGTGGAGTTGGTGAACCGCAAGGTGCCGCGCTGTCCTTGTTTGATGGTCAGCGGCGGGTTGTCGGGGTAGGGCTTGCCGTTGATCGACCAGTCGTATTTCATCATCGACCCGGTCAAGTCGATGTCCAGGTCGATGTCGGAGTTCGTCGCCCCCAGCGTGGCGGTCGGGGTGGCGGTGAACATGTCCACGGTGCCGATCCGGCGGTTGAGTTCGGGCGGTTGAAAGTCGGCGTCGGGGGGTGTGCCGGCCGCGGTGGACAGCAGCGCCCGGCCGAGCGCGTTCTTGCCTTCGGCCAGCGCCACTAACGGGAAGACGCCGTCGCCGGCGGTGACAATGACGTCGTAGCGTTCGCCCATCCCCAGCAGCAGCGCATCGACCTCGGTGGGCACGACCGGATAGCCGTCGGTGTGGGTGACCGTCATGACGTGTCCGGCCAGCGCGACCCGGAAGGCGGTGTCGGAGCCGGCGTTGATGAACCGGATCCGGATCCGCTGCCCGGGTTTGGCGTCGAACGCGGTCGGTGCGGCGGGGATGCGCCCATTGATCAGGTAGTACGGGTAGGTGACGTCGCCGGCGTCCCCGCCCAACAGGGTGCTCCCCGCGGCGGGCATGTCGGGCATGCCGGGCATGGTGTCCATCGAGGGCATCTGGTGTCCGCGCAGGTCGTCGTAAATCTGTTGGGGGCTTTTGCCGATCCCGTCGGTCCAGTCATCGAGGACCACGATCCATTCGGCGTCGTAGTTGCCCGGCTCAGCGGGGTCATCGACAATCACCGGAAAGTACAGGCCGGTGTCGGCGTCCAGGCCGGTGTGCGGGTGCGCCCAGTAGGTGCCCGAATGCGGCAGCGAGAAGCGGTAGGTGAAGTCGGTGCCGGCCGCGATGTTGGCGGAGGCAGGGGTGGCGCCGTCCATGTCGTTGCGCAGCGCAATGCCGTGCCAGTGCACCGAGGTGGGGTGGGAGAGCCGGTTGGCGACCGTGACAGCGAGTTCGTCGCCGACATTGGCCCGGATCAGCGGGCCGGGGAGGATGGCACCGTAGCCCAGGGTCTGCGCGAGCGGGCCACCGAGGTCGATGGTCGCAGGTTGGGGTGTCAGCGTGGCAGTCACGGTGCGACCGGTGTGCGGGCGGGCCGCTTCGGCAGCGGCGATCGCAGCGTCGAGATTTGCCTCGGATGGCGTCGAGCGGCCGCAGGCCGCCAGCACCACCCCGGCTCCGCCGACCAGCGAGGCGGTGATAAATGCCCGCCGGTTCAGCCGAAGGTCATTCCACGTCGATCCGCTCACGCCCACTCCTCCATCGTTAGTGCCCGCCATCCGGTTAGGGCTCCCGCTATTGGTGATCGGCCCCCTCCGGTACACGCGCTGCTGTCGCGGCGGCGTGTCCGGTTGTGCCTTCTTTCGTCGGCTACTGGCTCACACGTCGTGGCCGTACGGCCGGCCTCCCTGCCCCGCGTCGGCCGACTGCTGATGCCCTCCACCACCGTGGCCCTGTGTCTGATGTGGTTGGCCAACACTCGGGGAAGGCAGCGCAGCAACGCTGACGTCCGGGCGCAGGTCTAGACGCCGCAGCAGCTGGGCGTTGAGCGCGACGACAATGGTCGACAGCGACATCAGGACCGCGCCCACCGACATGGGCAACACGAAGCCCACCGGGGCCAGCACGCCGGCGGCCAGCGGAACCGCGACGAGGTTGTAGCCGCCTGCCCACCACAGATTTTGGGTCATCTTGCGGTAGGTCGCCTTGGACAGCTCGATGACTGAGAGGACCGAGCGCGGATCCGAGCTGGCCAAGATGACGCCCGCGGAGGCGATCGCGACATCCGTGCCGGCGCCGATCGCGATGCCCACGTCGGCTTGCGCCAGCGCGGGCGCGTCATTGACACCGTCACCGACCATCGCCACCTTGAGACCCTCGCGCTGCAGCTCGCTGACCTTGGCCGCTTTGTCCTCGGGTCGCACTCCGGCGAAGACCCGGTCGATACCTAGCTCACTGGCCACCGCGTGCGCGACCGCTTCCGCGTCGCCGGTGACCATAGCGACCCGGATACCGAGCCGGTGCAGGGCGTTGACGGCCTGCGCGGACTCCTCGCGCACCGCGTCGGCCAGCTTCAGCGCCCCGATCACTGCGCCGTCGGCTACGACATGCAAGATGATCGCGCCCTCGTCGCGCCACGGCCGCACCTGCGGCAACTCGTCGAGGTGCTGCTCGGCCAGCATCGAGGGGCCACCAACGTGCACGACCCGGACACCGACGGTGGCGGTCACCCCGACGGCCGGCGACGACACGAAGTCACTCGCCTTGGGCACCGACAGCTCACGCCAACGGGCGGCGTCCACGATCGCGCGAGCCAGTGGGTGCTCGCTATCAGATTCCGCGGCGGCCGCCAGGGCCAGCACCTGGTCTTCTGAAAAGTCGGGTGAACCGGATTGTGCAATGACGTCGGTCACCGCCGGCTCACCCTTGGTCAAGGTCCCGGTCTTGTCGAACAACACCACGTCGACGGTGCGCATGCTTTCCAGCGCCAGCCGGTCCTTGATCAGCACGCCGCCGCGGGCGGCCCGCTCGGTGGCGATGGACACCACCAGCGGGATGGCCAGCCCCAGCGCGTGTGGGCAGGCGATCACCAACACGGTGATCACCCGGGTCACCGCCTGGTCCGGATAACCCAGCAAGCCCCACACCACCGCGGTGATGACCGCCGCGCCCAACGCGAACCAGAACAACCATCCGGCGGCCACGTCAGCGAGCCGCTGCGCCCGCGACGACGAGTTCTGCGCCTGCATGACCAGCCGTTGGATCCCGGCCAGCGCGGTCTGGTCACCGACCGCCGTGATCTCGACCCGCAACCCGGAGTCGGTGGCGACCGTCCCGGCAACCACGCTGTCACCGGTTGAGCGGCGCACCGGACGGGATTCACCGGTGACCATAGACTCGTCGAGGTCGGCGACGCCCTCGACCACGGTGCCGTCGGCCGGGACGGTGCCGCCCGGACGCACCACCACCAGATCACCCACCCGCAGCTCGGCCGGCGCGACGGTGACCACCGTGTCACCCTCGACGCGCTCGGCTTCATCGGGCAACAGCGCCGCCAGTGAATCCAGCGCCGACGTGGTCTGCGCCAGCGACCGCATCTCCAGCCAGTGACCCAGCAGCATGATCACGATCAGCAGCGCCAGTTCCCACCAGAACTCCAACTGCCGACTCAGCACGCCGAGGCTGGCGCCCCACGACGCCACGAACGCCACCGTGATCGCCAAGCCGATCAGCAGCATCATTCCCGGTGCCCGCGAACGGATCTCGCTGACGGCGCCCGTTAAAAAGGGCGCGCCGCCCCAGAAGTACATGATCGTGCCGAGTATGGGTGCTACCCAAGCCACGCCAGGGAGCGCCGGAATCGTGTAGCCGACGATCATCGCGAACATGCCCGACAGCGCAACGGTCGGGATCGCGAGTACCAGCATCACCCAGAACAGTCGCCGGAACTGCGCGGCATGATCCCCGTGACCATGTCCAGCGTGGTCGGCGTGAGGCGGGGCGTCGGCGTCCATCAGCATGGCGTGGCCGTGTCCGTGGTGTGCAGTCATACCGCCAACATATACCCGTATGGGGTATTCATAGCAAGCCGTCACGGATGCCGCGCTCCCTCTGGTGGGCGCGCGCCGGACTGCGTCGCCGCGGCGGGGCGGGACGAACCCGGTCGCAGTCCGTCCCGCCCGCCATCCAGCGCTAGAAGAGACCGCTCAGCACATCCCCGGACCCCAACAGGTCCAGGAAGGCGCCGGGGTCGAGGGCGTCCGCCGCGGCGCTGGCCGCGTTGGTCGGCAGATCCGCCGTGCCCACCGCAAGCGCTTCGGCCAGCCGTGCCGGCCAGTCCACCAGCAGCACGTCAAAGAGGCTTCCGTCATTGAGCAGCCCACCGAACACGTTGGGGGTGTCGGGGACCTCCCACCCATTGATCAGGGCGTTCATGAGATCAGCGGGGGCGCTGAGCAGCGCATTCAGGTCTCCGCCGACAACCTGTGTGATGGTGTTCGCCAGCTGGTAAAAGACCCCGATCACCGGTTCCATCAGAGTCGCGCTGAAATCCTTTATGAAGGACCACGCATCGAGGGGCCCGACAAATTCCGAAACGGCGCTCGAGACGTTCTCCAGCATACGGGCAGGAATGGACAGCACAGGAGCCATGGCCTTCCCGATGTCCTCGAGACCGTAGAGGGCCCAGACGTTGAGGTCGTTGAAGACTCCGAAGGCGTTGCCGTCCGCCGCGTAGTCGGACATGCGTTCCAGCAGAGTTTCCAGCCCCGGATACTTGAAGGGATCGCTTTCAACTCCAAATAGCATCTTCTGCAACGCCTCACCGATACCCGCAAAGCCTGAGGTGACGGTCCTGGTCATGGGTTCTCCATCGACAATTCTCACGTCGAGCGGGACGTTTTCCATGCCGATGATGAGCTGGCCGTAGTCCTTCAGATTGCCGCCGATCTGCTCCAGCATCGCGGGGATGCTGGAGTTGCTGACCAAAGCCTCGATGTTGCCCCCCGCCCGCTCGAATACCGAGGACCAGCCCATGAAGTCGTCGGCGCCGGCGGTCAGGTGAACATGTCTGTGCTGCATATCGGACGGAACGGGTGCGGCCGGATTGACGATAATCAGGCCGGCTCCTACCAAGGCGACCCCTGCTGCCGCGAACCGGCCGGTGCGGGTGGCGCCGGATCCGGTCGGAGCGGATCCCAGAACTAATGACACGACATCTCCCTTGCTGATTATGTGTGTGCGCCATGAGCAAGGGCGCACGCCACCTGAGAACCGGTATACGGTATACCGGCATATAGTATAGCGAACATAGGGTACCCTACCCTAATTCGAAGGTACTTCCCTAGTGGCCCGGGTCGCGTTCACCGACATCGTCGAGGAGGTGATTCGCACCTGATTCGGGCTCCAGATCCTGGTGCTAGTCGCCGATCGCGGCATGATCACCGCCGCCCCCGGAGGCGGGTTCAGGGTTGTTGTTGAGTTCCCGGATCGCGTCGATGCCATTTCAACTGGATCGCCGCGCTACGCGCCCCAGCCGCCGCCACACTCGCCGCCGATGACGGCCTCCTGCAACCCGACCAATCACACCTGATCTCGGACATCGCCCAATGGTTCTACCAAGTCGTCGCCTCAGAGAACGCGACCCCGTAGCGCACCGAGCCGTCGAAGTCGGCGAACAGTAGGCGCGCCAGTTCCAGGCGGGACTCGTAGATGACGTGTCGCCCCTCGGTTGCGGACCAGTAAGTCCCCGAATAGTGCTTCTGCCCAGCACGCCATCGAAATTCCCGCCAGGGGTAGGCCGTCACCAGGGTCACGGGATCGACGTCGGCAAGCGCCACCGTGGACACATCGCCGGTCGGAGCGGTTCGGAACCGCACCGTTATGGTCGCAGCGAATCCACCCGCCGAAACCATGTCCCCGCTACCGCTCGGTAGACCCTGCGCCCGCAGTCATACCGGAAGGATGGCACTACGACACTGGGCTACGCGGAAGGTGGACCGGCGTGTCTCAGCGCCGCTTCAAATTTGAAGTCCCCTGGAAGTCAGGCGTGAGACTTTGAAGTCCGGCGCGAGACCGTACATGTCTGTAGGGTCTCAGCCCGCGTGTCATGTGGCAGCACTCTGAACTGCGGCCATGCAGGTTGTCTCACGTGGTGTCATCTCGTCTTGTCTCAAATTCGTGTCATTTCCTCGGCTGTACCGACGACGCGTGGCTTACGTAAAGAAGCCGAGGATAGCCGTGGCCGGCAATGCGCACATCGTTTCGTCACATGACTTACCAGGTCTGTCGGCTCCGTGGCTCTTGGCCTAGTTTTCGACCGTTGTCAACGCCATTGCTCGATCCCCGGCCTACTTGCGGCCTCCCCGTCGAAAACCAATCTGTCGGTGTTCGACGGTAGGTTGACGCTCGCGTGCTGTTCATCCAGCTGGTCCTTTCTCCCACCTACGCCCGGCTGGTGCAGCCAGACTCAACGGAGGCAGCGTGGGGAAACGACCCCGGAAACGGCGCAGGAGGCACGGCGGCCATGCGCGCCAGCTGAACCCTCTCGGACTTCCCCGGCGGGATCTGCCACCCGATCTCGCGGAAATGGTAAGAGTCTTCGCTCTCTTCAACGATTGCGGGTCTGCCGAAGCAGCACGGGCACTCCTACGCGATCAGATCCAAATCGGTGTTGCTGCGATGGCCGCTGTCGTGGCTGATGCCGATGCCTTCGATGTGATCGAGCTGATGCGCCTACGCGAACTCTCCTTCGCGGCCGATCCGCAGGCGGCCGCTCCCGGTAGCAGCGCCCTAGCCATTGAAATCGTCGCCGCTCTGCTTCTAGCGCGGGATTCCCGCAAGCCGAGCCCGGTACCTCGTGACCAAACCCGGCCGCATCTCGCAGTGCGTGAGCTCCACGATCGCGCGCAGCGTCTGACCCGACTCGCACAGGCCAGGCAGCTTGTCGAGGCACGCCTCAGTGAGGACCCTCTCGCCAGGCTCGCGGCTCAGTATCAGGGTGCGGTGCTGAGCATCCGAAACATGCAGTACGCCAGTGTCCGAGATGCCCACGAAGCCGCGTTGTTCAACAATGACCGAGGTGCCGCGCTCATGCGGAAGCACCTTGGATACGCCTATCCCGATGTCGTTGCCGTTCGCGCGGCCACAACGTCTCTGTCGTCGGATCGTATGACCGCACTGCGCGACCGAACAGCCGAAATCATGATGCGGCACCAAGGTGTTCCGCCAGCACAGGTGCCCGCAGACGACGCCAACGAGGTCATGTCGCAGATCATCTCGCTGATGTTCCTGCCGGGCGATCGGGCCACGCTCGCCGCCCGCGATGTCGCGACCACAGCGGGTGTGAGCGAGGAGACTGCTCGCGCCGTGCTGGACTCATACTCACAGCCTTTCGATTCATCGACCTCCGCAGCTGATCGTGTCTACGACATGCTGGTCGGGACGAATCCATTCCTCATGACACCCCTGGTGTCCGACGGAGCCGGCAACTTTGTGTTGACCTCGAACGAGATCGGCAATGATTCCTTGCGGCGAATCTTCGAGCGAGCGCTGAATTCCGACAGCAGAGATTTCGGCTCGTACGAGAAGAAGCTCCGACTACCGACGAGCGAACGGATCGCTGTCGATGCGCTCGCAACAATCCTCGATACGCCACCGGCCCAGGCTGGATTCACTTACTGCGCACACACTGGTGCCGGTCTGGTCACGCTCCTGAACTCCGATTGCTCAGACCCGGCCACCGTCGGCAAACAAGTCGAGGGCGACGGCCTTTTCATCGTCGACGATGTCGCAATCGTGGTCGAGACAAAGGGAAGGTCGATGGCCGATCAATCACGACGCGGCGACGTGAAGCGGCTCTCACGCGATCTGACGGCGACCATTGGCGACGCCTGCGGTCAGGCAAAGCGCGTGCAGGAACTCATCGAAGCCAACCACGGCATTTGGCTGGGAAACACGACATGGCTTGACCTGTCCCACATCCGAGAAGTGCGGTCCGTAGTTGCACTCCTTGACGATGTAGGCCCCCTCGGTACCGCAATCGGCCAGCTGCAGGAGGCTGGGATCATCAGCCAGATCAAACCTCCATGGATCAGTTCGCTCCACGATCTGGCAACCATTGCGGCAGTCTGCGGCCGGCCGGCAGAGTTCCTGCACTACCTCAGAGTCCGGACTGACAGTCCGGCAACCAGCCACTTCTGGGCGCTCGACGAACTCGATCTCTACATGCTTTTCATGCAAGGCGGTCTCTGGGTCAATCAGGATGAGGCCAACGGTGTCAACATGGTCGATGATCACTGCGCTGAGCTCCACGCGTGGATGGACCGGCATGAAATCAACGCGATCAGCGATCCCGCGAGGCCCTCCTTCAACGCAGTCCCTGAGATTCTCGATGTCGTTGATGCCATATCGACGGCGCGCGAACCGGGTTGGCTACGCTGCGGTGCCGATCTCCTGTCCCTGGCAGGCGAGACTCAACAGCAAGTCCTCGACATAATCACGGAGCTCCGCCGCCGCACCGAGGCCGATGGCAGCTACCACCACTGCCTCCTCTCATTCAAGAGCATGTGGGGACGGCCCAGATTTTTCTTTGCCGTACATCCCCTCGATATGGCCGGCCAAGAAGTTACACAGCGACTCTCCACGTACATGGCGTCCAAGTCCTCCGAGATCCAGGCTGAGCGCTCCTACGGCCTCATCTTCGGGCCGCAGGGCCGAATAGAGCAACAGCTGTACCTCTAGCAATCCATCAACAGTCGAGTTTCCCTTCGAGCTTCGTCCCTGGACAGACCACCGCCGCCTGCACCACGCCACCGTCGTCATCACTACCGCATGAAAGACGCCCAACACCGAAAGGAGCAACCCAAACCAACCTAGGAGCTACCGCACGGGGCTCGTACTTGCATCTGGTCAGCAACGGATCCATCAACTTGGCCATTGACCTTTTAGGTAGCCCAGGATGGTCCGGATTGCTATGCAAGCATCGCTCTTGCTGGGCGCCACAAAGATGCGCGAAACGCCGGAGTCACAGTCCCGTTCGCCGTTCCTCCCAGTCCTGACAGGGCGTAGGTGATGCCTTCGCCTTGCTGTCGATAAGCCTGAGCATCATGGGTGGCGGCCCACAACCATCGTCTAGAACGGTGGCTCTGCCGTGTCGACGCCCCACGGATCAGGTTCCTGGGGAAGCGCTTTCGCTGGCAGTGGCAAATTGGTGACGACATAGAGATTGAGGATGTCGGCTCTGTCCATGAATAAGATTTGGCTGCGCTTCGCAGCGTCGAGAGCATTACCAAGCCAATTACGAGCGGCCTTGGTGATCTCGCCTCCGGCAACGATGAAGGCGTGGTCGACGAGCACCCGCCGGTTGATCTCCGGATCGAAGATCTCGTGCGCCAACATCATCAGTGCCTGGTTATGGATCTCGGCCATGTTCGCGTTTCCCACCTTGGTCACGCCGGATGCGTCGAGCTTGCCCTTCTTCGCTTGAATGCCGAAGTAGAGGACGTGTTGTGTCGGCAGGGTGTACCGCATCCAGATGTCCTTGCCGTATTCCATCGCCTTGTCCTTGTGCCCGGCTGCGGTGATGCGATGAAAACCTAGCTGGCGGAATAGCGGAAGGAGGACTTCCTCGATTAGTTCATCTTCGCTGCAAGAGTCGAGATAGGCCTCCAGAAGATGGCGGCGTTCCTGCTCGGCGACCGTCAGCGGGCGATGAGGATTGGCTTGCAGAGCCGTGACGGTGTCAGTTCCGACATGGCGCAGATAGCAGTGGCGATCATCGCCGTAGAACGCTTCAAAACCCTCTCGGCCGAGCACGTCGTTGAGCTGGCGGAGAGCATTGGATCGGTCTGCGCCCTCGTTCGTCGCATCCGACGGGCTCATGAGGTGGTCGATGAGGCGGCAGAACATCTCCGGCGGATGTGCGGGCCCATCGTGCGGTTCGTCGAGCATGGCTTCGATCACCCCGGCAACCCACCGGTTACGGGTCGTTCCGTCGTGGACGTAGTCCGTACCCATGTCCTCGAAGAATTCGGTGATGTACATGCTCGACCTGTACGGGAAATACTTCGGACTCTCTCCGAAGGTAGAGCCGTCAGAGCCGAGATTGCCACATACCAGGTCACCTAGTGCTTCTAGGTTTCGCCGTTTGAACTTCATCACCATCGATTGTCCCGGCCACTGCGTCGCCAGCACTAGCAGGCGCGCAGGCCACCGGTGGGATTTCGCAAGCGGCGAAACTGCGGCACCGCGGCTATATTCCCAAATCGGGTCTGCGCCGTCCTCGCTGGTCTGACCATCAGCCGATCTCGCAGCAGTCGTCGCGAATCCGTGCCCACCAGACACCGTCCGGGTTGAGGTGACCAGCGGGTGGAGGCGTGGCGGTCTCGCCGTCCCATTCGATCGCGTAGCCCGTCATGTTCCTGCGCCAACAAGATGTCGCGCGTCAAATTTAGTCATCGCATCGATTGCCCCGGGGGCTGCAATGCTCCCAAATCAATGTACTTATTACATGCTATTATTGACATCCGGGGACTGTCATAGCGCGATCATACTGCATTAATTAGATGCATGAAGGCGGCCGTTCTGAAGCTAAGAGTCGGACTCGACGCCCCGCAGGCCGGTCGGCCAACAACGTCCGTTCCCGCCGCGGCGCGTCTGCTCAGGATAGATGTGCGGACAGTGAGGGCGAGGATCGCGCGCGGCGAACTAGCCGGAGGCGCAGAGGCGAAGGACCGTCGGCTGCGGTGGTTCGTCTACTCCGATGCGCTGATGGTCGACGTCGGGCACCCGGACGAACAGCGTGGCGACGTTCGAGACGCGGCGATCAAAAGAGCGGCTTCACTTCTCCTGCAAGCGCATGCGGAACTGCAGGCAGGCCTTGGCCGCGACAGTAAGGATCTCGACCACCTCGGGCGTGCTCGCGCTGAATTGATTGCCCATAAGAAGGCAGTGACGAAGTCGTTGGACCATCTCCAGGCGGCCTTGGCGCTCATTGTCGACGGACCAACGGACCCGAGCCGGGACCGAGAGACGGGGACGCCCTGATGACCGTGTACGTCGATGACATGCGCATGCTGGCCACGATTGGGCGGCTCAACGCGCGATGGTCACATCTTACCGCCGACACTGAAGAGGAACTGCACGAATTCGCCGCCATGTTGGGTCTGCCACGCCGCACCGCGCAGTTCCCCGGTACGTGGAAATCTCACTACGACGTCACCGATTTCAAGCGAAATCGGGCGATGGAACTCGGCGCGGTCGCCATCGGCTATAGAAGCACCGGGGCGGTGGCGTTGTTGCGCCGTAAACGCGCGCTTCAGCCCCCCTTGGTCCAACTCGGGTTGCCACTCGATCTTTCATCTCAACGGCCCGGCACACAGCGCGGGACGGCAAGCACGCGATGGCCGTCGTAGTGACGCAGATGCGACACGCCGCAAGCTGATCGCCGGCGCGAACGACCGGCTGGGATAGTGACGCAATGGCATTGGCTTTCACGGCGGGGACTGTCGACGACCTGCTCCGGGAGACTTACACCGCGATCCGCAAAGAGGGGCAACCTGTTTCGTCGACGCGAGCACCAAGCCACGAGCTGATCGGGGTCTCCTTGGAGTTAACCGAGCCCCGCTGCCGGCTGAGTCGGACTGAAACCCGGCGCCGTTCAGTCGCCGGAATCGCCGAGTTAGCCTGGTATCTGAGCGGCACGATCGACCCGGCCATGATCGTGCACTGGGTGCCCAGGCACCAGGACGAGGTCGAAGAAGACCGCACCATCCGTGGCGCCTACGGCCCGCGAATGTTCGGCACTGGGAAAAACGCTCAATTCCGCACAGTACTGGATTTGCTCACGACTTCGAGTTCGTCTCGTCGCGCGGTTATTCAGCTGTTCGATGCAACCGACCTCGCGGGCCCGCGACGATACAAGGACGTGCCGTGCACGAGCACACTGCAATTCTTTGTCCGGGACGCTCGATTGCACCTGATGGTCACGATGAGATCGAACGACGCCTACGTCGGGTTACCGCTGGACGTGTTCTCGTTCACCATGCTGCACGAATTGATGGCCGGTGAACTCGGCGTCGGTATGGGCCGCTACATCCACAGTGTCGGCAGCCTGCACATCTACGACTCCGACGGCACACAGATCGACGGTTTCCTCGCCGAGGGGTGGCAAAGCACAGACACCCCGATGCCAGCCATGCCAGCGCACAGTCTCACTCGCCATGTCCCACAATTCCTGGAAGCCGAGCAGCAGATCCGCGACGGTGCGCCGTTCGCCGACGTTACTCTCCCGTCGGACCCGTACTGGGCGGATCTCACTCGCATGCTCGCTCTCACCTCGGCGCGCAGACGAGGTGAACCCGACGAGGTCGCCACCGTCAAAGAGTCCATTGCTGCACCCTTCTTTAGCGAGTTCCTCCGACGAGATTAAGGCTTCTCCCACAATGTATTCGCCGCTGGTTCGTCTGATCGACCAAGCCTCCACGTTCACGCCCTCGGACTGCATCCTCGACTGGGCGAGCCCGGTCCCGTTCTTCGGCGACGTCGACCAGGCCCGCGTTGCCACCGTCGGCATCAATCCGAGCAACCGAGAGTTCGTCGATGCAGCAGGCCGCGAACTGCACGGCGCCGGGCGCAGGTTGAGCACCCTGGCCTCGCTCGGACTGCCACGATGGTCACAAGCTACCGGACAGCACCTGAGCGAGATCCGCCGCTCGTGCACGCGATACTTCAGAACCAACCCCTACCGTCGCTGGTTCGATGTGCTTGACTGCACGCTGCGGGCAGGCCAGTTCTCGTACTACGACGGCAGCGCCTGCCACCTGGACCTGGTCGCACTCGCTACCCGGGACAAGTGGGGCACCATCGATTTGCAGATGCGGCAGGATCTGATCAACGACGGAAAACCCGTTCTAGCGCAGATCATTCGCGATAGTTCCGTGACCACGTTGATCCTCAACGGGCGTTCGGTAGTGACTGAATTCGAGTCCTTCGCCAGCGTCCAGCTCACCGCCGAACCGATTGACAGTTGGACCTTGCCGCGAAAGAACGGCAGCGGCGTCAACGGCTACTTGTTCACCGGGACCATATCTGCCCTGGGCGGTGTCGATCTGGGGCGGCAGGTCTCCGTCTACGGCTACAACCACAATCTGCAGAGCAGTTTCGGCGTGACCTCTAAGGTGATCGACCGCATCGGAGTTCGGTTAGGAGACCTCATTGCCGCGTCCAGCCGTTAGCCCGTTCGATCGGCCGTTGGCCCAACGCCTTCGGGAATCCCTCGACGACTACGCCACAACTGTGCGGCCTCTGCCAGGCATCTCCTCATCCGCGGCCAAGGACACGTTCATCGCCCAGCTCGTCGACAGCGACCGGCGGCGCCGGTTCGCCTTACGCGTAGCCGTCTCAGATCCCCACCCCAAAGTGCTCGGGGAACCGTTGTCGGCGTTTGACCCGCACTACGCCGCTGTCCGCTGCGTCCGCGACGGCGACTTCGACGAAGCATGCTGGCTGGTATTTCTAGCCACCCATTTCGGTTTTCACCGCCACAACAGGTGGGCATTGTCAGGCAATTTCTATCGCCGCCTCGACGCGGGTCCGCCGTGGACATGGGAAATGGTGTCGGCTCAGCCCAGCGCCGTGCGGGCCTGGCTCGACAGCAACCGCATCGCCCTACGCAGCGCGGGAGGACCGTTCGGCAATCACCGCAAGTACGAGAGCCTCGCGGGCGGTGCACCGATGGGCACCGGCGAGGCGATCGAGTCCTACGTCGAGTGGGTTGGGCCTTCCCATCGCACCCATTTCGACGATCTCTGCGCCTCGGGATCTGCGCAGGAATCATTCGCCGCCGCCTACACGTCGATGGCTGATGTGGCCCGGTTCGGGCGCACCGCGCGTTTTGACTACCTCACGATGCTGGGCAAGCTGGGGATCGTTGATCTGTGCCCGGACAAGCTCTGCCTGCAGGGCTCCACTGGGCCGCTCGACGCTGCTCGGCTGCTCGTTTCGGGTTCGACCGGAGTGAAGACGTCGGCGGCCGAGTTGGAGGGTTACTTATGCGATCTCGGCGAGCATCTGGGAGTCACCCTTGACATCCTCGAAGACGGGCTGTGCAACTGGCAGAAGAGCCCTAGCCGGTTCATTTCATTCCGAGGTTAGGGCCATCCCACGCATACCGTCGTTTGAGCGTGTTGAATTGGTTTTGTCTGATAGCGCCGCGGTACTGCAGTTGCCCGACAACGACACCGGCGGAAACTCCGTTGGCCTGAGCAGCCCGCACGATTGTACGTAGTGTTGGTCGGCCCTGCACGGTGATACCGGCAGGAAACAAATGGCGTTCGGCGAATGCGTTGGCCTCGGCTTCGACGTCGTCGTTTAATCCGTCGTCGAAGTTGTCGACGTACATTTCCTCACCCGGATGCAGGACGATGTGACCGGCTTCGTGGAAAAAACTGAACCAGAAGTGGTCATCGGAAAGATGCCGCGCAGAAAGTTGGATCAGGGGGCGGCCACGGTAGGTACGTGCTACCCCGCTGACGGGGCAGCCCTTCGGGGGCCGGACCACCACCACGACCACGCCAGCGTCGGCGCACTGAGCGGTGAGTTGCGGAATGAACTGCGCGGGATCCTTAATCCTCGTCAGGCCAACGAGATCAGCGACCGTGCTAGCGAACCGATCCGTGTCGAAGGAGCCGGATGTGGACTGACCCTCTGCTTGAGCTTCGCAGGCTCGAAACCAGGCTGAAGTAGCTGCGGCATCAACGTCATATGTCGGTGACTTACGGTAGTGCGCGGTGTGCACCGCCTGCCCGTAACGGGACTCCCAGCCTGCTGGTTCGTCCACCTGAAAGTACTGCAGACACGCATCAATCTGCTGGTGCCAGTCAGCCGGCTGCGATATCCACCCGAACTCCACCATCTGCGAGATTGGAAATCGTTGAGCCCATTGGTCGGCCTCGACCCGTCGAAGATCATCGTGGTACTGGGCGTCACGAGAGATCCAGAACTCCCTGCTCGCCCCCACTGTCGCCGACAGAGTCTCCGCGAGGCCCAGCGTGATCGGCAACGACCCGACAAGCAACTCGGCCAGCTGTTGGGCAGCCAGACCGAGCCTGGTCGCGAGCTCGCTGTCACTGATGCCGCGCTCGGCGGCTGCCTGCACGATCGTCTCCCCAGGCGGACACGCCCATCGCGGCGAGAGACCAGTCGCGTTCATCGGGTACCCCTGTCTATCCCCACGAGTTTGACTCGATTGACGCGCTCCCAGTCTAGGACGCCGTTTTCGGCGGGTCGGGCTGACTTGCCGTACGGCTCCCAACGCATTGTGGCAGACGTGCCCAAGTCAAGAAGATAGTTGTCGCCCTCGACGCGCGGATTGCCCGTCGGCAAATCGAAAAGCCCGTCGGCGGAACGCAGGTCAGCCAGGCGAGCGCGCAGTAGTCGTGCGGCGTCGTCGCCGAGTTTGGCCTTCGCCACTTTCGGATCTTCGCACAGCACCCGCAGCTCCGCCGTCGCGAACGACACGATGATCACGATGCCACCGACCCGTCCACATTCTCTCGCGACGGTACAGAGTTACTTTGCTGCATTCACGGCCGACCGATTTCGGCCAGCGGTGTCGATGCCCATGACAGCGAGAATTCGGGGCCCCGGCACCGCAGCATACGTTCCTTCTTTCAGCCGTTGGGGGAGGTCAGCTAAACGGTGAAGAGTAACAGAAATGCCCGCTGACGCCGTTCAGCGTATGGCAGAGATGTCGGCGGACTCCCGGTCGGCAAGTTGGCTCCCCAACAGCGTGGCCGGATTCCTAGTGGGACCAGTTCTCATCGCGCGCCTGATCAGCGAGATCCTCCCAACGGCGGCCAATCGCTGGACCCTACAATGTGCGACGGTCAACGATCGGAACGCGTAGGCACTGGGATTAATGACGGATGACAGCGGTTAACCACAACTGTTGGCCGCGCTCTCGAACACCGAGGACGGCCGAATCCAGCAGCGAATGCGCGGCTAGCGCCGATAATGACCAACTATGTCGCTCCGTCGGCCTTCTCGGGCGCATCGAACCGGCAAGCCCTCGACGACCCGCCGAAACCTAGACCTGAGCAACGGCGTCGCTCCGGCCGGTATTCACCTGTCGCCGGGAGCGTTGGGCTTGCCATCACGTCTGCTCCATGGGTCACCCACGTCGTGCACTAAGCGGTCTCGGTCGGCAGTCCATGCCTGATCTTCGGGCCCGTAGAACAGTTCGGTGATCTCGGGCCATGACGGCCCACTTCGCGAGACGTTCGTTTCGTCGTCGGTCATGTGTCTACGTTCCTCGCTGACGGCGCTTGGCACCTCTATCCACCTACAGTCTGTCGCTAGTGCCGGCTGATCGCACGCGGCATGGGGTTCCCCCGGGCTGCAGGAACGGGGCTCCGCTGCACGATCAGGTGAAGATGTCACCAATCTGTGCAGCAGGCCCACCCACATCATCCCATCCTTGCCTGCGGGTCCTGGTCGTGACGACGGGCATCGAAAACCGATCCGTCAGGGAAGGTGAATCCACTCAGGTCCGGCGTCCGGCTGGGCTGTATGGCGTAGCGGAACTCGATCACCAGCGCGCGATTCAGCGCTTCCCGCGCGTAGACCTTCGCGATGTACACAAGCGCCCAGAAGCCGTTCCGGTTGTGCAGCACGACCGCGTCGCCGGCTCCGGGTTCAACGCTGCGGCTGCTTGTGTCGAACTGAGACACGTTGGCTAACAGCTCAGTCCGCTCGCGCACCCTGTTGATGACCGCCACGTTGGCAATGTCGCTCGGATCGTTGAGCACGTAAACAGTGCCCAGTCCGCGCTCACCGATGTCTAGTGTGAACTCCGAGGTGCCGCTGCCAATCTTGTAGTGACCGCTGTTCTCGGAGTAGACGAACTCGACGTCTCCGTGGAGCGCAGGACTATGCCAGCGGCCGGGGGAGTTTCTAATGGCCAGCGTCGCTTGAAGATCCGTGCGTCCCTCGAACGGATTGGGTCCCAGTGGCGGTGCCGCGTCGACGGCCACGCCATGGATGTCACGGAGAAGTCGTTCGCATGCAGCTTCCTGAGCGCTGAAGTCGCGGAAATCCTGCCAGAGCCTTCCGCTGAGGAACCTCGGCAGCACCGGTGGGTTCTGAGGGTTATTCCTGATGATGGGTATGACGGAACCTGCATCCAGATCCCCATAGAGTCGAGCCGAGAGCATCTGCGCTTCGACTCCTGCCCCACCGCTGCGGTCGTTGCACTTGCGGCTGTAATTTTCGGACACAACCGCAATCACTCGGTATGCGCTGTCCGCGGCACGTTCCATGTATTGCGCAAGGTTGCCCCCCAGTGTGACATCCCAACAATCGAGGCAGACGTCGACGCCGTTCCCGCGGAGCCGAGAGGAGAGCTGCAGGACCCAGTCTCGGTGCTCGTCATCGTCGTGGGAGTAGGACATGAACACCCGCGGTTCAGCAACCATCACTCGATCATGGCAGCGGCGACATCCACGGTCCAAACAGCCGCCAGTCGAAACCTCCTACGGCAGGTTGGAGGTTGCAGCTGGCTACAAGCTATCAACGGTTTTCATGGTCTCCACGCTGACAGTTGTAACCCGCTTGATCAACTCGATGATGTACGTCGGGTCGTCGTGTTCGTCGCACCAGTCGTTGGGGTCATTGACGATTCCCGACGCCTTGTCGGTCTTCACCTGGTACCGGTCGATGAGCCAGGCCAGCGCCGAACGGGAACCGAGCATGTACCGCCCTGCTTCCTCCGGGATGCCGGCGATGGTGACCTTGCCGTTATAGAGCAGGGTCGTGACGCTGTCGACGTTCTTACCGGTCTCGGGATCTTTCTTCTTGGCCCACTTCATCTTCGTTACCCGCCACGTCTCACGGTCAGCTGCATTGGCGCCGGCCCTGAGCTGCACGTCGAGCGGATACGGCTGCACGGACTCGTAGTTGACGTGCAGCTCGGCCAGCTTGCGGCCTGCGGCCGCCAACTGCTCGAAACGCTCACGAGTCTCCGGTGTCGGAATGTGCGGCAGCATCTTCTTCAGGTCCGCGGCGTACTTGGTGCGGTAGGCCGGGTCATGCAGCAGGCCGTAGACGTAGTAGAAGATGTCGTCCTTGCTCACCTGGTCGCCGACGGCCTCGCGATAGATAGCGAGGATGCCGTCGGTGATGTTGTCGATGCGGCGGTAGCCGTACTCGTCGGTCTCGTCGCTGCTGTTGTCCAGCGCCAGTTCACCGTCCGTGGATTCGACCTTCTCGTAGGTCCAGCGGGGGAAGAACTGGCCTGTGTCGAGGGTGTGCAGGTTGGGCAGCAGATCGGTGATGAACGGCGTGAACGCGAAGTGCGACGCCGGGCCGGTAAGCACGATCCCGAGGTTCGTATGGTGCGGTGTTGGGAACATCGACGGCAGCTGGTAGGTGCAGTTGTTGAGTTGCTGCCCCTGGTCGAAGTAGGCGTTCTGTTTCGTGAAAGGGCGATACGCGCCGACCCGGACCGCTGTGGCCTGGAACTCCATCGTTTTCCCTTGCACCACCTGGCGCTTGTTGACGCGATCCCACGTGAATTGGGTGGAGTCGACGGTGATCAGATCCTCGACCGGTCGGCTGTCCCGGGTTCCGGCGAGCCTGTCGACCTCGGAGTTGTAAAATTCAGTGGTCCGCTCAATATTTGCGGTTAGAGCTTCGCGGGAGAAGCTGTAACACCAGGCGTCGCGGTTGGTAGCCAAGCCGAGGGAGTAGTTACCGAACACCACCGTCTCGCCGGGTGCTCGCTTCTTGTTGCCGATGGCCGGCCAAGCGCCAAAGGTGTCGTCGCGTTGACTGATCCAGTCGCCATGAGCGTTGGGGGTGATGGCCTGCCAGTGAATGGCATCAAACTGGGCTTGACTGACCTCGTGAATTTTCTCACCGGCGGAGAGGTAGTCAGCTACTTCGGTGTACTGGATTCTTATTGGGCCGGTCTGACGTGGGTCTTTGACGAGTAGAACGATGGCGATCGCCGCTCTGGACCCTCCGTCGGTGTTACTGATTTCTGTGCCGTCCGCACGCCGCCCGCCAAACTCGAAGACGGGTCGGCCTTCTTTTCGGAGTTCCTCACCGCTAGTTCGGCGATTTCCTCGTAGGTTGTAGATGTAGACGGTGTTGTAGTCATCGGCGAGTGATAGACGCATGCCGTCGGCGGTGTTGGCGTCGATCCAGCCTCCGTTGGAGACGAACCCGATTACCCCCTTGTCGCCGATGCGGTCGGTGGCCCAGCGGAACGCTCGGATGTAGGAGTCGTAGAGCTGCGCCTTGCGGCCACCGGTCGACCGCTTGGCGTAGGTGTTCTCGATCCGCCCGTCGAGCGTCGGGTACTTCACGTTCGCGTTCAGATCGTTCGCACTTGACTGCCCCACGGAATACGGCGGATTCCCGACGATCACGTTGATCGGTGTCGCCAGCTGGGCTTCGATGCGGGCGTTGTTGTGCGGGAACATGAGCGCGTCCATCGAGTCGCCGGCTTCGCTGATCTGGAAGGTGTCGGCGAGCACGATGCCGGGGAACGGCTCGTAGTCATCTTCACCGGCGGTCTTACCGGCCAGCGCGTGGTAGGTGCTCTCGATGTTGACCGCGGCGATGTAGTAAGCCAGCAGCATGATCTCGTTGGCGTGCAACTCGGTTGAGTATTTGCGCTGTAGGTCCTGCGCGGTGATCAGCTCCGATTGCAGCAGGCGGGTGATGAAGGTGCCGGTGCCGGTGAATCCGTCGAGGATGTGCACGCCTTCGTCGGTGAGGCCGCGGCCGAAGTGCCTGCGCGACACAGTGTCCACAGACCGCAGGATGAAGTCAACCAGCTCGGTGGGGGTGTAGACGATCCCGAGCGCGTCAGCCTGCCTCTTGAAGCCGATGCGGAAGAACTTCTCGTAGAGCTCGGCGATGATCGCCTGTTTGCCCTCGGCGCTGGTGACTTCGGCAGCGCGGCGGCGCACCGATTCGTAGAAGCCTTCGAGTCGGGCGGTTTCGGCTTCCAGGCCGGTGCCGCCGAGCGTGTCGACCATCGTCTGCATCGTGCGCGACACCGGGTTGTGCGAGGCGAAGTCGTGGCCGGCGAACAACGAATCGAACACCGGTTTGGTGATCAGATGCTGGGCGAGCATGCTCACCGCGTCGGCGTCGGTGATGGAGTCGTTGAGGTTGTCCCGCAGGCCCTGCAGGAACTGGCCGAATGCCTCGGTGGCCTCGCTGCCCGCGTCGTCGAGGACCGCGGTGATGCGGGTGACCAACGCCGCGGCGATGTCGGCGACGTCGGCGGCCCACTGCTCCCAGTAGGTGCGGGTGCCGACCTTGTCCACGATGCGGGCATAGATCGCTTCCTGCCACGCCGACAGGGAGAACAACGCCATCTGCCGCATCGACTCATCGCCGTCAGCGGGCTGGCCGTCCCCAAGGTCGTCGGAGGTCGGGCCGATGTGGCCGCCTAGCAGCTTGTCGGTGCCGACGCCGCCCTTGCGGTCGGAGTCGCTGTTGAGGGCAATCGCGTTGACCATCGCATCGAAGCGTTCGTCGTGGGAGCGCAGTGCGTTGAGCACCTGCCAGACCACCTTGAACCGCTGGTTGTCGCCGAGGGCGGTTGACGGTTCGACGCCTTGGGGGACAGCGACCGGCAGGATGACGTAGCCGTAGTCTTTGTTGTCGGCTTTGCGCATCACCCGCCCGACTGACTGCACCACGTCGACCACGGAGTTGCGGGGGTGCAGGAACAGCACCGCGTCCAGGGCTGGCACGTCGACGCCCTCGGACAGGCAGCGGGCGTTGGTGAGGACGCGGCATTCATCCTCGGCGACAACCCCCTTCAGCCACGTCAGTTCGGCGTTGCGTTGTAGGGCGTTGAAGGTGCCGTCGACGTGGTGCACCGAACAGGTCAGGCCGCGGTTGGTGGCCGAGACCGGCTGGCCGTCATCTTCGTGGGCGTCGAGCAGCTCCTGATATTTGGTAACCACGACCGGGAACATGTCGACGACCTGCTTGGAGGTCTTGATGTCGCGGGCGAAGGCCACCGCACGGCGCATCGGCGCCTCACCCGGGGCGAAGCCGCTGCCGTCGGGTGCGGTGCCGGCGCGTTTAGCGAGTCCGTTCCAGCAGCCCACCAGTTTGGAGGCGTCATCTAGCGTGAGCTCGCTGCCGTGCGCGGCGACTTGCTGCTGCAGGCCCGGGGCGATGACCGATTCGTCGATGGTCAGCACCAGCACCTTGTAGTCGGTGAGCAGCCCGCGTTCGACGGCGTCGCCGAACGACAGCCGGTGAAACTCCGGCCCGTAGATTTGTTCGCTGTCCATCGTCGCCAGCTCGGCCGAATGTTGTGCGGCCTTGTCTTTGACTGTGTCGGTGAAGATGCGCGGGGTGGCCGTCGTGTAGAGCCGGCGCTGCGCTTTGAGGTAGTCGGCGTCGTGGATGCGCACGAAGTTCGATTCGTCATCGCCGGCCAGGGTGACGCCGGTGGTGCGGTGGGCCTCATCGCAGATCACCAGGTCGAACTCATCGACCCCGAGCTTCTGCGCCTCAGCCACCACCGGCAGAGACTGGTAGGTGGAGAACACGACCGTTAGGCCTTTGGCGCGCTTGCGATGCGCCATCTCATCGGCAAGGCGCTGCGGGTCGGTGGTGACCGGGATCGGCACGTCGTGGACGTTGTAGTCCTCGACCGTGCGCGAGACCTTGGTGTCCGAGCAGACGGCGAACGCCCGCAGGTCCAACTCTGTTTGGGCCGTCCAGGCCCGCAGCGTCTGGCTCAGCAGTGAGATCGACGGCACCAGGAAGAGGATGCGTGCTGCGCCGCCGTTGTCGGTGGCGGTGCGTTCGGCGATCTTGAGTGCGGTGAAGGTCTTGCCGGTGCCGCAGGCCATGATCAGCTTGCCGCGCTCGTTGCCGGCGGCAAACCCGCGGAATACGGCGTCGATGGCCTGGTCCTGATGCGGTCGCGGCTGGTGTTTCAGTGCCGGCGATAGGTCGATGTGCAGGTCGCCGGCGGGCCAGGCGATGTCCCAGTCGATCGGCGATTCGGCGATCTCGGCCATCCCGATGCGCTGCACCGGTTTGGTCTGATCATCCAAGGCGGCCTCGGCGTTTTTGCCCCACCGGTCGGTGGTGGAGATGATCACCCGGTTGGTGAACGCGGTCTTGCCCGATGCGGTGAAGAACGAGTCGATATCGGCCTTTGCCAGGGTGTGGGCGGGCTCGTAGAACTTGCATTGGATCGCGGTGAGATTGCCGGTGTCGCGTTCGCGGGCCACCAGGTCGATCCCGGTGTCGGCTTTGCCTGCGCGGCCGGGCCAGTCGATCCAGCGCCATACCGCGTCGTACTGCTGGGCCAGCATCGGGTCCAGCTCGAAGTAGCGCACCATCAGCTGCTCGAACTTCGTGCCGCGCTCGGAGTTCGACGGCGCCTTGCGGAACGCCTCGATCACCTCGTGAATGGAACCCATGCCTGCGCCTTCACCTGTCGATAGTTGCGTCTACAGACCTTAGGCAATCGTTGAGGCCACCTTGCTCGATCACGTCGGATCGGCGGCAAGACCCTCGGTCTGGGAAACCAGTCGGCATGACGGGAGTATGCGCGGTAGGGGTGACAGGGCCAGCGGGTAGCTGTCGCCACCGAACGACCGATCGACTGTGGTGGCCGTACCCTGCGATGCCTACCAGGTCGCTCGCAACGACGACGCGGGCTAGCGTTGGGTTATGCCGCCGGTACCCACGGAGCAGAAGGTGATCGCACTCAGCCGTGACTTCGGCTCGCGGCGCCTCGCAGAGCTACTTGGGGTGGACGCCGCGCAGGTCGCGCGGTGGCAGGACGGCAATGCAATCGATTTGGTCAACGCGGAGCGGGTGGACCTTCTCGAAGTCGTCATGGCCCACCTGTTGCGGCTGCATTCGATCGAGAACGCTCAGCGCTGGCTCGTTGGGCTGAACCCCCAACCTTGGTGACCGTCGGCCCGTGGACCTCATCCGCCGGCGGCGGACCCGCGAAGTGCTCGATGCGATTGCTAATGAGCGGGCCGGGAGCTTCGCCTGAGGCCCGTGGCGTGTTGCCTGCGTCATCGGCGTCATGTGGCGACCTGTGCGCTATTCCTGGCGCCTCCGCGGGAGCGCAACGGGACGCCGTAGGTTTTCGCCCATCGGGCCATGGTGGTGGTGCTGACGCCGCGTTCGCGGGCGAGATCCGGTAGTGGGCGTTGATGGTCGACGTATTGGGTGTAGAGCCAATCGGCATTGACGGTGTATTTGGTTGCTCTGCCGGGTTTACGTGTTTCGATCTGGTAGTCGGCGGCAAGGCGAGCGACGGTCTGTCGGCTGACGCCGGCCTGATCCGCGATCTCGGCAAGGCTCATCCCGCAGAGTTCGTACCGCTCGATGAAGACCTCGCGCGGGTAGGCCTCTTTGACGCGGCGGTAGGCGTTGAGGTTGGTGGCTGCGGAAGGTGTCGGGTGGCAGGCGAGGAGGTAACGGACCGTGTCAAGGTCTGCGCCGGTATCTTCGGCGGCGTGGCCGAGGGTCAGTCCGGCCTGGATGCCGCGGTGTAGGGCGGCGAGGTCGACGGCGTCGGGGTTCTGGCCCGGCAGACGTAAGCCCCCCAGGAAGTCTGTGTCCGGCTCGTAGTGCACCGGTTCGGCCCGGACGCCTTGCTCGGCAAGGTATTCCAGTGCATGGTCGTCGAGTGCGTCGCTGAGTTCCGGAGTGAGGTAGTAGGGGAAGTCGGCGATCTTGGACCGTAGCGCGGGGCTGATGGTGTGGCTGCGGGCAGGCATACCGGAGATGCGCTCTTGCAGATAGAGCCGGGCCACTTGGGCGCGGGCCGACCCGCGGCTGGTGGCGCCGGTTTCGCGGCAGATGCGCTGCCAGGTGTCGTCGGGCAGCAACTCGCGGTAGTCAAGACGGCGGCGGCGTGAGTAGTTGATGGGGACCGTTGATTGGGCGAGGTGTTCAGCAAGGGACAGCAGGGCCTTGCTGATGTCGGTCCAGTTGGCGTGTTGGTTGAGGAGCTGGAGAACGCGCGAGACCCCATGGTCGCCGAGTGGGCTGTTTATTCTGCGGGCCAGCGGTGACAGTTTCGTCTTTGTGTCGATGAGCAATACCGCGACCGAGAGCGCCGGTCGCAGCTGGCGCAGATGACTCCCGGGGACGGTCAAGCGTAGGGCGACGTTCTGCCAGAGCGAGGTGGGGAGCTTCTCAACCTCGGTGATGCAACCCAGTCTTCGGGTCGGGAAAGCCGGCCAGTTGCTTGCCGTGCGGAATCGGAGCTGTTCGCTGGGTTTGAGGCTCGGGCCGAGTGCTGCAAGTTGGGCAGCACCGGCGATGCCTCCTGTCCACGCCAGGCGCGTAGTGGATGAGTGGGCACCGCGTGCGCGGATCGCGGTGATCAGCCATCGCAGTGCGTCGCCTGCGGTTTGTACATCTTGTTGGTCGAGAGACTGTAGGGCGGCGAGGGCGCCAGCGGCGGTTACGCTCGCAGCCAGCGGCGCCTGTACAACGAGTGACTTCCTGGGGCTCGGCGCTCGTGCGGTCGGCAGTTGTGGATGGTCCAGCTGGTAGGCGGTGAGCAGCTCGTTGCCGATGATCGGTTCGAGTTCTGGTGGGCTGGCATAGGTGAGCGCCTTAACGGCGATTGCCCGGATATCGTCGAAGACACCGGCTGACTGTTGCGGATCTAGGGCATATATACCGCTGTGCACAACATCTGCGTTGACAATGTCGTTGATTCGACGTTGGGCGCGCAGGACGCGATGATCGTCGTTGTCGAAGGTGAGGACTTCGGCGGTGCTCAGATCCGCTCCGCACCGTTCGGCCCGGGTTGTGCGATCGTCGGCCGGTGCTGTGCAGTGTCCCGGTCGTGGGATGCCGTCAGCGGCTAACTGCCGGATTCGGGGGCGGACAGTGCAGTTGGGGCAGGTGTCGGCGAGCAAGCACCTGTGTTCGAGGCAGGTAAAGGTCCATCCAAGTCTCCAGGCCAGCTTCCAGCGGCCACCGGACTCGGCCAGGCAATGTGGGCAGTAGCGTGAGCCGGGCCGCGGCCCCCAGGGGAAAGTGGTGTCCAAACGGGTTGGAGTCTTTATCACCGCTGCCGCTCGGCCGTCGTAGTGCGACAACGTCATTGCCGACAGGACTGTCGAGTTCACCGCGGTGGCCGCGTGCAGCGCGGTCAGCTGATTCGGGGTCAGTCTGATCATCCAGCGGGGCACCGAGTGTAGCGCTGGCTCATGCAGGCCGACCGCTACGCGGAGATCGCCCAAGCTGGTGTGGGTGCGGTGCGCGAGTGCTTCCAGCCAAGAGTCGAGTGCTTCACCGGCAATCGGATCGACATTGATGGGGATGCGTCGGATATCGCTCATGACGCGCGGCTGCTGATTCGCGTGGTGAGCTTGCCGGCTTGCAGTGCAGACTGCAGTTCCTGGCGGGCTTTCTCTGAGGCTTCGTCGTTTTTCACCCGGTCGAGTAGGTCTTGGGTGAGCCGTTCGGCCCCGGTGCGCACGGCTCGTTGGCAGCCCCGGTTGATCAGCGTGATCAGTGATCCGATATGTCCGGTGGATCGGGCATAGAGGTAGTCGGAGAGCTCATCGGCGATCATGCCCGGGTGACTGTCGGCCAGGACAATCCGGCGCTCCAGGGTCAACAGGAGATCACGCCATCGTTTACGCTCTGCCTTGGTCTTGATGGTGAATGCGTCCATCCCGAGCTTTGTTGTACGCCTTCCTGTTTGGGCGATGATCGCATCCTGGTAGGACGACCCCTCCGAGAACAGCCCGTGCTTGGTCAGCCCAACGCCGATATAGATGATGGTGACCGGGAATTCGTTGGCGATGTATTTGAAGTGGTTGCTGATTTCGACGCCCTGGGTGTTGCGCCAGCGCAGGAAGTGCAGGTCGTCGATCATCAACAGGCGGGTTTGGCAGGCCAGTACGCAGTCCAGGGCTCGGTGGGCCAACTGCGCGGCGGTCCCGCGATGGGTGCCGGGGTGGCCGAAGTAGTCGAGCATGGCTCGGTTGAAATCGACCATGCCGGTGTTGCCGGTCAGGCCCACCCGACAGACGGGGATTCGCCGGTGCCCTCCTGGCGTTGCCGATCCGCGTTCGGTGATTTCGCGGCGGTGGAAGTCGCGGGCGAAGGCTAGGGCTGCGGTGGTCTTCCCCAGTCCGGGGTATCCGTCTATGGCGACAGCGCTTTTGGGTTTGTCGCCGGTTTGATGGTTGCTGTCGACGATGTCCCAGAGTTGTTCGTGCAGCTCGGCGAGTTGCGGTGTCCGCAAGGGTCCGAGGTTGGCGTGCCAGGTGCGTCGTTGGGCGTTGTAGTCGATCAGCGCGGCCTCGCCGAGTGCCTTGATCCCTGCCCGGGTCAGCGGTTCGGGACGGGTCAGCACCGGGGCTTCGGCGAAAGCGAAGAATCCTTCGTTGCGCGCCAGCGTGAGATTGTCCAGGTTCGCCGGGTGTGACGGCGGCTGCACCGAGGCGGTCATGCGTCCTCCCATGCGGTGGCATAGAAGTCGTCAGGGTCATCGCTGCTGTCGTCGTCTCCGCAGTCGTCCTCGGACGGCGGTTCAACTGGGGGGCGGCCGGTGCCGTCCGCATCGTCCACAGGGTTCTGATCCGGCAGTGCCTGCTGCACGGATGACAGCGCCTGCACCAATTGCTGCATGCTGCCTGTCGTGGCACAGAGCAATTCGTCTGCGCGGGATTGGCGCAAGGCCAGGCGTCGTTCGGTCGGGGTTTTGCCCAGTCCGAGGTTCCACCGTTCCAGTAGGAGCTCCATCGCGAGCTCGTCATTGGGGTAGGTGTATTTCTTGCGTGCCAGGCTGCGGGCGAAGGCGAGGGCATCGTCGCCAAAGGGCGCTGTGAGCGCTGGTGCGTGCTCCCACATCAGGGTGTGCCACTTTTGATCGCTCGGGTCGCGAAAGTGGACGCAGCTGATGTCGTCAGGATGGCGGTGGACTGGCCATCGTCCACCGGGGTAGGGGCTGCGCTGGTCGCGGTACGGGTCCAAGGATGGCCCGTTGTACCGGCGGCCACCGACCTCGACGCCGTAATGCTGGATGGTGCGCTTCTCGACTGCGAGGAATTCGTAGGCAAGCTCGGGCTCTTGCGGCACTTCGATGTATCCGGCACGCGCGAGACCGTGTTCGAACATGGTCGCCGGTGACAGATCCAACCCTGGGAGGCCTGGCTCTACCAATCCGTCATGGGGTCGGCGGTGGTACACCACCGCGATCCATTCGCGGATGATTGCTTCGAGTTCGTCGATGTAGAAGTGCGCCTCATGTTCCGGGGCCAGGCCGCGGGAATGGATATCCGGACCTTTATAGCCGGGGAGGTACTGGAGCAGGTCTTGTCTAATAGTGAGGAAGAACCGTTCGACGGGACCCTTGTCACGCCCCATACGCAATCGTGCGGGTTGGATCGAGATCCGCATGCGCTGGCACACACTCGTCAGGTGCTCGGAGACGTAGATTTTGCCGTGGTCGACAATCAGGCTTTCGGGAACGATCGCCGGCCAAGCGGCGCGAGTGCCGTCACGGTCGATCGCATCGATGTCAAGCAGTACCGATCGAGGGGTGCCGTGTTCGGGCCAGGTCGCTTCTTTCGGCCAGCTGGCGGGTGCGGCCGGCGGCCGGTAGCACTGGTATAGCACCGTCGCGGCGTCCACCGACTTCGTCGACACCGGTGTCAGGCGCAGGCCGGTGATGCAGCGGGTGTACCAATCCATGCCCACGGTGAGCTCCACTTGGGTCCACCGCAGCGTGAGGGGATCCATCGCGAAGACATCGAGCCTGGTGGTATCCATCAGCAGGTATTCACCTGGCCGGGTCGGCCGCAATCTCCCATAAGTTCGCGGATTGCGTTCAGCAATATCCCGGTTTCGTTTGGTGCTGAGCCGAAAGGTCGCGTACTTAGCCTCGAGGAGAGCTAAGACGCGAAATGCGCTGGCGCGACTTGGGATTGGTACGACATCGGGACCGTAGCGGGCAATGACACGGGCGTTAGCATGCTTGATAACCGCGGTCTGCGAGGGCCGGGATTGATCGACATGTTCCACCATGACCTCGACGGCGGCCTCGCGCCACCGGTCGTCAACCCTGGGTAGATTACGAACCCGCACCTGCTTGCTTTGGACAAGCCCTGCCTCCCCGTGTTGCCGGAAGGCGGCCACCATCCGCTGAATGGTGCGCAGTTTGACGCCGAGCTCAGCTGCCTTCGCCTTGTACCTGTCTGTCTGGGGCAGGGCGGGGTCGTACTCCGGCCGGGGCTCGCCCTTTTCGCCCGCTTCTGCGCTGCCACAGCGGTATCCGGTGAGGACCTCGCGGATGTGAGCAGCGCAGTCCCGGATTCTGACGCGTTCCGACTCACTGATCACCGCCAGGATCGTGGCGGCCACATCCTCCAGGCAGTCCGACGACCCGGATTCGTTGGGCTCGTCGTTGGGCTCGTCGTGGCGGTAGGCCAGAAGTGCGCTCAAAGCAATTCGGCGAACCTGCGCGGTACCAACCGTTTTGACGATTGCGCTGTTACCACCAAATCCTGTGCAGATTTCCACGATCTCGATCAGCTCGCCATAAAAGCTCAGTCGGCAGCCCGGGCCGATGCGGAGGCGGTCCATCATGAGTTCGGTCCTTTGCGTAGGACAGCAGTCGATTGCAGGGGTGCATCCAGGTCGGTGGCAATGGCCCCGCACCACAACAGATGACACAGAGCGGGCCGCACCAGTGGAACAGGCAGGGCAGCATGAGCTGTGATTGCCAGTTCAATAGTGAGGCCCTCGACGTCGAGGCGGCTCACGGCGTCCAGGACGTCCCTATTGAGCCGTCGCTCATCGCGGTAGCCGGCCAGGAACCGAATGTTGTTCAGCTCAACAGGTGGTGGTTCGCTCCACACCTCGTAGTCCCATCCCAGGTCCTCGATGAGGTGGCGCGTCCAGGCCAGGGTGTAAGCGACTTTGGGAACGCCCACGCGATGACGTGGCTTGACGTCGACGACAATCGGGCCGTTTCGGGTACTGAGTAGAAAGTCAGGGATGTGTCGGCGCCGTTTGCCGTCGACATCGGCTTCGATCAGAAATGGTTGGGCCGCAATGGAGGTGACCGACGGTTCGAAATCGGCGTAGAGCAGCCGTGCCAGTTCCAGGCGGGACTCGTAGATGACGTGGTCGTTCTGAGTCTTCGCCCAGTAGGTTCCCGAGTAGTGCTGCTGGCCATACCACCACCGGAAGGTCCGCCACGGGGCGAGCGGGGCGGAGAGCACCCCTGCGGCACTGGCCCAGTCGGCGATCTGGATCTGATCTTCTGTGATCGTACGAAACGAGATCAGGGCGCTACGTCGATCCACCTTGGCAGGCTGCTCAGGTGTCTGTGCGACTGCCGGATGGGCTGGCGCAGGCTGGCACTTGTTGACAAGTGCGTTCGAATACGTTGAACTCATGGGAGTCCCTTTCTAGGGGGATTGAGGTGAACGGCGGTACGTGTACCGCTACCGAAGGCCGGGTGCCCGCCCGGCCTTCGGCATTTCTAGTGCGTTGTCAGTGCGACAACATCTGGTCATTCCCGCCTTGTCGTACCCCCATTCCCTTCATCTCTACTGTCTACGAGAACTTCACTATGCGTTGGCGCCCCCGCGATTTCGGAGATGGCTGCCTTACCGGCGGTGCGTTCGTAGCCCAGGTCGATGAGCCTGGCGCCGGCTTCTGACAGCGACACGTTCCACTCACGAGCGCACTGGTAAGCAGCCTCAGCCACTGCGCGCGGCAGCCGAAACTCCACACGCACCCTGTCCCGAACTCCAAGCTCTGGGCGAGCCATGAGCGCTCCCTCCCGCTATGTAGCATCAGCGCATTCGGTGATGTGCCGGCGTTTCGCCGTCGCTATACCGGTATCAAACACCCTGCAGGACAGAATGTCTCGCTGCTCTGGTGCATCACAACAGACGCGCTCAATCAGCCGCACACAATCCGTAAACACTTGGGGGGTAGCGCCATTGCGTAATCAGTGGCTAAACCCCTGGATACGCCCGACGCGTTCCGCAGCCCTGCACAATTTGGAACGACGACACCATAGATTGTGATGTTCGTCACAGCGCTCAGTCGAATGTTCGGTCAGCTGAGCAAGCAGATCATCCGTTTGAGTCGCGTCAGAGAGCAGCTACGAATGCGTCTTGATCGGCGTGCCGGCGGGTCAACTCTTCCGGCGTCAGGCGCGCTTCGGTCGCATCAAGTACGTCATCGTGACCCTCGTAAGGCACCAAGCGGATCCTGATTTCGAGGTCGGCCGCCGCCAGGATGCGCGCCAGGACTGGCAGTGACGGTTGCCGGGCCCCTGATTCGATACGGGCGATCGTTGACTGCGGCACACCCGCCAATTCGGCAAGCCGACGCTGCGATATGCCGATCTGACTTCGGGCTACCTTCAACAGATTTCCCGCGAGTCGCTCGACGTGACCAATTCGCGTCGGCCCCATTTGCGACATAACCCGACGATAGCCGGTCGGCTATCAGTTCATCTCCGTATACCCCCGCCCGCATGACACGAGTTGAGATAGGTGACACGGAGGTGACACCAACGCTGAGAAAGTGACATCAGCGGTGAGACCCTACAAAATCCTGAAAGCGTCAGTGCGCCATGTTCGTAAACCGCGACAAGTGCAGCTGATGCGCCACCGTCACCGTCTTCGTCGGGCCGTTACGGTGTTTGGCCAGAATCAGGTCCGCTTCGCCGCCCCGAGGGTCGTCGCGCTCGAAGGCGTCGGGCCGGTGTAGCAGGATCACCATGTCGGCATCCTGTTCCAGGCTGCCTGACTCACGCAGGTCGGCCAGCATCGGCTTCTTGTCGGTGCGCTGCTCGGGACCACGGTTGAGCTGGCTGAGCGCGACGACCGGCAGTTCCAGCTCCTTGGCCAAAAGCTTGAGGTGCCTTGAGAATTCAGAGACCTCGACCTGACGGGACTCGACTCTCTTGCCGGAGGACATCAGTTGCAGGTAGTCGACCACCACCAGGCGCAGGTCGGCCTTCTGCTTCAGCCGGCGCGCCTTGGCGCGGATCTCCATCATGGTCAGGTTGGGTGAGTCGTCGATGTAGAGCGGCGCCTCACTGATCTCGCTCATCCGCCGGGCCAGCCGGGTCCAGTCGTCATCGCTCATCCGGCCCGAGCGCATGTCGCCGAGTTTGATCTTGGCTTCGGCGGCCAAGAGGCGCATGACGATCTCGGACTTGCTCATTTCGAGCGAGAAGATGACGCTGGCCATCCGGTTCTTGATCGAGCAGGACCGCATGAAATCCAGAGCCAGCGTCGATTTCCCCATACCCGGCCGGGCCGCGACGATAATCATCTGCCCCGGGTGCAGCCCGTTGGTCACCTCGTCGAGATCGGTGAAGCCCGTCGGCACACCGCGCGCCACCCCGCCGTGCGAGGCGATCGCGTCGATCTCGTCCATGGTGGGCTGCAGCAGGTCTTCGAGCGGGACGAAGTCCTCGGAGAGCCGGCGGTCGGCGACGTCGTAGATCTCGGCCTGAGCCCGGTCGACGATCTCGGCCACGTCGGCGCCCTCAGCGCCGGCGTAGCCGTACTGCACCACCCGGGTACCGGCCTCCACCAGCCGGCGCAGCAGCGCCTTCTCCGAGACGATGGTGGCGTAATAGCCGGCGTTGGCCGCCGTCGGCACCGTCGAGATCAGCGTGTGCAGATACGGGGCGCCACCCACCCGGCGCAGCAGGCCGCGGCGGTCGAGTTCAGCGGCCACCGTCACCGGGTCGGCGGGCTCCCCGCGGCCGTAGAGATCCAGGATCGCGTCGTAGACGTTCTGGTGCACCGGGCGGTAGAAGTCACCGGGCCGCAACCGCTCCAGCACGTCCGCGATGGCATCCTTGCTCAGCAGCATCCCGCCGAGCACCGACTGCTCCGCGGCGAGATCCTGGGGCGGCTGGCGGCCGACGTCTTCGCGAGGCGGCTCCTCAAGCTCAGAGTGCCCACGATCGTCGACCACTGCCATGCGCCCCACCTCCTCCGCAGCACGCTCGAACGTCTATTCGACTTCGATGTCCCGACTGTAGCCGTGGACCCCGACACCCCCATCGCGTCGTGCCGGGTTGACGGTAGGCGTTGCTGGCGGCCCTACCAAACGGGCTTGTTCACAAAGGTGTGGATGAAGTGTGCACACCGGTCCCCCACTTGTTTGGGACGGTGGGGAAGACCTGTGGATAGTTCTGTTTCGATTTGTCATCACCGCAGGTAAGCGCACCACACCACGGTGTCCTCGCTGTGGAGGGCAATCTCTTCGGCGTGTCGGCCAAGGTTGCCATCTTGGGCGTGTTGCCTGACGGACAGGTGGACGCCGCTCCACGACCACGTAAATAGCACCAGAACTGCGCACGGGCCGAAAAGTTAGCCAGAGTTAACCGGAGTTAACCGGATCCGAGCACAGCAAAGCCCCGGCGGAGCCGATCAGGGCGCCACCGGGGCTGCTGAGTTCGCGCCTAGTTCGCCACGGCGACCCGCCGCGCCCGGCTCTTAGTTCGCCGCGGCGACGTCGAGCGTGACGTCGACGTTGATCTCGGGATGCAGGTGCACCGAAACCGGGTGGCTGCCGACGGCCTTGATGTGCGCCTTGGGCAACCGCACGATGCGCCGGTCGAGGTTGGGGCCGCCGGCCTTCTTGATGGCGGCGACCACGTCGCCGGCGGTCACCGAACCAAACAGCTTGCCCGAGTCGGCGGCGGTCTTCATCGGCAGCGTGACCGGGCCCAGCGCCTCGAGAGCCGCCTTGAGCTCCTTGGCGTGGTCCAGGTCGCGCACCGTCTTTGTCTCGCGGGCCCGACGGATGTCGTCGGCCTGCTTCTGCGCTCCGCGCGAGGCGACGATCGCCAGCCCCCGCGGGAGCAAGTAGTTGCGGCCGTATCCGTCCTTGACCTCGACGGTGTCTCCGGCCGCTCCGAGGTGGTCCACCTCAGCGGTCAAAATCAGCTTCATCGTTTTCGTACTTTCTCGGCTGGAATGTTCGGCTAGCGCGCCGACGAGGTGAAGGGCAGCAACGCGACCTCGCGGGCGTTCTTCACCGCGAGCGCGACATCGCGCTGGTGCTGAACGCAGTTGCCGGTCACCCGGCGGGCGCGGATCTTGCCCCGCTCACTGATGTAGGTGCGCAGCAGCGAGGTGTCCTTGTAGTCGATCACCTGCTTCTTGTTGGAGCAGAACGCGCACTTGCGGGCCTTGATCGGCTTCTCGGGAGCCGGGCGCCGCTTGTTGGATTTGGCCATCTACCTATCTCTTTCGTGCTGTGGTTCGTTGGTTTCAGAAGGGCGGTTCGTCGTCGGCGCCACCGAAGGAGCCGGACGCCGGAGCACTGCCCCACGGGTCCTCCGCGGGTGCGGCACCGGACGAGGCCGCCGCCGGAGCTGCCGGAGCGCTGGCTCCACCGCCTCCGCCGAAGCCGCCTCCGCCGCCGCCGCCGCGGCTGACCTTGTTGATCTTGGCGGTGGCATACCGCAGCGAGGGGCCGACCTCGTCGACCTCCACCTCGTAAACGGTGCGCTTCTCGCCCTCGCGGGTCTCGAAGGACCGCTGCCGCAGCCGTCCGGTGACGATCACCCGCGATCCGCGGGTGAGGCTCTCGGCGACGTTCTCTGCGGCCTCACGCCAGATGTTGCACCGCAAGAACAGCGCGTCGCCGTCCTTCCACTCGCTGGTCTGCCGGTCGAAGACCCGCGGGGTGGACGCCACCGTGAAGTTGGCGACCGCCGCCCCCGAAGGGGTGAACCGCAGATCAGGGTCCGCGGTCAGGTTTCCAACGACGGTGATGGTGGTGTCACCTACAGCCACGGGGCCCTCCTAGGATCGGTGTCAGCGCTGATGCTGCATGTGGAGCTTGAGCCTACGCAACGGCTGCGACAGCCTGCTACGACTTGTCGGTCCGCATCACCTTGGTGCGCAGCACGGCCTCGTTCAGGCCGAGCTGACGGTCGAGTTCGGACACGGTCGCCGGAGCGGCCTTGACGTCGATGACCGCGTAGATGCCCTCGGCATGCTTGGCGATCTCGTAGGCCAGGCGGCGCTTGCCCCAGATGTCGACCTTGTCGACCGTTCCACCGTCTTTGCGGATCACGTTCAAGAACGTCTCCAGGGACGGGGCAACGGTGCGCTCGTCGAGAGTGGGGTCAAGGATGACCATGATTTCGTATGGACGCATGGGAACCTCATCACCTCCTATGGTCGTAGTGCGGCCGTGGATGTGTCCACGGCAGGAGGGTCGCCTGCGTCGGCAACCCGGCTAGGCTACCGGAGGCTGGGCTGCGACGTGAAATCGGCCGGACCGGGCTCGACCGCCGGTTCATGCGGCGGCGGTGGCCGCAACCGCGCGGGCAGCCACGGCGGGGGTTCATCGGGCGCTCCGTCGAACACCCCGCCGGCGGGGTCGTCCACCCGTCCACCCGCGCGCACCAGATCCCGCTCGGGCCGATAGATCTGCCGGATCACCAACGCGCACAACCCCAACACCGCCAGATCGCGCACCAGCACCGTGGAAGTGAACGCCTGCTCGGGCAGGCTGCGGTCCGGGACGCTGTAGAGGTAGTACATCCGCGGCACCCATACCAGCGCGTCGACGGTCATCCAGGCCAGCAGCAATCGGCGGTGCGGCACGGCCAGCACGGCCAGCGGCACCAGCCACAGTGAAAACTGCGGACTCCACACCTTGTTGGTCAGCAGGAAGGCGGCCACCAGCAGGAAAGCCAACTGCGCCACTCGCGGCCGCCTCGGCCCCGTCAGCGCGATGTAACCGATCCCGGCGCAGCACAGCGCAAACAACGCCGCGATCACGATGTTGAGTACCGTCGGCGGCTGCCACAGCCCCAACTCGCCGTCGAAGCCCCGCCACCCGGTCAACGACTTCACCACGTTGTAGACCGAATCCATGTCGTCGCCGCGGCGGGAGTTGAGCCGGAAGAACTCACTCCAGCCCCGCGGGGCGAACACCAGGACCGGCAGGTTCACCGCCAGCCAACTCACCGCTGTGGCCACCGCGGTGCGCTTGACCTCACCCAACCGCCCGGTCCGCACCCCCAGCACCAGCAGCGGTAACAGCAGCAGCACCGGGTACAGCTTGGTCGCGGTGCCCAGGCCGAGCAGCACCCCGGCCGCCACCGGCCGGCGGCGCGCCCAGGCCAGCAGCCCGCAGGTGGCGAACGCGGTGGCCAGCGCGTCGAAGTTGGTGAAGATCTGGAAGATGAGCAGCGGCGAGCCCGCCACCAAGGCGGCGTCCCAGACCCGGCGGCCGGCCAGCTGCGCGGTGGACCACACCGTCGCCAGCCAGGCCAGGGCCAGGCCCAGCGCGACGATGTCGAAGAACACCACCACTTCGGCGACCCCGCTCAACGCCGGGATCTTCACCACCTTGCTGATCGCCGTGTACGTCTTGGCCAGGGCCATCGCGGAGTACTGGTAGAGCCCGGTCAGCACCGGATACTCCATGTAGCGCTGCGCGGGCTGCCCGTCGTAGCGGACCTGCGGCTTCCCTGCCGAGTCCTTCTCGACCCAGCTGGATTTGTAGGGGAACTTGCCCTGGTCCAGCAGCTCCGCGGTATACAGCGGGACGACGTCGGAGTAGCACAGCTGGAAGTAGGCACGCTCGTGGTCCCAGTTGGCCACCCGCTGATCGGGGCCGCCGGAACCAACGCTCTGCAGGCACGGCGCCTTGGTCGTCGCGCCCAACGCCATGAACAGCACCGCGATCAGGAACATCACCCGCAGCGGTGTCATGAACCTGCTGCGCCCGATGAGGGCGTGCCGGCCCACCGGCCCACCGATGGTGTTCGACAGTGCGTGCGCGACCGGGTCGGTGTGGCTGGGCAGGTCGCGGTCGTCGGCGCTGCGCAGGTCAGCGGCCAACGGCTGGGGAGAAACCCCCGCTCGGCCTGGGATCACCTCCGTCACGGTAGTGGCTCGGGCACCGGTGCTGGCGGCGGCGGTGGTGGTGGAGGCGGTGGCGGTGGTGGCGGCGGCGGGGGGAACAGCGGTGGCTCCGGGAACGGCGGCGGCTCGTCGGCGTCGGAGTCCAGTGGTGGCGGCGGCGAGTACCACTCCATCGGCGGCGGTGGCGGCGGCGCGGACGGTACCCCCGCGAAGCCACCGATCTCGGCGGGCTTGGGGAACGCGAGGACGGGGCTGCCCGCCAGCGCGCCGTCCATCCCGGCCTTCCAGATCTCGGCCGGTAGACCCGCGCCGTACACCGGCCCGCCCCATTTGTTCGTCAGCGGCTCCTCGCCCTTGTCGGTACCGACCCACACCGCGGTCGACAGCGTCGGCGTGTAGCCGACCATCCAGGCGTCGCGGTTGGCTCCGGTGTTGCCCAGCTGGGTGGTGCCGGTCTTGGCCGCGGCGGGCCGCCTGCCGGCCAGGTCGTGTCCGCCGGAATAGCTGGGGATCGCCTTCATGGCGTCGGTGACGTTGTCGGCGACCGCCTTGGGGATGCGCTGCTCGCCGGACTCCTTGGTAGCGACTGTGACGTCGAACAGCACCCGGCCGTCGGGACCGACGACCTTCTGGATGAAGTGCGGCGGGTGGTACATCCCGGAGTCGGCCAGGGTGGCGTACGCCGACGCCATGTCGATGACCCTGGTCTGGTACTGGCCGAGCACGATGCCGTTCTCCGGCGGCCCGCCGCGGCCGTCCTCGGACAGCGTGTGCGCCACACCGGGAAAGCTCTCGGCGATCCCGGCCTGATGCGCCGCGTCGGCGACGTCTTGCGGGCCGTGTTTGAGCTTGAGCATCAGCCGGTAGTAGGCCGTGTTGAGTGATCGCTTGAGTGCCTCGGCGATATTGCAGACCCCGCAGCTGGCGCCGCCCACGTTGCTGATCTTGGTCCGGCCGACCGTCAGCGGAGCACTGTCGACCTCATAGCCCAGGCCGATGCCCTGTTTCAGCGCCGCCACCAGGGCGAACACCTTGAACGAGGACCCGGTCTGCAGCCCGGCCTGGGCGAAGTCGAAACCGCCCGCGTCCGCGCCGCCGTAGTAAGCCAGTACCGCGCCGTTGCGCGGGTCGATGGAGACCACCGCGGTCCGCAGTGCCGGCTTCTGCCCGGTCATGACTCCCGCGACGGCTTTCTCCACGGCGCGCTGCGCCTTCATGTCGATGGTGGTGGTGATCCGCAGGCCCTGCATGTTCAGCGCCTGCTCGTCGATATGGAACATGTCGAGCAATTCGGCGATGACCTGCCGCTGGATCAGCCCATTGGGTCCGGTGGCCTGGTCGGAATTGCGCGCCTGGTCCGGCGGGATCGTGGCCGGAAACATCTGCCTGGACCGCTCGGCGAAGCTCAAGGCGCCGGTCTCCACCATTCCGTCGAGCACCCAGTTCCACCGGTCGACGGCACGCTCGGCGTTGAACGCGGGATCCAGGGCGGACGGCCGCTGGATCACCGCCGCCAGCAGCGCGCCTTGCGCGACGTCGAGTTCTTCGACCGGCTTGCCGAAGAACGCCCTTGCCGCAGCGGCGATCCCGTAGGCGGTGCGGCCGAAGTAGATGATGTTGAGATAGGCCTCCAGCACCTCGTCCTTGGGCCACACCTTGGACATCTTGGTGGCGATGACGAGCTCTTTGCCCTTGCGGACCACGCCGGAGACACCGGTCCGCTCGGACCCGACCAAAGCGTTCTTGACGTACTGCTGGGTGATGGTCGAACCGCCCTGGGTGTCCCCACCGAGCAGGTTGTTCTTGACCGCCCGGAAGAACCCCGAGAAGGAGTAGCCGGAGTTGGTGTAGAAATCGCGGTCCTCGGCGGCCAGTACCGCGTCGCGCACGTGGACCGGTACCTGGTCGATCTTGACGTCGGTCCGGTTACCTTCCGGCGGAACGATTCTCGCCAGTTCGGTGCCGTCGGCGGCCACGATCGTCGACACCTGATCGGTATGGATGTCGCCCGGTTCGGGGATCTCGACCGTGCGGTAGGCCATGCCGAAGGTGATGACCGGGGCCACCAGCATCGTCACGGTGGCGGCATACAGACCGCGCCGAACCCAGGTCCAGTTCACCCGCCGACGCCAACCGGGCCGGTCTGTTTGATCAGCCTCGGGAACTTCGGCCTCATCCCGATCGTCGGAGTCCGGGCGCGGCCTTTCTTGCGCTTCTAGGGCCGCTGTGACCACTTCGATGGGGTCCCGCAGATCCGGTTCTTCTCCGGCACCGTTGGGCGGGCCGGCCGGCGGATCGTCCGTCGTCAAGAAGTGGTCTTCTGCAGCGCTGTCGGCACCCGGCGCCGGCGGGCCCTGGCCCTTCACCGTCGGCGGGGGCATCCCGGCGGATATGTCGCGAACTTTCGGCTTCCCACCATCCTCGTACGGGCGCAACCCATCTCGGCGGACGGCGAAAGGCTCGGCAGCCCGTGATCCCCCACGCGTCGCTGCGTTTCCATGATCACCAGGCTACGTCCGCACGCCGCGACGTCGGGTTGAAACGAGGTCACAAAGGCGCTACGGCGCCGGGGGCGCCGCTTCTCCCGGCGGGGGCCCGGGCTGCTCGGGCGCCACCGGTGGCGACGGCGCCTGCCCCGGGGGCGGAGCCGTTGCGGGGGGTCCGACCGGGATGGTGGTCGGCGGACCGATCGGGATGGTGATGCCCGGCGCGATCTCGATCGTGGGCTGGATGACGGTCTCCGACGGCTCGGTCAGCGGCCCGGGCTCCTGCATAGGCGGCGGTGGCGGCGCGGCCGGGACACCGGCGTAGCCGCCGATCTCAGTTGGCGTCGGGAAGGATTCGTTGGAGGTTCCCCGCAGGGCGCCGTCCATGGTGGCCTTCCAGATGTCGGCCGGAATGCCCGCGCCGTACACCGGGCCGCCCCACTGATTCACCAGTGGCTCGTCGCCCCCGGTGGTGCCCACCCACACCGCGGTCGACAGTGACGGCGTGTAGCCGACCATCCAGCCGTCCCGGTTGGCCCCGGTGTCACCCAGTTGGGTGGTACCGGTCTTGGCCGCCGACGGCCGGCCGCCGGCCAGATTGTGTCCGCGCGACCAGCCGGCGATGGGCTGCATGGCCGCGGTGACGTTGTCGGCGACGGCCTTGGGGATGCGCTCCTCGCCGGTGTCCTCGGATGTCTGCGCGTCGAAGAGCACCTGGCCGTCGGCGTTGACCACCTTCTCCACGAAGTGCGGTGGGTGGTACACGCCCGAGTCGGCCAGCGTCGCGTACGCTGAAGCCATGTCGATCACCCTGGTCTGGTACTGACCCAGGACGACTCCGCCTTCGGGCGGCCCGCCGTCTTGGGACAGGGTGTGCGGAACACCCGGGAAGCTCTTGGCGACGCCGGCTTGATGCGCCGCGTCGGCGACATCCTGCGCACCGTTCTTGAGCTTGAGCATCAGCCGGTAGTAGGCGGTGTTCAGTGAGCGCTTGAGCGCCTCGGCGACGTTGCAGACCCCGCAGCTCTCACCCTCGGAGTTGGTGATCTTGATCCGGCCGTTCTCGATGGTCAGCGGCGAACTGTCGATCTGATAGCCCAGACCGATGCCCTGCTCGAGCGCGGCCACCAGGGCGAACACCTTGAACGACGACCCGGTCTGCAGACCCGCCTGGGCGAAGTCGAATCCGGCGGCGTCCGACCCCCCGTAGTACGCGCGCACCGCGCCGTTGCGCGGATCGATGGACACCACCGCGGACCGCATGTTGGGGATCTGGTCCTTGAGGTAGGTCTCCACCGCGTCCACGGCGGCATCTTGCGCCTGGGGGTCGATGGTGGTGGTGATCTGCAGGCCCTGGGTGTTCAGGGTCTGCTCGTCGATGTTGAACAGGTCGAGCAGTTCCTTGGTGACCTGCCGCTGAATCAGCCCGTTGGGTCCGGTGGTGATGTTCTGGGAGCGGGCCAGATCCGGCGCCACCGTCTCCGGAAACTGTTGGGCGGCACGCTCGCCGGCCGTCAGCGCTCCGGTCTCCACCATGCCGTCGAGCACCCAGTTCCACCGCTCGAGGGCGCCTTCCGGGTCGACGGCGGGATCCAGGGTGGACGGTCGCTGGATCAGCGCGGCCAGCAGTGCGCCGTCGGCGACATCGAGTTGTTCGACCGGCTTGTCGAAGTAGGCCCTGGATGCCGCGGCGATACCGTAGGCGCCGCGGCCGAAGTAGATGATGTTCAGGTAGGCCTGCAGCACATCGTCCTTGCGCCATGCGCTGGACATCTTGGTGGCGATCACGAGTTCTTTTGCCTTGCGGATCAATCCGCCCACCCCGGCCCGCTCGGATCCGACCAGTGCGTTCTTGACGTACTGCTGGGTGATCGTCGACCCGCCCTGGGTGTCGCCGCCGAAGAGGTTGTTCTTGATTGCGCGGGCGAAGCCGGACACCGAGAAACCGGGGTTGGAGTAGAAGTCGCGGTCCTCGGCGGCCAGCACCGCGTTACGCACATACACCGGCACCTGATTGATGTCGATGTCGACGCGATTGCCTTCCGGCGGAATGATTTTGGCGAGCTCTGATCCGTCGTTGGCCAGGATCGTCGATACCTGGTTGGTGCGGATGTCGCCGGGTGAGGGCACATCGGTGATGGAGTAGGCCATCGCGAACGTGACGACCGGCAGCAGCACCATCACCACGACGGCGGCGGCGAGCCCGCGCCGAATCCACTTCCAATTCGGCGGGTGCCGGCGCAGCCAATCCATCGGGTCGGGCGCAGCGGCCCGACCGGTGTGCTCGAAACGGCCGCCCCGCCGCGGCGGCTCCTCGGCCCGGTCTGTGCTCTCGTCGGGCGGTGGTTGCCGGCGCGGGATGCGTCCGCTCAGCGCCTGTTCGCGCTGCCGTGGCGCGCCGTCGAGGGCCGCCTTGACCGCGTCGATCGGGTCGCGCAGGTCGGCGGTCACGGCGTCGTCGACCGCCGGGATGATCGCGGTCTGCCGGTCATCCGGCGCGGCCCGCGCGCGGCGAGCACCAACCTCGGAAGGCCCGGTCGAGGCAGCATCCGACCGGTCGTCGTGGTGTTTACTCACTGGCGGTACGGGCCCCGCTGCGTGCCGTCCGCCGACCCCGGGATCCCTTCGGCGGGCGCGCCAGGCCCAGCACATAGGACTTCACCAGATGATTCCAACTGCAGGTCCGGCACACCTCGACCACGTACACCGAGAACTCGCTGAAGCGGGTGGCCAACAGGACCAGTTCCTCGGCGGAGCGCGCCGAACCCGACACCGCCCCCAGCTGGTCGCCGTAGACCCACGACACCAGGGTGAGCTGCTCCTTGCGGCAGATCGGGCACACCACCGCACTGGCCTTGCCGTGGAACTTCGCCGCCCGCAGCAGATACGGGTTGGCGTCGCACACCTCGGTCACCCCGGTGCGCCCGGAGTAGACCTCGGCCAGCAGGGAACGGCGCCGAAGCGCGTAGTCCACCACCTGTCGCTGCAATCGCACGGTCACCAGAGTACGACGGGTCCGCGCGGGCCGGTGTGATGAACGCCCTTATCCCGCACCGACCGGCGGATTCGGGTCGCCGTGGCGCGGTCGGCATCCGGCGCGGGGCACCCGAAAGGCTCGGGTTCACGGCCGCCGACGACAGACAAAGGGGCCTGTCCGCTCGTCGAGCCGGCCCGTCAGCGCAACAATTACCCGTCCTGAACTGGCGACTTCGATCGGCTGAACGGTGGGCGAACAACAGGCCACTTGGGTTCTGTTATATCGGCGCGATACTATTGCGCGCACCGTCGAACGGACGTAGCCAAAAATCATCACGAGGAGGTGAATCGGTGCTTGAGCTTGCCATACTCGGCCTGCTGCTCGAGTCGCCGATGCACGGCTACGAGTTGCGCAAGCGGTTGACCGGTCTGCTGGGCGCGTTCCGGGCATTCTCCTACGGCTCGCTGTATCCCGCGCTGCGGCGCATGCAGACGGCCGGGCTGATCGCGGAGGACGCTGCGCCGGCGGGAACCCCGGTGCGGCGGGCCCGGCGGGTGTACGGGCTGACCGACGCCGGTCGTCAGCGCTTCACCGAGCTGGTGGCCGACACGGGACCGCAGAACTACACCGACGACGGCTTCGGGGTGCACCTGGCTTTCTTCAACCGCACCCCCGCCGAGGCTCGGATGCGGATCCTGGAAGGCCGCCGCCGTCAGGTGGAGGAACGCCGGGAAGGCCTGCGCAATGCCGTGACGCGGGCCAGCAACTCGTTGGACCGCTATACCCGCCAACTGCACCAGCTCGGGCTGGAATCCAGTGAGCGGGAGGTCAAGTGGCTCAACGAGTTGATCGCGGCCGAACGCGTCTCACAGGGCCGAGCCGAACAACCCTGAGCCTGCAGGGAGCGGGCATCAAGACAACACCAACAGCACGTCAGCAGTGACAGCAAAGAAGGAGAACGTCGGAAATGACTGAGCAAACGACGGATGTGCGGGTCGCCATTATCGGCGTCGGTAACTGCGCCTCCTCGCTGGTCCAGGGCGTCCAGTACTACCAGAACGCCGACGACAGCTCGGCGGTGCCCGGCCTGATGCACGTGCGGTTCGGTCCGTATCACGTCCGTGACGTGAAGTTCGTCGCCGCGTTCGACGTGGACGCCAAGAAGGTCGGCTTCGATCTGTCCGAAGCCATCTTCGCCTCGGAGAACAACACCATGAAGATCGCCGACGTGCCGCCGACCAACGTGGTGGTGCAGCGCGGCCCGACCTTGGACGGCATCGGCAAGTACTACGCCGACACCATCGAGGTCTCCGACGCCGACGCCGTCGACGTGGTCTCGGTGCTGCGCGAGGCCAAGGTCGACGTGCTGGTCTCCTACCTGCCGGTGGGCTCCGACGAGGCCGACAAGTTCTACGCCCAGTGCGCCATCGACGCCGGGGTGGCGTTCGTCAACGCACTGCCGGTGTTCATCGCCTCCGACCCGGTGTGGGCCAAGAAGTTCGCCGACGCCGGCGTGCCGATCGTCGGTGACGACATCAAGAGCCAGGTCGGCGCCACCATCACCCACCGGGTGATGGCCAAGCTGTTCGAGGACCGCGGTGTCACGCTGGACCGCACCTACCAGCTCAACGTCGGCGGCAACATGGACTTCAAGAACATGCTCGAGCGGGAGCGACTGGAGTCGAAGAAGGTGTCCAAGACCCAGGCCGTCACCTCCAACCTGACCGGCTCGCTGGCCGGCAAGATCGAGGACAAGAACGTCCACATCGGCCCGTCCGACCACGTGGCCTGGCTGGACGACCGCAAGTGGGCCTACGTGCGACTGGAGGGCCGCGCCTTCGGCGATGCGCCGCTGACCCTGGAGTACAAGCTCGAGGTGTGGGACTCGCCGAACTCCGCCGGCATCATCATCGACGCGGTGCGGGCGGCCAAGATCGCCAAGGACCGCGGCATCGGCGGCCCGATCATCCCGGCCTCGGCGTACCTGATGAAGAGCCCGCCCAAGCAGCTGCCCGACGACGTCGCGCGCACTCAGCTCGAAGAGTTCATCACCGGCTAAGAGTGCTTTCCGACGACGAGCTGGCGGGCCTGCCCGAGTTCGCGCTACTGGCCGGCAACGCCGCACAGGCCGGTGTGGCCGGTCCGCTGCCCGTCGTGCAACGCATCCAGACCGGCGACGTCAGCGCGCTGCGCTGGGGCACGGCGCCGCCGCGGGTGGTGTTCCTGCACGGTGGCGCGCAGAACGCCCACACCTTCGACACCGTCATCATCGGTCTCGCCGAGCCCGCGCTGGCCGTCGACCTGCCCGGCCACGGCCATTCGGCCTGGCGCGACGACGGCGACTACTCTCCTCAGCGCAACGCCGACGCCCTGGCGCCGGTGCTGCGCGAGCTGGCGCCGGCCGCCGAGTTGGTGGTCGGGATGTCGCTGGGCGGGCTGACCGCGATCCGATTGGCGGCCACCGCACCGGAGCTGGTCCGCCGGCTGGCGATCGTGGACGTGACTCCTTCAGCACTGCAACGGCATTCACAGATGAGCGTCGCCGATCGCGGAACGGTGGCGTTGGCCCAGGGCGACCGGACGTTCCCCGATTTCGCGTCGATGCTGGCCCTCACCACGATGGCGGCGCCGCACCGGGATCCGGAGTCGCTGCGTCGCGGTCTGCTGCACAACACCCGGCGGCTGCCAGACGGACGCTGGACCTGGCGTTACGACACCATCCGCTCCGTCGGGGATCTCAGCGAGTTGTGGACCGACGTCTCCGCGGTGGCCGCACCGACCACTTTGATCCGCGGCGGTGATTCGGGGTTCGTCTCCGCCGACGACGTCGCCGAATACGCACGGCGCTCGCCGGGGCTGACGACCCACGTGGTGGCCGGCTCCGGGCATTCGGTGCAAAGCGATCAGCCGCGCGCTCTGGTCGAGTTGCTGCGCCGGACGCTACCGTGACGGACATGAGCCCCATTCGCATCGCGGTGCAGCTGCAGCCCCAGCACGCGTCGCACTACGGCGCGATCCGTGACGCGGTCCGGCGCTGTGAAGACCTCGGCGTCGACATCGCCTTCAACTGGGACCATTTCTTCCCGCTCTACGGCGACCGCGACGGACCGCACTTCGAATGCTGGACCATGCTGGCCGCCTGGGCTGAACAGACCTCGCGCATCGAGATCGGCGCGCTGGTGTCGTGCAACTCCTACCGCAACCCCGAGCTGCTCGCCGACATGGCCCGCACCGTCGACCACATCGGTGACGGCCGGCTGATCCTGGGTATCGGCTCGGGCTGGAAGCACCGGGACTACCGCGAATACGGCTACGAGTTCGGGACCGCGGGCAGCCGTCTCGACGACCTGGCCGATGCCCTGCCGCGGATCAAATCCCGTCTGGCCCAACTTAATCCGCCGCCCAGCCGGGCTCTCCCGATGCTGATCGGTGGTGGCGGTGAGCGCAAGACGCTGCGTCTGGTCGCCGAGCACGCCGACATGTGGCACAGCTTCGCCGACGCCGAGGAGTACCCGCACAAGGCGGCGGTGCTGGCCGAGCACTGCGCCGCGGTGGGCCGCGACCCCGCCACGATCGAGCACTCGGCCGCGCTGGGCGGCGACCAGACGCGCGGCACCGTGGCCGAACTGCTCGCCGAGGCCGACGCATTGACCGGCCTCGGAGTGAGCCTGTTGACCGTCGGCAGCAGCGGACCCGACTATGACCTGACCGTCGCCGAGGCGCTGTGCCGATGGCGCGACCAGCGATAAAGCTGGCGGCGTTTCTCGCCACCCTGCTGATCATCTGCGGTCTGGCAGCGGTGCCGCCGGCCGGTGCCGTCCCTGACCTGTGCGCACCGCCCGGAGAGCAGGCCGCCGTCGCGTTGCCGGTCAAACTCGCCACCGCCAAACGGCCGCGCGAGGACAAATACACCACCGCCGGCGTCGAGCCGCTGAGTTCGCTCGACATGAGCAAACTCCGGCTGCTCACCCCCGGTGTGCTGACCGTCGGCACGCTGACCGAGAGCCCGCCGACGAACTGCATCAACGCCAAGGGCCGCTACAGCGGCTTCGACAACGAGCTGCTGCGCGCCATTGCCAAGAAGCTGGGCCTGCGGGTCCAGTTCGTCGGCACCGACTTCTTCGGTCTACTGGCCCAGGTCGAGTCGGGCCGCTTCGACGTCGGGTCGGCGTCGATCAACGCCACCGATGAGCGCCGCCGCACCGTCGGCTTCACCAACGGCTACGACTTCGGCTACATGGCACTGGTGGTCCCGGCCGGTTCCGGTATCACCGGATTCGACAACCTGACCGGTAGCCGGCGGATCGCGGTGGTCCAGGGCACCGTGGAGGACGCCTACGCCGTCGACACTCTCGAAATGGAACCGGTGCGGTACCCCGACTCCATCACGCTGTACGCCAGTCTGAAAAGCCACCAGGTGGACGCCTGGGTGGCGCCGTCGCTGACCGCGCTGAACCTGCTGCGGCCAGGCGATCCGGCGCAGATCGTCGGCTATACCTTCAGCCCGGCCGGCTTCGAGGCGTACGCGGTGGCCAAGGGAAACCAGGCGCTTCTCAACGCGTTGAACTCCGGCTTGGATGCGGTGATCGAGGACGGCACCTGGCCGCAGCTCTACACCGACTGGGTGCCGCGGCCGTTGCCGCCGGACTGGCAGCCCGGCTCCAAGTCGGCGGCCACCCCGCACCTGCCGGACTTCGCCGCGATCGCCGCACGTCACCACAAGCCCGAGTCGGAGCCGTACGCGCCCAAATCGACACTGGCGCAATTGCGCGACTCCTTCTTCGACTGGGAGCTGTACCGGCAGGCGCTGCCGGACCTGCTCAAGACCGGCTTGCCCAACACCGTGCTGCTGACCCTGAGCGGCGGCATCATCGGATTGGTGGCCGGGCTTGGGCTGGCCGTGGCCGGGATCTCACACACCCGATGGCTGCGCTGGCCGGCCCGGGTCTATACCGACATCTTCCGGGGATTGCCCGAGGTGCTGATCATCCTGCTGATCGGCCTGGTGGTCGGGCCGCTGGTGGGCGGGCTGACGCACAACAACCCCTACCCGCTGGGGATCGCGGCGCTGGGGCTGACGGCCGCGGCCTACATCGGGGAGATCCTGCGCTCGGGCATCCAGAGCGTGGAGTCCGGTCAGCTGGAGGCATCCCGGGCGCTGGGTTTCGGCTACTCCGACGCGATGCGCCTGGTGGTGATCCCGCAGGGCATCCGGCGGGTGCTTCCGGCACTGGTCAACCAGTTCATCGCATTGCTGAAAGCCTCAGCGCTGCTGTACTTCCTGGGTCTGGTCGCCGGCCAGCGAGAGCTGTTCCAGGTGGGCCGCGACTTCAACGCGCAGACCGGCAGCCTGTCGCCACTGGTGGCGGCCGGCGTCCTGTACTTGGCGCTGACCATCCCCTTGACGCACCTGGTGAACGTCGTCGACCACCGGCTTCGGCGCGGCAGGCCCGCCGAGGCCGATGATTCCGTCGAGCTGAGCCCGGCTATCTCCAGTCAGGAGATGACGTGACGGCCGGGTCCTCGCGTGAGCCGGTATCGTTGGCGGCCAAGGGAATTCAATTGTCCTTCGGCAAGCATGCCGTGTTACGCGGGATCGACCTCGACGTGCCGGCAGGCAGCACCGCCGCGGTGATCGGGCCCTCCGGCTCGGGCAAATCGACGATGTTGCGCACGTTGAACCGGCTGCATGAGCCCGATGACGGCGACATCCTGTTGGGCGGCCGATCGGTACTGGACGACGATCCCGATGAACTGCGCCAACGGATCGGCATGGTGTTCCAGCATTTCAATCTCTTTCCGCACCGCAGCGTGCTGGACAACATCGCCCTGGCCCCGCGCAAGCTGCTCGGGATGTCCGGCGACGCCGCGCGCGACCTCGCACTGGCACTGCTGGATCGAGTCGGGCTGAAGAACAAGGCGGCGGCACGTCCCTCGGCGCTCTCCGGCGGCCAGCAACAGCGGGTCGCGATCGCCCGGGCACTGGCGATGCAACCGCAGGTGATGCTCTTCGACGAGGCGACCTCGGCGCTGGACCCGGAGTTGGTCAAGGGCATCCTGGCGCTGATCGCCGAGCTCGGTGCGGACGGCATGACCATGGTGGTGGTCACCCACGAAATGGCGTTTGCCCGGTCGGCGTCGGACACCGTCGTGTTCATGGACCGCGGGAAAGTGGTCGAATCCGGCCCCCCGGAGCAGATCTTCGACAACGCCGGGACCGAGCGGCTGCAGAAGTTTCTTTCCCAGGTGTTGTGACAGCAACTTTCGCGACCCATCCCCCCTCGTGAGAGCCACCGGTTAGACTGGCGAACTATGGCGGAGAGCAAAGCCGATACGCCGCAGGTGACGGCGATCGCGGAGGGCTTGCATCGTTCGCTGTCGAAACTGTTCTCGATACTGCGGCGCGGTGAAATCAGCGGCGGTGCGAAGACCGGCGAGCTCACCCTGGCTCAGCTGTCGATCCTGATCACGCTGCTGGATCGCGGACCGATCCGGATGACCGAGCTGGCTGCCCATGAGCGGGTGCGCACCCCCACCACCACCGTGGCGATCCGGCGCCTGGAGAAGATCGGCCTGGTCAAACGCAGCCGGGATCCGTCGGACCTGCGGGCGGTGCTGGTTGACATCACCGAGGAGGGCCTGGCGAGTCACCGTGCGTCGCTGGCCAACCGGCACTCGGCCCTCGCGGCGATGCTGAGCAAGCTCAGCCCCGAAGACTTGGACACCCTGACCCGTGCGCTGGAACCGCTGGAGCGGCTGGCCGCCAGCGGTGCGGTAGGTCCGGCCCCGAACGAGGGGCCGGACTGCCCGCTGGATTGCGGTTGATGCCGACCGCCCTGATCACCGGCGCCGGCGGCGGGATCGGTTCGGCGATCGCGACCGCACTGGCACCCACCCACACGTTGCTGCTGGCCGGCCGGCCGTCGGCGCGCCTGGATGCCGTGGCCGAACGGCTCGGAGCCACCACCTGGCCGCTGGACCTCGCCGACGCCGACGAGATCGAGTCCGCCACCGAGATCGTCGACCAACTCGACGTGCTGGTGCACAACGCCGGGGTGATGCTGCCCGGCCCTGCCGGAGAGTCCTATATCGAGGAGTGGCGAGCCACCTTCGAGGTCAACGTGTTCGGCGCGGTAGCGCTCACACTGGCACTGCTCCCGGCGTTGCGGCAGGCCCGCGGGCAGGTGGTGTTCATCAACTCCGGTGCCGGGCAACGGGTTTCCCCGGGGATGGCATCGTACTCGGCCAGCAAGTTCGCGCTTCGGGCGTTCGCGGACTCGCTGCGCAACGACGAGCCGGCCCTACGGGTCACCACGGTCTACCCCGGCCGCGTCGACACCGACATGCAACACGAGCTGGTCGCGTATGAGGGCGGCGAATACGACCCGGGCCGCTTCCTGCGCGCCGACACCGTCGCCGAGGTGGTGGCCGCCGCGGTCCGCACTCCGGCCGAGGCGCAGCTTCAGGAAGTGGTGGTCCGGCCGCGCTGACCTAACGGCTGCCCTGTCGGCGCACCCGGAAGAGCTCGGTCTCGCCCCCCACGCCCTTGAGTGCGCGAGCGCCGACAAAGGACCAGGCGTATCCCGGTGCATCGCCGATAGCCGCACGGGCTTCGCCCTCCAGCAAGATCGTTCCCGGTTCGGCGACATTGGTGACCCGGCTCGCGACGTTGACCGGACTGCCGAACCAATCTCGGGCCCTGCTCACCGCCCATCCCGAGGCGACGCCGATCCGCAGCTTCGGGAGAGTTTCGTCTGCCGCTGCCGTCTCGAGCAGCGTCAGCGTCGTATCGAGCAGCTTCACCGCATCTGACGAAACCAACATCACGGCATCGCCGATCGTCTTTACCAGCCGGACCGGAGGGTTGACCACTTCGCGTGCCAAATCGGCAAGGCGCTCAACGAGTCCCACCAGTTCCTCCGGCGGCACCGCCTCCCCCAACCGGGTGAACTCGACCATGTCAGCGAAGGCCACTGCGAGCTGCCGCGCCCCAGGGAGCGCCACCCCGGCCGCCCGCTCTCTGGCGTTGACCGCCTCGCCCTCCAGCACGCGCCGCAGCTGAACGAACAAGATGTCCCGGATCATCGGTCCCAGCAACGGGATCACAGCTCGTACCATCTCCTCGTGGGCCTTCGCGACCTCGAGTTCGGTCATACCCGGCCGCATGATCGCCGATATCGTGCTGTACCGGAATGCCGGGACTGCGCGGGAAATGCCGTCGGAGAGCCGGCGGATCATCAGGAACACCTGACCCGGGTCGAGTCCGACCTCGATGAGTTGCTGCAGTCGCAGAGCGGCCTCGGCGTCGGCCTGAAGCAGCAGGGCAGCGTCGGGATCGTCCAGCCGGGGTAGCCCCAGAGCGCGCTCGATGCCCTGCAGAACGGCCAAATCGATGCCGTGGGTGGCGCTCACCTCGCGTTCTGACACATACCTGGCGTCGTCGCCCAATTCACGGTGCGCGGGCATCAGCATCGGGGCGACCTCGGCCCTGATCTGTTCCAAACCGAAGCCCTGCTCCAGCAGCCATGTCACGAGCTCGGCCCGCTCTTCGGAGGCGCTCTCATCGAGACCGGCGAGCAGACCCAGCTCCGCCAATACTTCTCGGAACGCGTCGTTGTCCGCCCACATGCTCTCACCCAAAACCGGTGTCACACCACCAGGTTCACCAGCCGTCCGGGTACCACAATCACCTTCTTCGGGCTGGCCCCGGACAGAAACGCTTGGACTTTCTCATCGGCCAGGGCCGCGGCCTTGATCGCGTCGGTGTCCGCGTCGGTGGCCACCGTGACCAATCCCCGCTTCTTGCCGTTGACCTGTACCGGATAGTCGACGGTGTCGGTGACCAGATACGCCGGGTCGGCCACCGGGAACGGCCCGTGCGCCAGTGAGGATTCGTGGCCGAGCCGCCGCCACAGCTCCTCGGCCAGGTGCGGGGCCAGCGGCGCGAGCATCAACGCCAGCGGCTCGGCCGCCGAGCGCGGCACCCCTGCCCGATGCTGTTTGGTCAGATGGTTGGTGTATTCGATCAGCTTGGCGGCTGCGGTGTTGTTGCGCAGTGCCGCATAGTCCTCCGACACCCCGACGATGGTCCTATGCAGCAGGCGCAGTGTCTCGGTGTCCGGCTCGGCGTCGAGCACCCGCGTGTCGCCGGTCTCCTCGTCGACCACCAGCCGCCACACCCGCTGCAGAAATCGATGTGCGCCGACGACGTCTTTGGTGGCCCACGGCCGTGACATCTCCAGCGGGCCCATCGACATCTCGTAGACCCGCAGCGTGTCGGCGCCGTAGCTGTCGCAGATCTCGTCGGGGGACACGGAGTTCTTCAGGCTCTTACCCATTTTCCCGTATTCGGCGAAAACCTCGATGTCGCCGTCGGCGCCCGGGAGATGGAACTTTCCGTCGCGTTCCACGACGTCGGCGGCGGGCACATATGACCCACGGCTGTCGGTGTAGGCGGCGGCCTGGATGTAGCCCTGGTTGACCAGCCGACGGTAGGGCTCACGCGAGCTGACATGCCCGAGGTCGTGTAACACCTTGTGCCAGAAGCGCGAATACAGCAGGTGCAGCACCGCGTGCTCGACACCGCCGACATAGAGATCCACCCCGCCCGGATCGTCGGGGCCGTGTTCGGCCGGTCGCGGCCCCATCCAATAGGCCTCGTTCTCGGGGGCGCAGAACCGCTCGGCGTTGTGCGGGTCGGTGTAGCGCAACTCGTACCAGGAACTGCCGGCCCACTGCGGCATGACGTTGGTGTCGCGGGTGTAGGGCCGCAGACCGTCGCCGAGATCCAGTTCGACGTGCACCCAGTCGGTCGCCTTGGCCAACGGCGGCGAGGGTTCGCTGGCGGCGTCGTCGGGGTCGAACAGCACCGGCGAGTAATCGCCGACCTCGGGCAGTTCGACCGGCAGCGCCGCGGAGTCCAGCGCGTGCGGGCGGCCGTCGCTGTCGTAGACGATCGGGAACGGCTCACCCCAGTACCGCTGCCGGGCGAATAGCCAGTCCCGCAACTTGTATTCGACGCGCTGCCAGCCGCGGCCCTGTGCCGCCAGGCGCTGCGTCATCGCCGACTTGGCCTCGGTGACGGTCATGCCGTCCAGCGCGCCGGAATTGACCAGGGCACCGTCGCCCGCGTAGGCGGCTTCCGAGATGTCGCCGCCGGCAATGACTTCGACGACAGGGAGGCCGAACTCGACGGCGAACTCCCAGTCCCGCTGATCATGGCCCGGCACGGCCATGATGGCGCCGGTGCCGTAGCCGGCCAGCACATAGTCCGCGATGAAGATCGGCACCTGCTGGCCGTTGGCCGGGTTGGTTGCGTAACTGCCCAGGAACACACCGGTTTTAGTCTTGTTCTCCTGGCGTTCCAGATCTGACTTCGCCGCGATCGCCTTCCGGTAGGAGGCGACGGCCTCGGCGGGCGTGGTGGCACCGAACGTCCAGCGTTGATCGACCGATTCCGGCCACTCGGCGGTGGTCAGCAGGTCGACCAGATCGTGCTCGGGCGCCAACACCAGATAGCTGGCGCCGAACAGGGTGTCGGGACGGGTGGTGAACACCTCGATGTCCACCGCCACGCCGTCGATCGTGTCGGCGCCGAACAGTGCCGCTGCGCCGGTGGAGCGTCCGATCCAGTTGCGCTGCATCGTCTTGACCTTCTCCGGCCAATCCAGCACATCGAGGTCGTCGAGCAGGCGGTCGGAGTACGCGGTGATCCGCATCATCCACTGCCGCAGCCGCTTCCGGAACACCGGGAAGTTGCCGCGGTCACTTCGCCCGTCGGCGGTGACCTCTTCATTGGCCAGTACCGTGCCCAGCCCCGGGCACCAGTTGACCATCGAGTCGGAGCGGTAGACCAACCGGTGACCGTCGACGACGTCGGCCCGCTCCCCCGCCGACAGCGACGCCCAGTCACGCCCGTCGTCGAGTGTGCGTGCACCGGAGTCGAATTCGGCGATCAACTCTGCGATGGGCCGGGCCTTGTTCGCCGCGGTGTCGAAGAAGGCGTTGTAGATCTGCAGGAAGATCCATTGCGTCCACTTGTAGAAGTCGACGTCTGTGGTGGAGAAACTGCGCCGGCCGTCGTGGCCGAGCCCGAGGCGTCGCAGTTGCCGGCGGAAGTTCTCGATGTTGGCCTCGGTGCGGATGCGCGGGTGGGTGCCGGTCTGCATCGCGTACTGCTCGGCAGGCAGTCCGAACGCGTCGAAACCCAGCGCGTGCAGCACGTTGTGGCCGGTCATCCGGAAGTAGCGAGCGTAGACGTCGGTGGCGATGTAGCCCAGCGGATGGCCGACATGCAGGCCGTCGCCGGACGGGTAGGGAAACATGTCCTGGACGAACATCTTGTCGGCCGGGACCGCCGAGCCGTCATCCGGCGCCAGCGAGCCGACCGGGTTGGCGACGTTGAAGGTCCCCGCCCGCTCCCACTGCTCCTGCCAGGCGTCTTCGATACGCCCGGCCACTGCGGCCGTGTAGCGGTGGCGGGGCGCCTGGTCGCTGGGTTCAGGCGACGGTCCCAGCTTCGCCTCTCCTCCGTCGTGCCTCGCTGAACCGCCGGGTTCAAGCGACGGTCCCAGCTTCGCCTCTCCTCCGTCGTGCCTCGCTGAACCGCCGGGGTCGCCGGGTACCTGGGTGGTCGGGGCTTCGTTCACCTCAACAGGGTAATGGGCCTGGCTTTTCGGGCCGCTCGCCACAGCTTGATATCGGCTGCATCGCAGGCTGGTGAGGACTTCGTTCCAGGTCGGTTGCGGCGCTGGCGGGGTGACCGCCCGGCTGGTTACCGTCGAATCGAGGCCGGGGGCACCATGGCTCGGCCCGTCCCGGAAGGACCCCTGAAGATGACGAACACCCTCCGCCGCTGGCGGCTACTGGTCGGCTGCGCGGCTGTCACAGCGGCGGGCTTCGGCGGCCCGATGGGGATCCCGACCGCCATGGGCGACCCGCTGCTGCCGACGCCGCCCAATCCCTACGGCCCCTACGGCCCCGCCGCCCAACCGGCTGCCCAGCCGGCAGCCCAACCGGCCGCAGCGCCGGTGACCCCACCCCTTCCGGCTGGACCGCAGCACGCGGTCCCCCGGCCGGCAGCGCCGGGGCAGGCCTTGCCCGGACCGGCCGTCGTCCCGGGATCTCCGGTGGCGCCGGCGCCGAGCGCCCTGGTTCCGGCCACGTCCGGCACGTTGCGCGAGTACTTCGCCGCCAAGAACGTGCAGTTGGAACCGCAGCAGGCCGCGGGCTTCACCGCGTTGAACATCACCCTGCCGATGCCGGTGGGCTGGACCCACGTTCCCGACCCCAACGTGCCCGATGCGTTCGCGGTGATCGCCGACCGGCGCAGCGGAGCGCTCTACACCCCCAACGCGCAGGTGGTCGTCTACCGCCTGGCCGGGCAATTCGACCCGAAAGAGGCGATCACCCACGGGTTCGTCGACAGCCAGAAGCTGATGGCCTGGCAGACCACCAACGCCTCGTTGGCCGACTTCAACGGATTCCCCTCCTCGGTGATCGAGGGCACCTACCGCGACGCCGACATGACGCTGAACACCTCCAGCCGCCACGTGATCGTGCCGACCGACGACGGCGCCTACCTGGTATCGCTGACCGTGACCACCGGTGCCGGTCGCGCCGTCGGCAATGCCCCGGCGACCGACGCGATCGTGAACGGATTCAGTGTCAGCCCACGCGGCGTCACTCCACACGGCGTCAGTCCGAGCGGCGTCGAGCCGCCCAACGTGGCCCCGCAGCCCGCCGCCCCAGCTGCTCCGGTGCAATCGGGCACGCTGCGGCACCAGGTGGGCTACACCACCGACGATCCGGTGGAATCAGGCACGGTGCGCCACCAAGTGGGCAGCACCACCGACGATCCGGTGGAATCAGGCACGGTGCGCCACCAGGTAGGTAGCACCACCGACGATCCGGTGGAATCAGGCACGGTGCGCCACCAGGTGGGCAGCACCACCAGCTGAACAGCCGCCTCGTATCCTTGAGCCCATGCTGATCATGGGTGTGCTGTGCCTGGTTTTAGCCGTCGTGTCCCTGGTGTTCGGAGTGCGGACCCTGGCGCGGCCGTTCACCGGCGATCCTGAGCAACTGGTGCTGCGCGCCGTCGCACCCGCCCAGGTCGCGGTCGGAGTGATCCTGGCCGTCGGCGGGACACTGGTGCTGGCCGGCCCGCCCGCGCTGGCGCTGCTGGCGCTGATCATCTCGATCACCGGTGCGATGGCCACCCTGGCAGCCGGCGCCTGGCAGGGAGCCCGCTACGCGGCGCGGCAGTCCGCTGGAGGCGGGGCGGCCACCGAATCCGGCTGCGGGTCCGGCTGCGGCTGCGGCGACAGCACTCCCGCAGAGGACCTCGGCTGCGGTCCCGGCTGCGGTTGCGCGGGCAGCGCACCCGCGGAGCCCGCGTCGGGTTGCGGCAGCGGTTGCGGCTGCTCGTAACCGGCTGGGGCTGGGAACCGCCGTTCAGTTGCGGCTGATGTCGATCGGGTGGGTGGCCAGCAGCGCAGTAGGCCAGGGCTGGCGCCGTAGCGCCCTACCCCACAGATCGACCCGAGGCGGCACCATCACGTCAGACGGCAACGCCGACAGCACAATCCAGTCGTCGCGCTCGATCTCTCCCTCGAGTTGGCCGATGGTCCAGCCGGCGTAGCCGGCAAAGATCCGCACCCCCTCCACGTGGGGAGCGATCGTCTCCGGCTCGGCGTCGAGGTCGACCATCACCATCCGGCCGTTGATATGGCGCAGGCCCGGCACGCCGTTGGGTTCCGTGCCGACCCGCAACAGACCGACACACAGTGCAGCGTCACGTTTCACCGGGCCGCCGATGAACATCGTCTTGGGTTTGACGGCCAGGTCGGACCACTGCGGCAGCACGTTGTAGACGGCGGTCTCACTGGGGCGGTTGAGCACCACACCCAGCGTCCCACCGTCGTTGTGCTCGACCACGTAAATCACGCTGCGGCGAAAGGTGGGTTCGAGCAGGTCGGTGTTGGCCAGCAGCAGCGTCCCGGCCCGTACCCGATGCGCGGCGGGCGCGATGTAGTCCTCGGGGTCTTCGGGTTGCGCCACCCTTCCATCATGGCACCCGGACCCGGCGTTCGTCCTGAGCTGTGCCGAACGTCGACCGACCACGAAGATTTGTACTCTGGTCTGGGGCCGGTGCCGCGCCGCCGCCCGCGTCCGGAAGTAGGTCTTGTGGTGGACACCCGCGCACCCGTATCGCTGTGGCGGTCCGCGCGCAGCCTGCCGGAGTTCTGGCGCCTGCTGGAACTGCGCGCCGCAAGCCAGTTCGGCGACGGCCTGTTTCAGGCCGGCTTGGCCGGCGCACTGCTTTTCAACCCGGACCGGGCCGCTTCGCCCTGGGCGATCGCAGGGGCGTTCGCGGTGCTGTTTCTGCCGTATTCCGTCTTGGGACCGTTCGCCGGCGCGCTGCTGGACCGCTGGGACCGACGATTGGTGCTGGTGGTGGCCAACCTCGCCCGCCTGCTGCTGGTGATCGGAGTCGCCGCACTGTTGGCGACCGGTGCCGGTGACCTGCCGGTGCTGTGCGCCGCCCTGATCGCCAACGGGTTCACCCGGTTCATCGCCTCCGGACTGTCGGCGGCACTGCCACACGTGGTGCCACGCGACCAAGTCGTCACGATGAACGCGCTCGCGATCGCGACCGGCGCGGTGGCGGCCTTCCTGGGCGCCAACTTCATGCTGGTGCCGCGCTGGCTGGTGGGCGCCGACGATCGCGGCGCGGCATCGATCATCGCCGCGGTGGCGCTCCCGGTCACGATCGCCCTGGTGCTCTCGCTGCGCTTCCCCGCCCGCGCGCTCGGCCCAGACGACACCAAACGCGCCATCCACGGATCGGTGCTCTACGCGGTGACGACGGGCTGGCTGCACGGCATCCGCACGGTGCGGGCCCGGCCCACCGTCGCGGCGACGCTATCCGGGCTGGCCGCGCACCGGATGGCGTTCGGCATCAACACCCTGCTGGTGCTGGTGATGGTGCGCCACGTCGGTGAGCACGCGGTGGCCGGCCTGGGAACCACGGCGTTGTTCGTCGCCTCGGCCGGCGCCGGATCGTTTCTGGCCACCGTGCTCACCCCGCCTGCGGTGCGACGCTGGGGCCGCTACGCCACCGCCAACGGGGCACTGGCGGCCGCGGCGGTGATACAACTGGCCGGGATCGGCCTGTACCTGCCGGTGCTGGTGCTATGCGGATTCCTGCTCGGGGTGGCCGGACAGGTGGTCAAACTGTGCGCCGACACCGCAATGCAGATAGACGTCGACGACGCCCTGCGCGGACATGTTTTCGCGGTGCAGGATTCGCTGTTCTGGGCGACCTTCATTATTGCCGTGGCCGCCACCGCGGCGGTGGTCCCCCCCGATGGGCAGGCACCGGCGCTGATCGCCGCCGGGACGCTGCTGTACCTGGCCGGCCTGGCCGGGCACAGCCTGATCGGACGGCAGCGCGATCCGGTGGGCGGCATACAGTACGAACATGGCAGAAACTGAACCGATCGTCGCCGATCTGAGTGCCGAAAGCGACGACCTCGACACTCTGGTGGCACCCCTCACCGACGGCCAGTGGGGTGCGCCCACGCCGGCCGCAGGTTGGTCCATCGCCCATCAGATCGCTCATCTGCTGTGGACCGACCGGCTCTCGTTGACCGCCATCACCGACGAGGCCCGCTTCGCCGACGAACTCGCGGCAGCGATGGGCGATCCGACCGGCTTCGTCGACGCTGGTGCGGCCGGTTTGGCGAAGCTCCCGCCGGCTGATCTACTGGCGGACTGGCGGTCAACACGAGCGCAGCTGCACGAGGCCCTGCTGGGTGTCGCCGACGGGCGCAAGCTGCCGTGGTTCGGCCCGCCGATGAGCGCGGCGTCGATGGCCACCGCACGGCTGATGGAGACCTGGGCGCACGGCCTGGACGTCGCCGACGCACTCGGGAGGCGACGGACCGCCACCGCGCGGTTGCGCTCGATCGCGCACCTGGGGGTGCGGACCCGCGACTATGCGTTCGCCGTCAACAACCTGACGCCGCCGGCCGAACCGTTTCACGTGGAACTACACGCACCCGGAGGCGGTGTCTGGGCGTGGGGTCCGGTGAACGCCGAGCAGCGGGTGACCGGGCCGGCCGAGCATTTCTGCTTCCTGGTCACGCAGCGTCGGGCGCTGGCTGATCTGGACATCGCGGCGCACGGGGCCGACGCCCAGCGCTGGCTGGAGATCGCTCAAGCCTTCGCCGGGCCTCCCGGCTCCGGGCGCTGAGCGCGCCAGCGCGAAGAGAGCCGGAGCCAAATCAGCACGGCTCCGGGCGCTGAGCGCGCCAGCGCGGCCCCTCACAGCACGGTGGCCCCGTCAGCGGCGCCGTCGCCGTCGGTGTCGGTTAGCTTGATGTCCCACCGGCCGTCGCCATCGGTGTCGACGTAGGCCGCGCTGTAGCCGCCAGTGCCTTCCAAGTCAGTGCCGATCAAGACCCGGTCGGCGTGCCCGTCGCCGTCGGCATCGAGTAGTCGGTCGTTGAGGCGTCCATCGCCGTCGAAATCCACCAGAGGCCCGCCGGTGTGCTCGACACCGTCGAGCCCCAGCCAACGCAGGCCACCCGACCGCCCCGCTGAGCTCGCCGCGCCACCGTGCCCCCAGGTACCCGAGCCATCGTCGGTGAAGTAGGCCTCCGGGGTGCCGTCGTCGTCGAGGTCCAGCATCAAGTGGTCGGCCACCCCGTCACCGTCGAGGTCGACCAACGCGTCGTCACGCAATCCATCCCCGTCGAAATCGAGGCTGATCGCATCGGCGAACCCGTCTCCATCCAGATCGAGATCGGGAGGACCGGTCCACATCGTCGCCGCGCCGTCACCGTCACCCAGGCAGTAGTCCATACCCGGGTCAGACGTGATGGTCCGGCTATCGGTTCCCCTGGGTCTGCCACCACGCCAGCAGTTCGGCCGTCGCCTCCTCGCGCGTCAGCGGTCCGCGATCCAGGCGCAGCTCCTTGAGATAGCCCCAGGCTCGCCCCACCTGCGGGCCGGCCGGGATACCGAGCAGCGTCATGATCTCGTTGCCGTCCAGGTCGGGCCGCACCCGCTGCAGGTCCTCCTGCTCGGCCAGCACCGCGATCCGCTCTTCGAGCTGGTCGTAGCTGGCCTGTAGCCGCGCCGCGCGCCGCTTGTTGCGGGTGGTGCAGTCGGCGCGGACCAGCTTGTGCAGCCGGCCCAGCAGTGGTCCCGCGTCGGTGACGTAGCGCCGCACCGCCGAATCGGTCCACTTGCCGTCGCCGTACCCGTGGAAGCGCAGATGCAGATACACCAGCTGCGAGACGTCGTCGACCATCTGCTTGGAGTAGCGCAGCGCGCGCATCCGCTTGCGGACCATTTTCGCCCCCACCACCTCGTGGTGGTGAAAGCTCACGCCGCCGTCGGCCTGATGGCGCCGGGTGTCCGGTTTGCCGATGTCGTGCAGCAACGCCGCCCAGCGCAGCACCAGATCGGGGCCGCCGTCCGGTGGATCTCCGGTGCTCTCCAGTTCTATGGCCTGACGCAGCACGGTCAGCGAATGCTGATAGACGTCCTTGTGCTGGTGGTGCTCGTCGATCGCCATCCGCATGGCACCGATCTCGGGCAACACCACATCGCCCATCCCGCTGGCCACCATCAGGTCGATGCCGGCGGCCGGGTCGGCGCCCAACAGCATCTTGTCCAGTTCGCCGGCCACCCGCTCAGGGGTGATGCGGGACAGCTGCCCAGCCATCTCCTCGATCGCCGCGCGCACCCGCGGCGCCACGCTGAACCCGAGTTGAGCAACGAACCGGGCGGCGCGCAGCATCCGCAACGGGTCGTCGCCGAAAGAGTCCTGTGGGGCCGTCGGCGTGTCCAGCACCCCGGCTTGCAACGCCGCCAGACCGCCGAGCGGGTCGAGGAACTCCCCCGGGCCGGCCGGGGTGATGCGGACCGCCATCGCGTTGGCGGTGAAGTCGCGGCGTACCAGGTCCGCCTCCAGCGAATCACCAAAGCGCACTTCGGGATTGCGCGACACCCGGTCATACTGGTCGGCTCGGAAAGTGGTGATCTCCACCCGCTGCCCGCCCAAGGCGGCGCCGATGGTGCCGAACTCGATCCCGGTGTCCCACATCGCCTCGGCGCGGCCCCGCACGATGCGCTGCACCTGCTCGGGCCGGGCGTCAGTGGCGAAGTCCAGATCGGGGCTCGGCCGGCCCAGCAGGGCGTCGCGGACCGATCCGCCGACCAGGTACAACTGGTGGCCGGCCGCATCGAACGTCGCGCCGAGATCGCGCAGCAGCTCGGCGTGCTGGTTCAGCACGACCGCGGCCGCTGTCAGCAGATTGACGTCCTGGTGGGCTTCGGGCACGTTCGATGAGCTTAGCGGCGATCGCGAGGACGGCGAAGCGGGTCACCGCCATCCGGCCCCGCGGCGATCGCGAGGACGGCGAAGCCGGGCGAAGCGGGTCACCGCCATCCGGCCCCGCGGCGATCGCGAGGACGGCGAAGCCGGGCGAAGCGGGTCACCGCAGCCGAGCCCGACCCGGCGAGGGAGGCGAATAGGCCCGCTGGTGCCAGCTACTATCGCATGGGTGTCGGCCGACGGCGGAGAAGCCAATTCCGGACGGCGCCGGAGGCGGCGCCGCGGTCGACGCGCTCCAGGTCCGAAAACCAACCACACCGAAGCCGCAGACACCGACAGCGGCACCGGCGCGGCCGCGCCAACCGCCCGCTCGGCGCAGCGCCGCCCCCGCAGCGCACGACACGGACCGGAGCGCCTGCGCACCGTGCACGAGACGTCCGCCGGAGGCCTGGTCATCGACGGCATCGACGGGCCGCGGGAAGACCAGGTCGCCGCGCTGATCGGGCGCATAGACCGCCGGGGCAGGATGTTGTGGTCACTGCCCAAGGGCCACATCGAAGTCGGTGAGACCGCCGAGCAGACCGCGATCCGCGAGGTCGCCGAGGAAACCGGCGTTCAGGGCGACGTTCTGGCCGCCCTGGGCAGCATCGACTACTGGTTCGTCACCGACGGCCGCCGGGTGCACAAGACTGTGCACCACTACCTGATGCGGTTCTCCAGCGGAGAACTGTGCGACGACGACGTGGAGGTCACCGAGGTGGCTTGGGTGCCGATCCGGGAACTGCCGTCCCGGTTGGCCTACGCCGACGAACGCCGGCTGGCCCTGGTCGCCGACGACTTGATCGACCGGCTGCAGGCCGACGGCCCCGCAGCGCTGCCGCCACTGCCGGTGTCAGCGCCCTGGCGGCGGCCGCAGACACATTCCCGCACCCGCCACTCTCGCCCCGACGAGCCCGCACCGGACCGGAAGAACGGTCGCGGGCTGGACCCGTGACCCGCAACCGTCGACGCGGTGGGGATAGCTCGCCCCCCCTGTCAGGGCCCCGCTCGGCCCCGCTGGCGGTCGTGGCCGCCTTCCTGACGATCCTGGGCCTGGCGCTCGGCTCCGCCGCCGCTCCGCACGCCACGGCAGGCGAGCCCGGCGGAGCATCTTTCGTCCAGATCCGCGTCGACCAGGTCACTCCGGAAGTCGTGACCACCTCCAGCGTCCCGGTCGTCACCGTCGCCGGAACGGTGAGCAACGTCGGCGACCGGCCGGTGCGCGACGTCATGGTGCGCCTCGAGCAGGCCGGCCCCGTCGCATCATCGGCCGGCTTGCGCACCAACCTGAGCGGCACCAACGACCAGTACCGGCCGGTCGGCACGTTCAGCACCGTCGCGACCGAACTGCAACGCGGCCAGGAAGCCCGCTTCACGCTGTCGGCCCCGCTGCGCTCGTCGAGCCAACCGGCGTTGAACGCCGACCGCCCCGGTATCTACCCGTTGCTGGTCAACGTCAATGGCACGCCCGACTACGGCGAGCCGGCCCGCCTCGACGACGCCCGCTTTCTGCTCCCGGTGACCGGCCTGCCGAAATCCGACGCCGACGCCGATCCGCTGTCCGGCGCGGTCGCACCCGACACCTCCCATCCGGTGCGGCTGACCATGCTGTGGCCCCTGGCCGACCGGCCCCGGCTGACACCTGGGGCGCCCGGCGGCACTTTGCCGGTTCGGCTCACCGACGACGAGCTGGCGAGTTCGCTGGCCCCCGGCGGCCGCCTGGACGCCCTGCTGTCGGCCGCCGAGTTCGCCACCAGCCCGGCCGTCGACGGCGGCGGGGTGGTCAACCAGTCACTGTGCCTGGCGATCGACCCCGACCTGCTGGTCACGGTCAATGCGATGACCGGGGGCTACGTCGTGGCGGACTCCCCGGAGGGCGCCACCTCCCATCCGGGCACCGGCCGGGCAGCGGCCACCACCTGGCTGGAGCGGCTGCGCCAGCTCGCGCGCCGCACCTGTGTCACCGCGATCCCGTACGCGCAGGCCGACCTCGACACGCTGGCCCGGGTCGGCGACCCGGGGCTCGATGCGATCGCGGTGAGCCGGCCCGCCGATATCGTCGACCGGATCCTTCAGGTCGCATCGACCCGCGGGGCTGTCGTGCTCGGCGACGGGAAACTCACGACCGGCGCCGCGAACCTGATCGGCGCACAGGGCGACGCGGTGGTGATCGCAGCCGGTGACTGCTCGGCCCAGGATTCCGTAGCCGGCGCGTCGGCCACCGCCGACGTCACCGCGCGGCGGCTGTCCCCACAACTGGTGGCCGCGCCATACGACCCCGCCGTCGGCGCGGCGCTGGCGGCGATGGGCACCGATCCGGCGGCCCCGACCTACCTCGACGGCTCCCTGGCAGTCCGGTTGCACCACGACTCCGCCCTGGCCCGTCGCCAAAATGCCCTCGGATCGATGCTGTGGCGGGGGCTGGAATCCCCGGAAAGTCCCGGTGACCCGCGCAACGAGATTCTGGTGCCGCCGGCGTACTGGAAGCCGCGTGCCGACGACGCCCAGGCCGTGCTGACCACATTGGGCACCGCACTGCGGTCCGGTCTGGCGGTCCCCCGACCGCTGACCGCGGTGATCGCCGAGTCGCGGGGGGTCAGCGCCGCTCCGGCGCATCCGCTGCCGGTCGAGGAGGCGGTAGGCGGTTTCGGCCCGGAGATCGTCGCTGCCGTCGGAGGCGACATCGGCCGGCTGTGGGGGTTGACGTCCGCGCTGACCACCGACATCCGCACCGGCCTGACCGGCGAGGCGTACACCGCACCGCTCGCCGAGGACATGCTGCGCGCGCTGAGCCAGTCCCAGCCGCTCGAGGTGCGCGGCGGCGTGGCGGCGCAGCGATTGGCAATCGTCGGCGCAACCGTCGCGGATCTGATCGGCGCGGTCACCATCGTCAACCCGGCCGGCTCCTACACCCTGGCCACCGAGCACAGCCCGCTGCCGCTGGCACTGCGCAACGACTTGGCGGTGCCCATCCGGGTACGCCTGCACGTCGACGCCCCGCCGGGGATGACGGTGGCCGACATGGGCGATCTGGAGTTGCCGCCGGGTTACCTGCCACTGCGGGTTCCGGTGGAGGTGCGGGTCAACCAGCACTTCGTCGTCGACGTGGCCCTGCAAACCCCCGCCGGGCTGCCGCTGGGCGAGTCGGCGCGGTTGTCGGTGCATTCGAACGCCTACGGCATGGTGCTGTTCCTGATCACCATGACCGCGGCTGCGGCGCTCATAGCGCTGACGGGGCGGCGGCTGTGGCACCGCTTCCGCGGCCAGCCCGACCGCGCCGACTTGGACCGCCCCCGCCCGCCCATGGCCGCCGCGGGCCTGGCCGACCGGGATGCGAAGCGGTGAACGCACCGGCGCCGCAGCCCGCCCGCCCGGAGCTGACCGACGCCGCGGTGGTGTCGCGGTCGTGGGGGATGGCGCTGGCCACCTTGGTCAGCCGGATGACCGGCTTCGTCCGCATCGTGCTGTTGGCCGCGATCCTGGGCGCGGCGCTCTCCAGCGCCTTCTCGGTGGCCAACCAGCTGCCGAACCAGATCGCTGCACTGGTGCTGGAGGCGACATTCACCGCGATCTTCGTGCCGGTACTGGCCCGCGCTGAACGCGACGACCCCGATGGCGGCACCGCGTTCGTGCGGCGCCTGGTCACGTTGGCCACCGCGCTGCTGCTGGCCACCACCGTGGTCTCGGTGGCAGCGGCACCGCTGCTCGTCAAGTTGATGCTCGGCGGTGACCCGCAGGTCAACGAGCCGCTCACCACGGCGTTCGCCTACCTGCTGCTGCCGCAGGTGATCTGCTATGGGCTGTCATCGGTGTTCATGGCAATCCTGAACAACCGCAACATCTTCGGGGCGCCGGCCTGGGCGCCGGTGGTCAACAACGTCGTCGCGATCGCCACGCTGGTGCTCTACCTGCTGATGCCGGGTGAGCTGTCGGTCGACCCGGTGCGGATGGGCAACGCCAAGCTGCTGGTGCTGGGCCTGGGCACCACGGCGGGCGTCGTGGCCCAGACCGCGGTCCTGCTGGTGGCGATCCGGCGGGAGCGGATCAGCCTGCGGCCGCTGTGGGGTATCGACGACCGGCTCAAGCGCTTCGGCGCGATGGCCGCCGCGATGGTGCTCTACGTGTTGATCAGCCAGATCGGCCTGGTGGTGACCAACCAGATCGCGGCCGGCTCCGCCGCTTCCGGCCCGGCGATCTACTACTACGCCTGGCTGCTGCTGCAGCTTCCGTTCGGCATGATCGGGGTGACGGTGCTGACGGTGGTGATGCCGCGGCTGAGCCGTAACGCGGCTGCCGGCGACGACCCCGCGGTGCTCGCCGATCTGTCGCTGGCCACCCGGCTGATGATGATCACGCTGATCCCGATCGTGGCGCTGATGACCGTCGGCGGCCCCGCGATCGGCAGCGCGCTGTTCGCCTACGGCAATTTCGGCGACGTGGACGCCGGGTACCTCGGTGTCGCGGTCGCCATGTCGGCGTTCACGTTGATCCCTTACGCCATGGTGCTGCTGCAGCTGCGGGTGTTCTACGCCCGGGAGCAGCCGTGGATTCCCATCGCGATGATCGTGGTGATCACCGCGGTGAAGATCGTCGCGTCGGTGCTGGCACCGCACCTGACCGACAACCCCGATCTGGTGGCCGCCTACCTCGGTCTGGCCAACGGGCTGGGGTTCCTTGCCGGCGCAGCTGTCGGCCACGTTCTGTTGCGGCGCGCGCTACGCCCGGTGACTGGGCATCTGCTGGGCCCGAGAGTGCTCCGCACGATTCTGGTGACGGTGACGGCGTCGCTGCTGGCCGGCCTGGTCGCCGAGGTGCTCGACCGGGCGATCGGTCTGCGCGGCCTGACCGATCGCGGCGCGGCCGGATCGATGCTGCGCCTGCTGGTGCTGGCCCTGGTGATGCTGCCGATCATCGGGGCGGTCCTGGTGCGCGCCCGGGTGCCCGAGGCTGAGGCCGCTCTGGCTGCGGTACGCCGCAGGTTCGGGGCGCACCGCCCGCGAATCGTCATGTCCAACCCGCCTTCCCGCGATCGCCTCGTCCCGTACGCTGAGCACAATCGTTTGCCCACGCCGGGAGGGAACGTCACAGACGATTCCGCCCGGAACACGCCTCCGGAGCACATCGCCGGTGGCCGGACACCGAAAGGCACCGAGGTGGCCGACAAACCTGCGGAGGGTCCCGGTGCTCACGCAGCGTCGCAATCGGTTGCTCCGCCGAAACCCCAGCGGCCCGTCGCCGGCTCCGCCGACAGCTCCGAGCCGTCTGACGACGGTCCGTTGACGCCCGGCCTGAGCATCGCCGGCGGTCGCTACCGGCTACTGGTGCGCCACGGCGGCACCTCGTTGCTGCAGTTCTGGCAGGCTCTGGACACCGCACTGGACCGGCAGGTGGCGCTGACGTTCGTCGACCCCGACCAGAGGATGCCCGAAGATCAGCTCACCGGCATCCTGTCGCGCACCCAGCGGCTCAGTCAGATCGATCTGCCGGGAATCGCCCGCGTGCTCGATGTGGTGCGCATCGGCGCAGGCGGGCTGGTCGTGTCCGAATGGGTCCGCGGCGCCTCACTGCAGGAGGTGGCCGGCACAGCACCGTCGCCGATCGGCGCGGCGCGCGCGATGCGGGCGCTGGCCATCGCAGCCGAGGCGGCCCACCACACCGGCGTCGCCCTGTCGATCGACCACCCGGCTCGGATCCGGGTCAGCATCGACGGCGACGTCACGCTGGCCTTCCTCGCGACGCTGCCGGACACCAAGCCCGAGGACGACATCCGCGGCATCGGCGCCACCTTGTATGCGCTGCTGGTCAACCGGTGGCCGCTGGATGCCGGGGCCGACTGCGGGCTCGCCCCGGCCGACCGGGACGACGCCGGCAACCCGGTGAAACCCGACTCGGTCAACCCGGACATCCCGTTCCAGATCTCCGCCGCCGCCAGCCACGCGGTCCAGTCGGACGGCGGCATCCGCGGTGCCTCGACGTTGTCGAACCTGCTGCAGCAGGCCACCGCGTTGCATGAGCAGACGGAACTGCTGGGTCCCGTCAGCGATGAGCGCCCCCCGCCGCGCCCGGCGCCGCTGCCGGATGCCGAGATGCGTGCCGAGCGGCGCCGCCGCGTGCTGATCGGTGCCGGTATCGGCGGCGCCGTCATCCTGGTCGCGCTGCTGGTGCTGGCCTCGGTGCTCAACCGGATGTTCGGCGACGTCAACGGGCTGGACAAAACGGAGCTGGGCCTGAGCAGTCCCTCGGCGGCGTCCTCGCAGCCGGGTTCGACCGCACCCGGCAATACCGTGAAACCGGTGCGGGCTACGGTCTTTTCGCCGGGCGGCGAGGCCGACCGGCCCCAGGATGCCGGGCTGGCGATCGACGGAAACCCGGCCACCTTCTGGTCGACGGACACCTACTCCGATCCGGTGCCCTTCCCGAATTTCAAGAGCGGCGTCGGGTTGATCCTGCAACTGCCCAAGCCCACGGTGATCGGCAGCGTCGGAATCAACGTCTCCAGCACCGGGACCCGGGTGGAGTTGCGCTCTTCACCGACCCCGAGGCCGACGCGGCTCGAAGACACCACGGTGCTCGCACCCGCCAAGGCGCTGCAGCCAGGTGCCAATAAGATCTCGGCCGACTCGTCCACGCCGACGTCCAACCTGCTGGTGTGGATATCCACCATGGGGAACACCGGAGGCGAGAGTCGCAGCCAGATCTCCGAGATCACCGTGCAGGCGGCGTCGTAAGCAACCTTGGCGGTCCGGGCGGTGCGCCGGCCCGTCGGCCTGTGCACAACTGAAGTGCCGTCGGGCCGCAGGCTGGTTACTGTCCGCCCATGGGGCACCCGGACCGCAGCGACGCCGAACTACTGGCTGCGCACGTCGCCGGCGACCGCTACGCATTCCAGGAGCTGTACGGCCGCCATCAGCGCCGGCTACACCGGCTCGCCCGGCTCACCACCGGTTGCCCCCAAGACGCCGAAGACGCCCTGCAGGATGCGATGCTCTCGGCACACCGCGGCGCCGGATCGTTTCGCCACAACGCCGCCGTCGGCAGCTGGCTGCACCGCATCGTGGTCAATGCCTGTTTGGATCGGTTGCGCCGCAAAAGACTTCATGCCGCCGAACCACTCGGTGAGTGTCCGGGCGTCAGCGATCGCACCGACCAGGTCGAGACCGCGCTGGAGGTGCACGCCGCGCTACGCCGGCTGCCGGCCGAACAGCGTGCCGCGGTGGTGACCGTCGACATGCACGGCTACTCAGTCGCCGATGCCGCCCGCACGCTCGGCGTGGCACAGGGCACGGTCAAGAGCCGCTGCGCCCGCGGTCGGGCCCGCCTCGCAGTCCTGCTGGGCCGGGACCACATCGGCGCCGCCGCCACGGTCCGGCCGGCCGGCGAGCAGATACCCTTGGCATCTGACGGTGCCATGCCCGGTCGTATCGATGACTGCGCATAGCCACGAAGCGAGCGAAAGCAGCGGCACTCTGCATGGATGCGGGTGATCGAGAAGGCCGGGAACACGCCGGCCGTCCGGCGCATTCGAGCCGGCCGCTGCCCCGGCTCAACCGGATCGCCGCCATTGCCGGGGGCGCGGCCGCACTGCTCGCGATCGGGCTGGGCACCGCGGCCTTGATCGGCGCCCCCGGTGATACCCGCAGCGGCCCGCGCTCCTTCGACGCCATCACGGTGCCATCCGAGCCGTCCCCGGTATTGCCGCTCTCCGAACCGGAGATCCTCGAGTTGCTGGACCGCAGCCCCGAGTACGGGCCGCTGGCCGACCCTGCGCGCCGGACCGGCTGCCTGGCCGCCCTCGGCTATCCGGCCGCGACCCGCGTCCTGGGCGCACGTGAGATCACGATCAACGGTCATCCGGGGGTCGTGCTGCTGCTGCCCGGCACTTCAACCGACACGATCGTTGCGCTGGCGGTGGCCCCCAAGTGCAGTTCCGCCGACACCGGACTGCTGGCCGACACGACCGTCCGCCGTCGGTAGCAGCTCTCCGGGAACCGTCCGTATCGGTTCGGGGAACACCGCCGCCTACGCTGACGTTGGTAGCCCCTGTAACCAACCCGAGCGGAAAGGCCCTCGATGTCCTCGATGTCTGAGACACCGCCCATCCACGACGTGATCATCATCGGTTCCGGCCCGGCCGGGTACACCGCCGCGATCTACGCCGCCCGGGCACAACTGGCCCCGCTGGTGTTCGAAGGAACCTCGTTCGGTGGGGCACTGATGACCACCACGGAGGTGGAGAACTACCCCGGCTTCCGCAGCGGCATCAACGGGCCCGACCTGATGGACGAGATGCGCGAGCAGGCGCTGCGCTTCGGCGCCGACCTGCGCATGGAGGACGTCGAAGCGGTGACCTTGGACGGCCCGGTCAAGTCCGTCGTCACCGCAGAAGGCGAAACGCACCGGGCGCGGGCGGTCATCCTGGCCATGGGGGCCGCCGCCCGCTACCTCAACATTCCCGGCGAGCAGGAACTGCTCGGCCGCGGTGTGAGCTCGTGTGCCACCTGCGACGGATTCTTCTTCCGGGACCAGGACATAGCGGTGATCGGCGGTGGCGACTCGGCAATGGAGGAAGCCACCTTCTTGACCCGGTTCGCCCGCAGCGTGACCTTGGTGCACCGCCGCGAGGAGTTCCGCGCCTCGAAGATCATGCTCAACCGGGCACGCGAGAACGACAAGATCCGGTTCCTCACCAATGCCGTCCCGGTGGCGGTGGAGGGTGAGGGGACCGTGACCGGTCTGCAGGTGCGCGACACCGTGACCGGCGCTGAGACCACCCTGCCGGTGACCGGCGTATTCGTCGCGATCGGCCACGACCCCCGGTCGGAGCTGGTGCGCGGGGCGCTGCAGCTGGACGCCGACGGCTATGTGCTGGTCCAGCAGCCGAGCTCGCGCACCTCCTTGGAGGGGGTGTTCGCCGCCGGCGACCTGGTGGACCGCACCTACCGCCAGGCGATCACCGCAGCCGGAACCGGCTGTACGGCCGCCATCGATGCCGAGCGCTGGCTGGCAGACGCAGCCGACGCCTCGCAGGACACCGTTACCGAAACCTTGATGGGAGCACCTCAGTGACTGACACGACCGAACACAACACGGTGACCGTCTCCGACGCCACCTTCGCCACCGACGTACTGGCCAGCAGCAAGCCTGTGCTGGTGGACTTCTGGGCGACCTGGTGCGGCCCCTGCAAGATGGTCGCCCCGGTGCTCGAGGAGATCGCCGCCGAGCAGGCTGGGCAGCTCACCGTCGCCAAGCTCGACGTGGACGCGAACCCCGAGACCGCGCGGGACTTCAACGTGGTCTCGATCCCCACGCTGATCCTGTTCAAGGACGGTCAGCCGGTCAAGCGGATCGTCGGAGCCAAGGGCAAGGCAGCGCTGCTGCGGGAGCTCTCAGACGTCGACTAGCCGTCAGCTGACCCTCGGGGCCGCCAACTCGATAAGGCACCTTTCTGGCCTCGCCGTTTTCAGTAAATTGGCCAGCATCTGAGACAATGCTGGCTAACCGGCTGGGAATCGCCAGCTACGTTTTCGCTGCCAAACAGCGACGACCGGAGGGCTCAGCAATGTCGGGTCGGCATCGTGGCGCAGAGGATGCGCTGCGCCGCGGCGACCGCAGCGGTGCCGTTGTCGAGATCCGCGCGGCGCTGGCCGCGCTGGGCCTGGTGGACAGCCCCGACGCGGACCTGACCACCGGCAAACACGTCGCGCTGGATCTGTTCGACGACGACCTCGACCAGGCGGTACGCGCCTTCCAGCAGCAGCGCGGCCTGCTCGTCGACGGCGTCATCGGCGAGGCCACCTACCGTGCGCTCAAAGAAGCGTCCTACCGGCTGGGTGCCCGCATCCTCAACCACCAGTTCGGGGCGCCGATGTACGGCGACGACGTGGCGACTCTGCAGGCTCGCCTGCAGGATCTGGGTTTCTACACCGGAATGGTCGACGGCTACTTCGGCATCCAGACCCACAATGCGCTGATGTCCTATCAGCGAGAGTATGGCCTGTACGCGGATGGCATCTGTGGGCCGGATACGTTGCGCTCCTTGAACTTCCTGGCCTCGCGGGTGAGCGGTGGTTCACCGCACGCGATCCGCGAGGAGGAGTTGGTGCGGCGCTCGGGCCCGCGGTTGTCCGGCAAGCGGATCGTCATCGATCCGGGCCGTGGCGGCGGCGACCACGGGCTGATCACCCAGACCCCAACGGGTCCGATCAGCGAAGCAGACATCTTGTGGGACTTGGCAAGTCGTTTGGAAGGTCGGATGACCGCTATCGGGATGGAGACCTTCCTGTCCCGGCCGAACGGCCGCAGTCCGTCGGACGCGGAACGCGCCGCCACCGCGAACGCCGTCGGCGCCGACCTGATGATCAGCCTGCGCTGCGCCACCCACATCAGTCCGGCAGCCAACGGGGTTGCCTCATTTCACTTCGGCAATTCCCACGGGTCGGTGTCCACGATCGGCCGCAACCTCGCCGACTTCATCCAACGAGAAATCGTGGCCCGCACCGGATTACAGGACTGCCGGGCGCACGGCCGAACCTGGGACCTGCTGCGCCTGACCCGGATGCCCACCGTCGAGGTCGACGTCGGCTACATCACCAGTCCGCGTGACCGCGGGATGCTGGTCTCCCCCGCGACGCGCGACGCCATCGCCGAGGGAATGCTGGCCGCGGTCAAGCGGCTGTACCTGCTCGGCAAGAACGACCGGCCCACCGGCACATTCACGTTCGCCGAACTGCTGGCACATGAGCTGTCGGTCGAGCGGACCGGCCAGCTCGGCGGCGGTTAGCGAGGCTCGACGCAGGAGAGGCGAAGCTGGACCGCCGCATCAACCCCGGCGGTTAGCGAGGCTCGACGCAGGAGAGGCGAAGCTGGACCGCCGCATCAACCCCGGCGGTTAAGCGAGGCTCGACGCAGGAGAGGCGAAGCTAAGCCGCCGTACTAACCCCGGTTCCTGACCGTCGGATACCGATCCCGCCGAGGCTCCGGCGCCGACCGGCTGCTGCAGCTGCGCGCTTTCCAACAGTCGCTCCAGCGCCGCCTCCACCTCCGCCTTCCAGCCCAGGCCCTTGTCGAGTTCCAGACGCAGCCGCGGGAAGTAGCGGTGCGGTGACACCACGGTGAACCCGACATCGATCAAAAAGTCCGCCTCGATGATGCAGTGCTCCACCGAGCAGTCGCCGAGAGCCTCGAGCACCGGTGCGACATCCGGCGGCACATTGCGCGGATCCAGCAGCTCCCCGACCGACGAGGTCCGGCCGAATGCCTCCAGCGCCCGGACGCCGCGGCGGACCAGTTCGCCGACCGCGCCGGCGATCAGTTCCCGCGGTAGGCCGTCGGCCATCGGCGCCGGGTCGACGCCTATCGAGGTGAGCAGCACCGCGTCCGCCGAGACCGGTGCCGTCGGGAAGCGGTGCGCGCGCGGCACGGCCCGGGGCGGGGCGTAGAGCACGTAGCCCAGACAGAGCGGGTCCCCGGCTCCGCCGGCGGCGGCCGACGGTGTGGCGACCTGACCGCAGCACCCCCACTCCAGCATCACCATCGACAGCCAGGCTTCTTTTTCGAACTCCGGGTCGGAGAGGTGCTCGTCGCTACCGAGGGTGCCCGGATCCACCTCCCAGAAGACGCACCGGCGTGCGTGCTTGGGAAGCTGCTCGAAGCCCTCGAGCCTCAGCGGTTCGATTCGGACAGACACGCCAACTCCCGGTCTCAACCCGTGCTGCCACCGATGACAGCCCCTTAAGGATAGGAGGGTTGAGCCGACGGATGCCACTGTCGGGCCCGGTCGGCTCGGACTACACCCTGCCGTCTCCTGAAAATACGAAAGGTGTTGTAGCCCAGTATGTTTGACGTCCACCCTCGCCCACGAGGCGCTTTACCGTCACAGTGACGTAATTGCCGCCGGTCATAGTACCTGGCTCGACAGTGGTCTCAGGCGGTCGCGGAGTTCATCAGCGCGACGATGCGCTGCAAGTCGTCGACGGACCCGAATTCCACCACAATCTTGCCCTTGCGCTTGCCGAGGCTGACCGTAACCCGGGTGTCGAAGGCCGTCGACAAGCGCTCCGCGACGTCCTGGAGACCGGGCATCTGGATCGGCTTGCGCCGGGGCGCCACCGGCGTCGAGGCGTCACCGCGGTTAGCCAGGGTGACCGCCTCTTCGGTCGCGCGAACCGACAGCCCCTCCGCGACGATGCGTGCCGCGAGCGCCTCCTGCGGCTCGGACCCACCCTCCAGCGACAGCAGGGCGCGGGCGTGGCCGGCCGACAAGACCCCGGCGGCCACCCTGCGCTGTACCGCGATCGGCAGGCGCAGCAACCGGATCATGTTGGTCACCAATGGCCGCGATCGCCCGAGGCGGGTGGCCAGTTCGTCGTGGGTGACCCCGAACTCCTCAAGCAGCTGTTGGTAGGCGGCCGCCTCTTCCAACGGGTTCAGCTGCACCCGGTGGATATTCTCCAGCAGAGCATCGCGCAGCAGATTGTCGTCGTCGGTCTCCCGGACGATCGCCGGGATCGTCTCCAGGCCGGCCTGCTGGGAAGCGCGCCACCGGCGCTCCCCCATCACCAACTGGTAGCGCGGTGCGCCGGGTGCGGCTCCGGACAGTGCCCGCACCACGATCGGCTGCATCAGCCCGAATTCCCGGATCGAGTGGACCAGCTCGGCCAGTGCCTCGTCGTCGAATACCTGGCGGGGCTGGCGTGGGTTCGGCTCTATGGCGGCCGGGCTGATCTCGCGGTAGACCGCTCCCACGTCGGTGGTGTCCGCCGGGGCTGTGCCCGCCAGATTCCCGCGGCTCCCGAGCACGACGTCGGCCGCGGCGTCACCCATCCGCGGTCCCATCCCGGCTCCGCGGTCCATACCGGATGCGGACGGATCGGCGGGCCCGGTCGGGATGAGCGATGCCAGGCCGCGGCCCAAGCCGCCCTTCTTACGCGACGGTCCGGTCATTTGCGTCGTTCCTTCTTGCTAACAGCGGTCATCACGGCCGCCCTTCGTGGCCACCGGCCGCGTCGCGTTCGACGAGCTCGCGACTGGCATCCAGGTAGCTCATCGCTCCGCGCGAGCCCGGGTCGTAGTCGATGATGGTCATGCTGTACCCCGGCGCTTCCGACACCTTGACGCTGCGCGGAATCACCGTCCGGAGCACGCGGTCACCGAAGTACCGCCGGACCTCGTCGGCGACTTGGTCCGCCAGCTTGGTGCGCCCGTCATACATCGTCAGCAACACGGTCGTCACCTCCAGTCGGGGGTTGAGGTGAGCCTTCACCATTTCGATGTTGCGCATCAGCTGGGACACGCCCTCCAGCGCGTAATACTCGCACTGGATCGGGATCATCACCTCCGGCGCCGCGACCAACGCGTTCACGGTGAGCAGGCCCAGCGACGGCGGGCAGTCGATGAAGACGTAGTCGAAGTCGGAGCCTTCCAGTTCACTCAGCGCGGTCCGCAGTCGGTTCTCTCGCGCCACCATGCTCACCAACTCGATCTCCGCGCCGGCCAAGTCGATGGTGGCCGGGATGCAGAACAACCGCTCATTGTGTGGGCTCTGCTGGAGCGCGGCCTGCACCGGCACCTCCCCGATCAACACTTCGTACGACGACGGGGTGCCGGATTGTCGATCGGCGATGCCCAACGCGGTGCTGGCATTGCCTTGCGGATCGAGGTCGATCACCAGGGTCTTGATTCCCTGGACCGCGAGTGCGGCCGCGAGGTTCACGGCGGTCGTGGTCTTACCGACGCCGCCCTTCTGGTTCGCGACGGTGAACACCCGGCGCCGCTTCGGCCGCGGCAGCCGGTTATGGGTGTGCAGCACCTGCATGGCGCGTTCGGCCGCCGCACCGATCGGGGTGTCGAAGTCTGTCGATGTTTCACGTGAAACCGGCCTGGCGGATGTTTCACGTGAAACCGCTCTGCGCGGGGGGTCGACATGCTTGGCCGAAGCCGGTGGCGTGGCGGCCGGTCCGGCGGGTGTGCTCATGTTGATCTCCTGGTGCTCCGTCGCGCCGGTCTCCTGCCGGCTCGGCCGGGCCCCCGCAGTGCCATCACCACGGTCGCGGGCGGGGTTAAATAATTCACGCCACATCTCACCACCCTCACGTCAGTCGCGCCTAGTCCGATCATCACACGGCGGTGCTCATCAACCTCGGCCTGTGCCCGCTCGCCCTTCATCGCCAACATCCGCCCCTCGTTCCGAAGCAGCGGAAGACTCCACCGGCTGATCTTGTCGAGGCTGGCGACCGCCCGGGAGACGACGGCGTCCCGCTCCCCGACCTCGTCGTGCACAGCCCGGTCTTCGGCACGCCCTCGCACCACTACCACGCCCTCGAGGTCCAGTTCGTTGACCACCTCGCGGAGAAAGTCGCTGCGTCGGAGCAACGGCTCTACGAGCACCATCCGCAGATCCGGTCGAACGATGGCCAACGGTATCCCCGGCAGGCCGGCGCCGCTGCCGATATCGGCAACCCGCTCGCCGGAGTCGAGCAGTTCCCCGACCGCCGCGCAGTTGAGCAGATGCCGCTCCCAGATCCGGTCGACTTCGCGTGGCCCCAGCAGACCTCGCTCCACGCCGGGCCCGGCCAACAGCTCCGCATAGCGCCGAGCGATCGGAAGCCGGTCGCCGAAGACCGAGGCGGCCGCCTGTGGCGGCGCGGGCGCCGGTGCTTCCCCGACATGTTTCACGTGAAACATTCCTCCGGCTCCCCGGGTACTGGCCGCGCCCATAAATTACTCGGATGTAATTCCGCGCGGTGCGTACCCGTTAGTCCCGCCGAACGACGACGCGGCGCGACGGCTCCACGCCCTGACTCTCGCTGTGCACGCCGGCGACGGCAGCCACCGCATCGTGGACGATCTTACGTTCGAACGGGCTCATCGGGGTCAGTTCCTCGTCGGAGCCGCTGTCCAGCACCCGGCGGGCCACCTCGTCGCCCAGCGCGGTCAGGTCGTCCCGGCGTCGCCGCCGCCAACCGGCGACGTCGAGCATCAGCCGACTACGCTCACCGGTCTTCTGGTGCACCGCCAACCGCGTCAGCTCCTGCAGGGCGTCGAGCACCTCGCCCTTGCGGCCCACCAGCTTGCTCAGGTCGTCGCCGCCGTCGATGCTGACGATCGCGCGGCGTCCTTCGACGTCGAGGTCGATGTCGCCATCGAAGTCCAGCAGGTCGAGCAACTCCTCCAGATAATCACCGGCGATCTCTCCCTCGGCGACCAAACGCTCTTCGAGGTCGACGGCGGGTGCCGCGTCGGTGTCTTGGGTTTCCGGCTCCCCCGCAGACTCCACTGCCTCGTGCTCCGTGGTCTCTGCGTCATTCGTGTCGGTCATGTCGGTCATGTCGTCTCCCTCCGTGCCCGGCAACTCGCGCGCCGGTTGGCTTGTGGCGGTGGGATCACCGCTTGCGTTTCTTCGGCTTCGCGCCGGCTCCTGGGCGGCCGCCCCGGGGTGCCGGCGGCCGACCCGGGTTGCGCTTGGCTGTCTCCGCCTTGGCCGGCTGGCCATCACCTGATTCGGCTGCCACCGTCGCGTCCACGTCGGCCACCGGTGCCTCGGCATCGTCTGCGGTGCCGGCGGTGTCGGCGTCCGCGGTAGCAGGGCGCGCGGCCCGCTTGGGCTTCGCCCCGGGCGCCGGGGCATTGGCCGCTCGCCGGCGCAGCGCCTCGTCCTTCTTCTCCTCGTCTTCCTTGGCGATCAAGCCGAAGACGTAATGCTGCTGCGCGAACGTCCAGATGTTGTTTGAGAACCAGTACAAGATGATCGCCAACGGCAGGAACGGTCCGCCGACTACCACCCCGAGCGGGAACACGTACAGCGCCAGCTTGTTCATCATCGCGGTCTGCGGGTTGGCCGCCGCTTCCGGACTCTGCCGCGCCACCGACGCCCGACTGTTGAAATACGTCGCGATACCCGCCGCGATCATGATCGGCACACCGACCGCGATCACCGAGACCCGGTTGAATTCGGTGAAGGCATCCAACCCGGTCCGCTGGATCATCGTCGCGCCCAGGGGCGCACCCATCAGATTCGCGTCCAGGAAGTTAGCCACGTCGGTGGCGTTGAAGAAGTAGTTGCCCAGCTGGCGGTTCACGTCCGGGGACAGGCCCAGCTGTCCGATCCCGGTGCTGGTGCGGTTGAACGAACGCAGTACGTGGAAGAGGCCGAGGAACACCGGGATCTGCGCCAGCATCGGAAGGCATCCCAGGATCGGGTTGAAACCGTGCTCACGCTGCAGCTTCTGCATCTCCAGCGCCATCTTCTGGCGGTCTTTGCCGTACTTCTTCTGCAGGGCCTTGATCTGCGGCTGCAGTTCCTGCATCTGACGAGTGGTGCGGATCTGCTTGACGAACGGCTTGTACAGCAGCGCACGCAGCGTGAACACCAGGAACGTCACCGACAACGCCCAGGTGAAGAAGCTCGCCGGACCGAGTAGAAGGCCAAAAGCCTTGTACCACAACCACATAATTCCCGAGACCGGGTAATACACGTAGTCCAGGCTCCGGGGATCAAAGGACACGTTGTTCACCCTCCGCTCGGTTGTCCGAGGATTTCCCGGACGGGCAGTCGCAACCGGCGCCACCCTGAGGCCGCTCCGGTATCGGGTCCCAGCCACCTTGATGCCACGGTCCACACTTTGCCAGGCGCACACTTGCCAGCCAGGTGCCCCGGATCAGTCCGTACTCGCCCAAGGCGTCCACCGCGTACTGGCTGCACGTCGGCATGAAGCGGCAACTGGGCAGTCGCAATGGAGAGATGAGATGTCGGTAGAGCTGGATGACGAAGATCAGCGCGCGAACCGGAGCCGCCGCCACACCGTGGGTCATCGCGCCGCACCCCCGGATCGATGTACCGACCGCAACCCGGCGCGCAACTGGGTGCGGAGCGCATCGGATTTCGCCTTGTTGCTGCTGGGCAGCGCGCGGATCACCAACTGTTCGCCCGTTCCGAGATCATCCAGCACGTCACAAGCCACATGCCGCAGTCGACGGGCCACCCGGTGCCGATCGACCGCCGAACCCACCGACTTGGCGATGATCAGGCCGACTTGCGGCGGCATCGCCGCGCACGCGCCGGGCGTTTCGGTTCGCCGGTCGCAGACCACTCGGCTGTACACGATGACGTCGGGCTGGACCGCCCTGCGGCCCTGCTTGACCGTCGCACCGAAATCCGCCGACCGCCTCATCCGGTGTTGAGACGGGAGCACGCCGTGCTACCCGTCTCAAGCAGTCAGCGAGCGCCGGCCCTTGCCACGCCGGGCTGAGACGATGGCGCGGCCGGCGCGCGTACGCATCCGCAGGCGAAAGCCGTGCACCCTGGCCCGACGTCGGTTGTTGGGCTGGAAGGTCCGCTTGCCCTTGGCCACGGCACACTCTCCTTGTTGAATCTTGCGCCGCGTCTGCCCGACACACCGGAACCCCGTTGTGCCTGCCGCACGCGACGCACTCGGTAAGCTCGGTGAACTTCTGCGTCTTGCTGGTAACCGGCGCGGTCTCCGGCCAGGAGCCGGTCGCTGCCGTATCGCCGACGTTCGGGCGACTGTTCGAGGGTACTGATGCAGGTTCGCCGGGTCAAACCCCGGTCCCGTCGCCAACCAGAACCTCCCGGGAGGTCCCCTTCAACCCCCCGCCAACCCGGCCCATCATTCACAGTGGTCACACCTGCCACGGACGTTCCGGCGCGCCAGGATTTCGGCCGGTTCATCTCGCAGAAACAAGTAGTCGCCCGCCTCGAAACCTGTTAACTTGCTTGCCAGCGCCGTTTCGCGACTGGAGCGGCCTCGGCCGTGATCGAAGAGGACGAAGCGGCCTGCACTTCAGGTATCGCCCGACTGTCTGGAGTGGCCGTTGCCGAGCAACTGGCCTGGAAGGTCCCACGGGGTATACGCACCTCATCCACACCTGTGGATAACTGTGTGGATAGCATGTCACTGCACGAGCTTCGTGCATCACGATTTCGAGCCAGGGGGAAGACGCCTTGACCGATGACCCCGGGGCGGCGTTCCTCTCGCTGTGGGACGAAGTCGTCGCAGAACTCAACGGCGAGGCCACCGCACCCGATGTCCCCGCTGCCTCAGCCCCGGTGCTGACTCCCCAGCAGAAGGCCTGGCTCAACCTGGTGCACCCGTTGGCGATAGTCGAAGGCTTCGCGCTGCTCTCGGTTCCGAGCAGCTTCGTCCAGAACGAGATCGAACGGCACCTGCGCACCCAGATCACCGCTGCGCTGAGCCGCCGGCTCGGTCACGACATCGAGCTCGGCGTGCGCATCGCCCCGGCGCCCCACGACGACACGTCCCCCTCGTCCGGCACCGACGGGCCCGCCCAGACCCGCACCATCGAAGACGAAGACGACGACGAAACCCCGGACGTCGAATATGACTGGCCCAATTACTTCACTGAGCGGCCCAGCGACGAGTCGGCGACCGCCGACGGTGCAAGCCTGAACCGGCGCTACACCTTCGACACGTTTGTCATCGGAACCTCCAACCGGTTCGCACACGCGGCCTCCCTGGCCATCGCCGAGGCGCCCGCCCGCGCGTACAACCCGTTGTTCATCTGGGGCGAGTCCGGTCTGGGTAAAACCCACCTGCTGCACGCGGCCGGCAACTACACCCAGCGACTTTTTCCGGGCATGCGCGTGAAGTACGTCTCCACCGAAGAGTTCACCAACGACTTCATCAACTCGCTTCGCGACGATCGCAAGGTCGCGTTCAAGCGCAGTTACCGCGACATCGACGTCCTGCTGGTCGACGACATCCAGTTCATCGAGGGCAAGGAAGGTATCCAGGAGGAGTTCTTCCATACCTTCAACACCCTGCACAACGCCAACAAGCAGATCGTGATCACTTCGGACCGGGCGCCCAAACAACTTGCCACTCTGGAAGATCGCCTGCGCACCCGGTTCGAATGGGGCCTGATCACCGACGTCCAGCCTCCCGATCTGGAGACCCGAATCGCCATTCTGCGCAAGAAGGCGCAGATGGAACGTCTGGACGTCCCCGGCGATGTGCTCGAGTTGATCGCCACCAGCATCGAGCGCAATATCCGTGAACTCGAGGGCGCGCTGATCCGGGTCACGGCGTTCGCGTCGCTGAACAAGACTCCTATCGACAGGTCGCTGGCCGAGATCGTCTTGCGTGATCTGATCGCCGACGCCAGCACCATGCAGATCAGCGCGGCGATCATCATGGCGGTGATCGCCGAATACTTCGACACCAGCATCGAGGAACTGCGTGGCCCGGGCAAAACCCGCCCGCTAGCCCAGTCCCGGCAGATTGCCATGTATCTGTGTCGTGAGCTGACCGACCTGTCGCTACCCAAGATCGGCCAGGCCTTCGGCCGCGATCACACCACGGTGATGTACGCCGAACGCAAAATCCGCGGCGAGATGGCCGAACGCCGCGAGATCTTCGATCAGGTCAAAGAACTCACCACCCGCATCCGGCAACGCGCCAAGCGTTGATCCGCGCGCGCCGACTACACGTTTCTGGCAAAAAACTTCCGACACACTCGCATCACCCGTTGCAGCCGCGGCCTGTGGATACCGCTGCGGACAACCTGTCGACGATCCGATGACGAACCGACCCGCGATACACACCGGCAGGTCCATACCCAGCCGGCCCGATGCGTGCCGGCGTGTTATTCACCGTTGGTCCCCAGCACCATCACCCCGCTCAGCAGCGGCGATACCATGCTGTGCCCAGCATGCACAGGACCTACTACTAATACTGAAATCTCTTCCTCGATTCTCTCTAAAAACAGGTCGTTGGGGATTCACGTCGAACCGGGCTGTTCACAACAGCCGGTCGACCCCGCCATGCGGTGCCCCGCGAGGACCCCGGGTGTCATCGATTAACTTTCAAGACAGGCTTCGAGGCTCTACGGTTGGTGACCTACCGCCCTTGCGTTTTGTCGGGGCGTTGCACGGCCGCAGGTGGGACGTTCACCAGTCGCCGCGGGGTAGAGCTCGATATCGGGGTGACGAGAGGACACTATGGACGCGGCGACCACGAACGCGGGTCTGACCGACTTGAGATTTCGACTGGACCGGGATGACTTCGCTGACGCGGTGGCATGGGTCGCGAAATCGCTGCCGGCTCGGCCAACAGTGCCGTTGCTGGCCGGGGTGCTGCTGACCGGCTCCGACAACGGGTTGACCGTCTCCGGTTTCGATTATGAGGTTTCCGCAGAGGTCCAGCTGGCGGCTGAGATCGCTTCTCCGGGAAGTGTTTTGGTGTCCGGGCGACTACTGTCGGATATCACCAGGGCGCTGCCCGCCAAGCCGGTCGAGGTCCAGGTGGAGTCGACCCGGGCAGCATTGACATGCGGCAATGCCAGGTTCTCCCTGCCCACCATGACCGTCGAGGACTATCCGACGCTGCCGACGTTGCCGGAAGAGACCGGGATGTTGCCCGCGGACCTGTTCGCGGAGGCGATCGGCCAGGTGGCGGTAGCCGCCGGCCGGGATGACACGTTGCCGATGTTGACTGGCATTCGTGTCGAAATCTCGGGCAACACGGTGGTTTTGGCTGCTACAGACCGCTTCCGTCTGGCGGTTCGCGAGCTGACCTGGTCGTCGGCGCCGGGCACCGAAGCCGCAGTGCTGGTGCCGGCCAAGACGCTCGCCGAAGCCGCCAAGGCCAGCAGTGACGGTACCGAGGTACATCTGGCTCTGGGCGCGGGTCCGGCGGTCGGCAGCGAAGGCCTGCTGGGCATCACCAGCGCGGGAAAGCGCAGCACCACCCGATTGTTGGATGCCGAATTCCCGAAATTCCGCCAGCTGCTGCCCAGTGAACATCTTGCGGTCGCCACCATCGGCGTGGCTGAGCTGACCGAGGCGATTAAGCGTGTCGCGCTGGTTGCTGATCGTGGTGCGCAGGTCCGCATGGAGTTGTCCGAGGGCACTCTGCGGTTGTCCGCCGGCGCGGAGGATGTCGGCCGGGCCGAGGAGGATCTGGCGGTGGACTTCGTCGGCGAGCCGCTGACCATCGCGTTCAATCCGACATATCTGACCGACGGGTTGGGCTCGCTGCACAGCGAGAAGGTCTCAATGGGATTCACCGATCCGAAGAAACCCGCTGTGCTGCGTCCGGCCGGTGCCGATGATCCTGCGCTGTCCGGCGCCGGCCCGTTCCCGGCCGTGCCGTCGGATTACGTCTATCTGTTGATGCCGGTTCGCCTGCCCGGCTGACCGGCGCGGCCGCCACGACGGGAGGGGTGGTTTCGCGGTGTATGTCCGCCACCTGGGCCTGCGGGATTTCCGGTCCTGGGCGCACGCCGACCTGGACCTGGAACCGGGCGCGACGGTGCTGGTCGGACCCAACGGTTACGGGAAGACCAATCTCGTTGAAGCGCTGTGGTATTCGTCGACACTGGGATCACACCGGGTGGCGACTGACGCCCCGCTGATCAGATCGGGCGCCGAGCGTGCGGTGGTGTCGACGATCGTCGTCAACGAAGGCCGTGAGTTGGCGGTTGATCTGGAGATCACCGCGGGGCGCGCCAACAAGGTCCGGCTCAACCGAGCACCGGTGCGTCACGCCCGTGAGGTCGTCGGGGTGTTACGGGCGGTGTTGTTCGCCCCGGAAGACCTGGCGCTGGTCCGTGGTGACCCCGGCGAGAGGCGCCGGTACCTCGACGAACTGGCCAGCGTGCGTCGGCCGCGGATCGCGGCGGTACGCGCCGACTACGACAAGGTGTTGCGGCAACGCACCGCGCTGCTCAAAAGTGCACCGGGCGCACTGCACCGCGGCGACCGGTCGGTGCTGGACACCCTGGATGTCTGGGATGCCCAATTGGCGGCGCACGGCGCGGATCTGATGGCTGCCCGGATGGAGCTGGTGCGCCAGCTTGCGCCGGAGGTGGAGAAGGCCTATCAACTGCTTGCGCCGGGAACCAGGAACGCGGCTGTGGCCTATCGGCCCAAATTGGAGTTCCCGCCCGAGGGCTCTGATGAAGGCCCCGCTGAGCTGCAGGAAGTGTTGCTGGCGGAATTGGCGCGCCGCCGCCGCGCGGAACTGGAACGTGGCGTGTGTCTGGTCGGTCCGCACCGTGATGAATTGGAGCTTCGGCTCGGTGACCGGCCGGTGAAAGGCTTTGCCAGCCACGGTGAATCCTGGTCGATGGCGCTGGCGCTGCGGCTGGGGGCCTATCAACTGCTGCGTAGTGAGGGTGCCGAACCGGTGTTGTTGCTCGACGACGTTTTCGCCGAGTTGGACACCGCTCGCCGGCGTGCGCTTGCCGACGTCGCCGCCTCCGCAGAGCAGGTGCTGATCACCGCCGCCGTTGTCGAGGACGTACCCGTGGACTGGCAGGCGCGCCAAATCCACATCACGGTCACCGAGGGTGATGCCGGCAGGGAGTCAGAACTGATCGGGAGTGACTCATGAGCGAGCCCGACGTCGAGCCGCCGGCACAGCTGGCCGGGCTGGCCGGCATGGATCTGGTCCGACGGACCCTGGCCGAAGCCCGCGAAGCGGCACGCAGCCAGGGCAAAGACGTCGGACAGGGGCGCCGGGCACCGTTGCGCCGGGGCGCGCCGGGTGGTGGCGGCGGCCGGCGTGCCTGGTCCGGGCCGGGTCCGGATCGTCGCGACCCCCAGAGCCTGGGCAATGCAACCCGCGACCTCGCACAATCACGCGGCTGGTCGGCACAGGTCGCCGAGGGGACCGTCCTGGGCCGGTGGCCTTCGGTGGTCGGCGAGGACATCGCCTCGCATGCGATCCCGACCAGGCTCTCCGAGGGCGTGCTCAGTGTGTCAGCCGAATCGACAGCCTGGGCTACCCAACTGCGGCTGGTGCAGGCGCAGCTGCTGGCGAAGATCGCCACCGCGGTCGGCGACGGGGTGGTGACGAAGCTGAAGATCACCGGCCCGACCGCGCCGTCCTGGCGGAAGGGACCGCTGCACGTCTCGGGACGCGGCCCCCGGGATACCTACGGGTAGGCCGGCTGAGCCGGTGGGCAGCCGGACGATCTGCGCCTTCAGCGCCGCTACGAGCATAAAAATTGCTCCGGCCAGCGGCCGGACACATGGTTGACCGCGATATCGACGCCACGGCGCAACCAGATGGCTGGAAACGCCCCGAGAAAATGCCCGCCGTCGGTTCGTCACGGTAGACTGTTCCGGTATCCCCCGCGCATCGGTGATGTGGTGCGCCGAATGCTTGCTTGCGACTCTGAGGAGAGCTCCCCGACCGTGGCTGCCCAAAACAAATATGGTGCCGATTCGATCAAGGTTCTCGAAGGCCTCGAAGCCGTCCGTAAAAGACCAGGTATGTACATCGGCTCCACCGGTGAACGCGGTCTGCACCACCTGATCTGGGAGGTCGTCGACAACGCCGTCGATGAGGCGATGGCAGGTTTCGCCACCAAAGTGGCGGTGCGCATTCTCGAAGACGGCGGTGTCGAGGTCGTCGACGACGGGCGCGGAATCCCGGTGGCCATGCACTCCACCGGCGTACCCACCGTCGATGTCGTCATGACGGTGCTGCACGCCGGCGGAAAATTCGAAGAAGGCGCCTACAGCGTCTCCGGTGGCCTGCACGGCGTCGGGGTCTCGGTGGTCAACGCGCTGTCCTCGCGCTTGGAAGCCGATATCTTCCGGGACGGCTACGAGTGGTTTCAGACTTACGACAAGTCCGTGCCCGGGACCCTGAAAAAGGGCGAAAAGAGCAGCAAGTCCGGCACCACCATTCGATTCTGGGCCGACCCGGACGTCTTCGAAACCACCAACTACGACTTCGAGACCGTCGCGCGACGTCTGCAGGAGATGGCGTTCCTCAACAAGGGCCTGACCATCGAGCTCACCGATGAGCGGGTGCGCACCGAAGAGGTCGTCGACGAGGTGGTCAGCGACACCGCCGAAGCCCCCAAGTCCGCCGAAGACCAGGCGGCCGAAGCGCAGGCGCCGCACAAGGTCAAGCACCGCGTCTTCCACTATCCGGGCGGTCTGCGCGACTTCGTGAAGCACATCAACCGGACCAAGACATCGATCCACCCGACCATCATCGACTTCGACGGCAAGGGAACCGGTCACGAAGTCGAGATCGCGATGCAGTGGAACGGCGGCTATTCGGAGTCGGTGCACACCTTCGCCAACACCATCAACACCGCGGAGGGTGGCACCCACGAGGAGGGCTTCCGTTCGGCGCTGACCAGCGTGGTGAACAAGTACGCCAAAGACAAGAAGCTGCTCAAGGACAAGGACCCGAACCTCACCGGCGACGACATTCGCGAGGGGTTGGCGGCCGTCATCTCGGTGAAGGTCTCCCAACCGCAGTTCGAGGGCCAGACCAAGACGAAGCTGGGCAACACCGAGGTCAAGTCGTTCGTGCAGAAGGTCTGCAACGAGCAACTCAGCCACTGGTTCGAGGCCAATCCGGCTGAAGCCAAGACGATCATCAACAAGGCGGTGTCGTCGGCGCAAGCCCGGATGGCGGCGCGAAAGGCACGAGAACTGGTGCGCCGCAAGAGCGCCACCGACCTGGGTGGGCTGCCCGGCAAGCTGGCTGACTGCCGCTCGAACGATCCCAGCAAGTGCGAACTGTATGTGGTGGAGGGGGATTCAGCCGGCGGCTCGGCGAAGAGCGGCCGCGACTCGATGTTCCAGGCCATTCTGCCGTTGCGCGGCAAGATCATCAACGTCGAGAAGGCCCGCATCGACCGGGTGCTGAAGAACAACGAAGTCCAGGCGATCATCACCGCGTTGGGAACCGGCATTCACGACGAATTCGACATCACCAAGCTGCGTTATCACAAGATCGTGTTGATGGCCGACGCCGACGTCGACGGCCAGCACATCTCGACGCTGCTGCTCACGCTGCTGTTCCGTTTCATGCGCCCGTTGGTCGAGCACGGCCACGTCTTCCTGGCCCAGCCGCCGCTGTACAAACTCAAGTGGCAGCGCGGTACCGAGGCTGAGTTCGCCTACTCCGACCGGGAACGCGATGGCCTGCTCGAGGCAGGGAAAGCGGCCGGCAAGAAGATCAACGTGGAGGATGGTATCCAGCGTTACAAGGGCCTCGGCGAGATGAACGCCAAGGAACTGTGGGAGACCACAATGGACCCGACCGTTCGGGTGCTGCGCCAGATCACCCTCGACGATGCCGCCGCCGCCGACGAACTCTTCTCGATCCTGATGGGCGAGGACGTCGAGGCACGGCGCAGCTTCATCACCCGCAACGCGAAAGACGTTCGTTTCCTGGATGTTTAGCGATTCATCGCGACACCGGGCTTGCCTGACCGCTGACTGAACGAGGAATAGATGACAGACACCACGCTGCCACCCGGAGACGACTCGGTGGAGCGGATCGAGCCGGTCGACATCCAGCAGGAGATGCAGCGCAGCTACATCGACTATGCGATGAGCGTCATTGTGGGCCGCGCGCTGCCCGAGGTGCGCGACGGTCTGAAGCCGGTGCACCGCCGGGTGCTCTACGCGATGTTCGACTCCGGATTCCGCCCGGACCGCGGCCACGCCAAGTCGGCCCGCTCGGTCGCCGAGACGATGGGTAACTACCACCCGCACGGTGACTCGTCGATCTACGACACCCTGGTCCGGATGGCACAGCCGTGGTCGCTGCGTTATCCGTTGGTGGACGGGCAGGGCAACTTCGGTTCGCCGGGCAACGACCCGCCAGCCGCCATGAGGTACTGCCTCACCGGGGATGCTTTGGTGCGGACGCCTTTCGGTCAGTCCGTACGCATCGGCGATGTCGTGGCGGGTGCTCGGCCTGGCTCCGACAACATCGTCGAACTGAAAGTCCTGGACAGGCACGGCAACCCGGTTGTCGCCGATCGACTGTTCCACTCCGGCGAACATCAGACGCACACGGTGCGGACCACCGAGGGTTACGAAGTCTCCGGTACGGCAAACCACCCGTTGCTGTGCCTGGTCGATGTCGCCGGCATACCGACGCTGCTGTGGAAGTTGGTTGAGGAGATCCGTCCGGGCGATCGGGTCGCACTGCAACGGACTCCGCCGACCGAGTTCGGGCCCGCCGACTGGCACCCCACGATGGAGGCGCTGTTGGCCGGCGCCTTCGTCAGCGAGGGGTTCGTCTCCGAGAACCGTGCTGGCTTCAACAACCTCGACGCCGACTACTTCGGCATGGTTGTCGCCGCCTACGACGCGGTTGTAGGAGGTGCGCGGTATGTGTCGCAGCGCATCATCAAGTCGGGTTCGTTGCTCTATGAGCTGGATATCCAAAACTTGTCGGATCTGAAGCGCTCTCGGCTGGCGGAACTCACCGGTCAACGATCCGCGGCGAAGTCAGTCCCGGAATGGATCTGGCAGTCGCCGGCTGCGGTCAAGCGGGTGTTTCTGCAGGCACTCTTCGAAGGCGATGGTTCCTGCTCGGCCCTGCCGCGCAACACGATTCAGGTTTCATACTCCACCCGCAGTGAACGGCTGGCCAAGGATGTTCAGCAGATGCTGCTGGAGTTCGGCGTCATCTCCCGCCGTTATCGCCACGCTGTCGGCGAGTACAAGGTCGTCATCACCAATCGTGGGCAGGCGGAGCTCTTCGCCAGCCAAATCGGTTTCGGCGGCGTCAAGCAGGACAAGCTCGTCGGAATCCTGTCCGCACTGCCGCCCTGCGCCGGCCTGGACAGCGACCACGTGCCCGGCCTGGCCCGGTTCATCCGCCGGCATTGTGGGAGTCGCTGGGTCGACAAGGACTGGCTGAACCGCCACAACATCGACCGGCTGTCCCGGTGGCGGCGTGATGGCGCAGAGATTCTGTCTCGTATTGCAGACCCGGATGTCCGTGCGATCGCCACCGAGCTCACCGACGGCCGGTTCTACTACGCCGAGGTGGCATCGGTCACCGACGCCGGGGTTCAGCCCGTCTACAGCCTGCGAGTGGACACCGAGGACCACGCCTTCATCTCCAACGGGTTCGTCAGCCACAACACAGAGGCCCGGCTGACCCCGCTGGCCATGGAGATGCTGCGCGAAATCGATGAGGAGACAGTCAATTTCGTCCCGAACTACGACGGTCGGGTCCAGGAACCCACGGTGCTGCCCAGCCGGTTCCCGAATCTGCTGGCCAACGGCTCCGGCGGCATCGCGGTCGGCATGGCGACCAACATCCCGCCACACAACCTGCGCGAACTCGCCGAGGCGGTGTTCTGGTGTCTGGACAACTTCGACGCCGATGAAGAGGCCACCCTGGAAGCGATGATGGAGCGGGTCAAGGGCCCGGACTTCCCCACCTCCGGGCTGATCGTCGGATCGCAGGGCATCGGTGACGCCTACCGGACCGGCCGCGGATCCATCCGGATGCGCGGCGTGGTCGAGATCGAGGAGGACGCGCGAGGCCGCTCCCTGCTGGTCATCACCGAGCTGCCGTATCAGGTGAACCACGACAACTTCATCACGTCGATCGCCGAGCAGGTGCGCGACGGAAAGTTGGTCGGTATCGCCAACATTGAGGACCAGAGCAGCGACCGGGCGGGCTTGCGCATCGTTGTCGAGATCAAACGCGACGCGGTGGCGAAGGTAGTGCTGAACAACCTTTACAAGCACACCCAGCTGCAGACCAGCTTCGGCGCCAACATGCTCTCGATCGTCGACGGGGTGCCGCGCACACTGCGGCTGGATCAGATGATCCGCCACTACGTGGCACACCAGCTCGAGGTGATCGTCCGGCGCACCACCTACCGGCTGCGGAAGGCCAACGAACGGGCGCACATCCTGCGCGGTCTGGTCAAGGCGCTCGACGCCCTCGACGAAGTCATCGCGTTGATCAGGGCCTCGGAGACCGTCGACGTGGCGCGCCAGGGCCTGATCAACCTGCTCGACATCGATGAGATTCAGGCGCAAGCGATTCTGGACATGCAGCTGCGCCGGCTGGCCGCACTGGAGCGCCAGAAGATCATCGACGACCTGGCCAAGATCGAGGCCGAGATCGCCGACCTGGAAGACATCCTGGCCAAGCCGGAGCGGCAACGCGCGATCGTGCATGACGAGCTCGCCGAGATCGTCGAGAAGTACGGCGATGATCGGCGGACCCGGATCATCGCCGCCGACGGCGACGTCGCCGATGAGGATCTGATCGCCCGCGAGGACGTCGTCGTCACCATCACCGAGACCGGCTACGCCAAACGCACCAAAACCGACCTGTACCGCAGTCAGAAGCGCGGCGGCAAGGGCGTGCAGGGCGCCGGCCTCAAGCAGGACGACATCGTCGCGCACTTCTTCGTCTGCTCGACCCACGACTGGATCCTGTTCTTCACCACGCAGGGCCGGGTGTATCGGGCCAAGGCCTACGACCTGCCGGAGGCGCTGCGCACCGCACGCGGTCAGCATGTCGCCAACCTGCTGGCCTTCCAGCCCGAGGAGCGCATCGCCCAGGTCATCCAGATCAAGGGCTACGAGGACGCGCCGTATCTGGTGCTGGCCACGCGCAACGGGCTGGTGAAGAAGTCCAAGCTGACCGATTTCGACTCCAACCGTTCCGGCGGGATCGTCGCGATCAACCTGCGCGACGGGGACGAGTTGGTCGGGGCGATGTTGTGCTCCGCCGAGGATGATCTGCTGCTGGTGTCGGCCCTCGGTCAGTCCATTCGGTTCTCGGCGACCGACGAGGCGCTGCGCCCGATGGGCCGCGCGACGTCGGGCGTTCAGGGCATGCGGTTCAACACCGATGACTACCTGCTGTCGCTCAACGTGGTTCGGGAGGGCACCTATCTGCTGGTGGCCACCGCGGGCGGGTATGCCAAGCGGACCGCGATTGAGGAGTACACCGCGCAGGGCCGGGGCGGCAAGGGCATTCTGACCGTCCAGTACGACAAACGCCGCGGCAGGTTGGTCGGGGCGCTGATCGTCGACGACGACAGTGAGCTCTACGCGATCACCTCCGGTGGCGGGGTGATCCGCACTGCGGCGCAGCAGGTCCGCAAGGCCGGGCGGCAGACCAAGGGCGTTCGGTTGATGAACTTGGGTGAGGGCGACACACTGATAGCGATCGCCCGGAACGCCGACGAAGAGCCGGCCGATGACGAGCCGGCCGATGACGACTCGGGTAGCTGAACCCGACTGGAGTATCCGACCGCCGTGTGGCGCGGATAGGTAAGGAGCGGTGGGTGAGCGCACCGAATGAGCCGGGGCACCCGGGCAACGGCCCGGGCAAGGCCGAGTCCCCGGGCAGCGGTTCGACCGACGCCGCCGGTCAGCGGCCCGCGGCCCGGCCCGGCCGGATCACCGAGACCGGGGAGGCACCGCCCTGGCAGCGCGGGGGCCAGACGCGACCGCCCGCCCCGACCAGGCCCGCCGAACCGACCAGGCCCGCCGAACCGGCACGGCCCGCCGAACCGGTCCGGCCGGCCGAACCCAACGCGGCCGCCCACTCCCCCGGTGTGGACGAGCGGCTGCGCCGCTTCGTCTCCGGCACCGCCGCACCCGGCGCACCGCAGCCGGCGCCGGCGCAACCCGCCCAACCGGCCAAGCCCGCCGCCAAGCCGGCCCAGCCGGTGGCCAAGCCGGCCCAGGCTGCCCAGGCCGCGCCGTCCGAGGACGCCTACGGCAGTGAGCTGCCGGATCTGTCCGAACCGGCCCAGCGTCGGGCCCCGGCCCGGCGCCCGCAGCTGACGGCCGGGCCGCGCGGCCCGGTGCGGGCCAGCATGCAGATCCGGCGGATCGACCCGTGGAGCGCGCTGAAGGTGTCGCTGCTGTTGTCGACGGCGCTGTTCTTCGTCTGGATGATCGCCGTCGCCGTGCTCTACGTCCTGCTGGGTGCGATGGGCGTCTGGAGCAAGCTGAACAGCAACGTGGGCGACTTGTTGACCAATAACAGTGCCGCGGAACTGGTTTCGGGCAGTTCGATCTTCGGCGGCGCAGCCCTGATCGGACTGGTCAACATCGTCGTGCTGACGGCGATGGCCACCCTGGGTGCGGTGATCTACAACCTGAGCACCGACGTCGTGGGCGGTGTCGAGGTGACCCTGGCTGACCGGGACTGACCAGCATTTTGGTCGGGGGGCGTCGGGTGCGGTAATCTCGGCGCTCGGTCGTAGTCGACTACGGGCCTATAGCTCAGGTGGTTAGAGCGCTTCGCTGATAACGAAGAGGTCGGAGGTTCGAGTCCTCCTAGGCCCACGAGTCCCGTCCGGGGCCTTAGCTCAGTTGGTAGAGCGCTGCCTTTGCAAGGCAGATGTCAGGAGTTCGAATCTCCTAGGCTCCACAAGTTCTAAATCTTGTGCTGCGTGTCCACGCTCGGCGGCCGTGGCGAGGGTTCCTCCGGCCGGTCGGACCGGCGGATCAGCACCGCCGCCACACCGCCCACCAGTAACGCCACGCCGGCGGCGCCGACGATCACCCAAGAACGGCGGATACGGCGACGCCGCGGCTCGCCGTAGGCCAGCACGTCCGGCAGCCCGGAAACCAATTCTTGGGCCGCGGCCAACTCCCGCGCGGCGGTGTCGGCGGCATCGGCGACTTGGTCGGCCAGTCGACTCTCCCGGTAGCGCCTGCGCAGTTCCGATGCGCCTCGCTGCACCGCAGCCCCACTGAGCCCGACAGCGCCACGGGCGACATCGACCGGCCCGGCCGCGGTGTGTGCCAGGCCCCGGTTCAGGCGTTCTCGGTGGGTCAGCTGGGTCTCCTTCGACAGTCGCATGAGCCAACGCTACCCGTGACGCAGCGCACCACGCCGCGAATGGCACACTGTCATCCCATGACCACCAGCCCCATCGCCACCGCAACTGCCACGCTGCACACCAACCGCGGCGACATCAAGATCGCGCTGTTCGGCAACCACGCCCCCAAGACCGTCGCCAACTTCGTCGGACTGGCTCAGGGCACCAAGGAGTACTCGACCACCAACGCCTCCGGCGGCTCGTCGGGCCCGTTCTACGACGGTGCGGTGTTCCACCGGGTGATCGGCGGCTTCATGATCCAGGGCGGCGACCCGACCGGCACCGGTCGTGGTGGCCCCGGGTACAAGTTCGAGGACGAGTTCCACCCAGAGTTGGTGTTCGACAAGCCCTACCTGCTGGCGATGGCCAACGCCGGACCCGGCACCAACGGCTCGCAGTTCTTCGTCACGGTTGGTCAGACCCCGCACCTGAACCGCAAGCACACCATCTTCGGCGAGGTCGTCGACCCCGATTCGCAGGCAATCGTGGACGCCATCGCCACCACCCCGACCGACCGTAACGACCGGCCCGCCGAGCCCGTCGTGATCGAGTCGGTGACGGTCTCCTAGCACCCTGGGCAAACCTGGTCAGGGGCCGGTGTAACCGGCCGCTGTCAGGGCATCGAACACGTCGCGGGGGTCGGTCCCGAGGTCCCACCGGGACAGGATCAGCAGCCGATCGTCGGCCGTCTCGATCTCCAGCAGCCGGTGCGTGCGGCCGATTCGCTGGAAGTCGGTGACGCGGACGCGCGTGAGGCTGTCGGGCGCCAGCAGGCGAGTGCTCCACCAGCCACGCACGGCCAGGCCCTGGGCGGTCAGTGCCAGCCTTGGCCGGGACCGCCAGGAGAAGCCGGCAAACACCATCAGGCCGACTCCGGCAATCCCGGCCAGAACTCGCCCGGGCAGGTCTGTGGCGAGCGTCACAGCACTGATAGCTAACACCGCGCCGACAACCGCGCAACCAGCGATTCCCCCGGCAGGTGGCGACCACTGAGTTTGCTGGGGTCGATTCTCAGTCAACGCGACCTGCGGTTTCGAGGTTATCTACAGGGGTTGTCCACAATGGGGATGAATCACATCGATGTGATTGAGCAATCGCTTGGTTCCCCAGCTGGCATCGCCGACGGCGAGATATATCCAAAATCGGGGTCCGGTGCAGCTCAGCGCCAGCGCATGGTGAGCAACAGACCGGTGATCATGAAAGCAAACGCGATCGCGTAGTTCCACGGGCCCAGCTCAGCCATCCAGTTCAGTGCCGCGGGGGTGTCCAACCCGGTGGCCGCCAACTGATACACCATCAGCCACGCCAGCCCGAGGATCATCAACCCCAGAAACAGGGCGACGAACCAAACGCTCGACGGGCCGCCCTTGACCTTGACCGGGGTACGGCTTACCGACGAGGGGGTGAAGCTGGTCTTCTTGCGAACCTTCGACTTGGGCATCGATACCTCGGGACAGTGCGGCGTGAAGCTGCGAGTATGGGTCGGTACGAGATTAACCCAGCCGGGCCCCCAGCCGAGAATTGGCGAGAATTGGAGAGCCGATGCAGCACGATCGGCCGCGGTCCCCCGGCCGCAGCTCCCCATGGCGGTTCGGTGTCCCGCTGGTGTGCCTGTTGGCCGGACTGCTGTTGGCGGCCACCCACGGCGTCTCCGGTGGCAAGGAGATCCGCCGCGGTGATGCGCCCCGCCTGGTCGACCTGGTTCGCGCCACCCAGTCCACGGTGGAAGAGCTCACGGCCAAGCGGGACACGCTGACGACCGCCGTGGGCTCGGTGCACGGCCGGGGTGCCGGTGCGGCGTTGTCGGCGATGCGCAACCGCGCCGATCAAGTGGCCGAGGCCGCCGGACTGGAGGCCGTCCACGGGCCGGGCCTGGTGGTGACCCTCACCGATGCCCAGCGCGACGCCAACGGCCGGTTCCCCAGGGACGCCTCCCCTGACGACCTGGTGGTACACCAGCAGGACATCTCCGCGGTGCTCAACGCGATGTGGAGCGCCGGCGCCGAAGCCGTCCAGATGCAGGATCAGCGGATCACCGCGGAGTCGGCGCCGAGGTGCGTCGGCAACACCCTGCTGCTGGGTGGCCGGACCTACAGCCCGCCCTATGTCGTGACCGCTATCGGCGACCCGGACGCGATGCAGGCCGCGCTGGCCGCCGCTCCCCTGGTCACGCTGTACAAGCAGTACGTGATCCGGTTCGGCCTGGGCTACAGCGAGCAGGTCGGCACGGACCTGCGGGTGGTCGAGACGTCGGGACCCGCCCGGATGCGCTACGCCGTCCCGGCCGGCCCGGTCGACTACTGAACCGTCGCCGTCGACCCGGCGGTAGCCTGTGAGCGTGCGGATTCTGGTCGTCGACAACTACGACAGCTTTGTGTTCAACCTGGTGCAGTATCTGGGCCAGTTGGGTGTGCAGGCTGTCGTGTGGCGCAACGACGACGCGCGCTTGGCCGACCCGGGCGCCCTGGACGAAGTGGTGGCCGACTTCGACGGGGTGTTGCTCAGCCCCGGACCCGGCACGCCGGAACGCGCGGGTGCATCGATCGCCCTGGTCGGCGCTTGCGCCGCGGCTCGGATCCCGGTGCTGGGGGTGTGTCTGGGCCATCAGGCGATCGGCGTTGCGTTCGGCGGTACCGTGGGGCGGGCGCCGGAGCTGCTGCACGGCAAGACCAGCACCGTCTTCCACACCGACACCGGGGTGCTGAAGGGCCTGCCCGATCCGTTCACCGCCACCCGGTACCACTCGTTGACGATCCTGCCCGAGACGCTGCCCGCGGTCTTGGAGGTCACGGCGCGCACCCGCGGCGGGGTGATCATGGCGGTGCGGCACACTGAGCTGCCCATCCACGGAGTGCAGTTCCACCCGGAGTCGATCCTCACCGAGGGCGGCCACCGGATGCTGGCGAACTGGCTGGGCTGCTGCGGCTACCCCTGCGATGACGCCTTGGTGCGGCGATTGGAGGCCGAGATCGCCGCCACGGTGCAGACCGCGCGTCCCGGTTCAGCTCAAGCGATCGCAAGCGCGACGTAGTCGGGCGCTACCGGGTCGCTACTGGCCGAAGCGCAGCGTGACGTTGCCGTCGGTGTTGACGCCCTGGCCGGCCGACGGGCTCTGGTAGAGGATCCGGTTGTGGCCGGAGCCGCCCGCGTCGACGTCGGCGCCCTTGATCAGCATCCCGGTCCAGCCCAAGGCGCGCAGCTGAGGTTCGGCGTCGGTCCAGAACATCCCGGTCACATCCGGCATGACGAACTGGTTGCCGCGCGACACCCGCAGCTCGATCACCGCGTCGACGGGTGTGGTCTCACCGGTGGGCGGACTGGTGGCGATCACCTCGCCGGCCGGGCGGGGGCTGTCCACCGTCACCTCGGTGAACTTGGTGAAGCCGTAGACGGTCAGGTTCTTCTGCGCCAGCTCCACCGTCTGGCCGGTGACGTCCGGGACGGCCTTGGTGGCCGGGCCGCTGCCGATCACGATGACGATCTCGTTGGTGATCGCGGTGGTCTGATTGGCCGGCGGGTTGGTGCCGACCACCTTGTCCTTCAGCTCCGGGGTCGACGGCGAGTCGACCTGCTTGAACCTGCCGAACCCGGCGGAAGTCAGTTTCTTGACCGCGTCGGCATAGCTCAGCGAGGCCACGTCGGGCACCTGGCGCTGCTCGGGCCCGTAGGACACGTTGACGGTGATCTTGTCGCCCTTGTTCGCCGGGGCGCCGGCGGGCGGGTCGGTGCTGATCACGTGGTCCGGCGGGACGTCGGAGTCCGACCGCTGGTCGGTGCGGGTCTTGAAGCCCTTGTTCTGCAGCTCGGCGATCGCGTCGACCGAAGCTCGACCGCGTACGTCGGGAACCTGGATCTGATGGGTGCGGCCGCCGAAACTGTTGATCGACACGGTGACGATGACGGTCAGCACCGCCAGCACGATCGCGGCGATCAGCCACCGGCCCACCGAACCCGGCCGCTCGTGGCCGAAGTCGAGTTCCTGGCGGGGCAGCGGGTCGGTGTGGGCCGCACCGCCCTCGCCGGCCCGGGCGGGCATCATCGAGGCGCGGTCGGCGTCGGTGAGCACCCGGGGGGCTTCGGGCTTCTCCCCGTTGTGGACCCGCACCAGGTCGGTGCGCATCTCGGCCGCCGTCTGGTAGCGGTTATCCGGATTCTTCGCCAGGGCTTTGAGCACCACCGCGTCAAGGTCGGCGGACAGGCCGGGGTGGCGCACCGACGGCGGCACCGGGTCTTCGCGGACGTGCTGGTAGGCCACCGCCACCGGAGAGTCGCCGACGAAAGGTGGGTCGCCGGTGAGGATTTCGTACAACACGCAGCCCAGCGAGTACACGTCCGAGCGTGCGTCGACTGATTCACCGCGGGCTTGCTCGGGCGAAAGATACTGGGCGGTGCCGATCACCGCCGCCGTCTGGGTGACGCTGTTGCCGGCGTCGGCGACCGCGCGGGCGATGCCGAAGTCCATCACCTTCACCGCGTTGTGCTTGTCGATCATGATGTTGGCCGGCTTGACGTCGCGGTGGACGATGCCGTGCTGGTGGCTGAAGTTCAGCGCCTGGCAGGCATCGGCGATCACCTCGATGGCGCGGGTCGGCGGCATCGGACCGTCGTTCTGCACGATGTCACGCAGCGTCACGCCCTCGACGAGCTCCATCACGATGTAGGGCAGCGGACCGGCCGGGGTGTCGGCTTCGCCGGTGTCGTACACCGCGACGATCGCCGGGTGGTTCAGGGCGGCCGCGTTCTGCGCCTCCCGCCGGAACCGCAGATAGAAGCTCGGGTCGCGGGCCAGGTCGGCGCGCAGCACCTTGACGGCCACGTCGCGGTGCAAGCGGGTGTCGACCGCGCGGTGCACCTCCGACATGCCGCCGAAGCCGAGGATCTCGCCGAGTTCATAGCGGTCGGAGAGCCGCTGCGGGGTGGTCATCGTGAAGTCCCCGAGAAGGTCCAGCCGGAGGAGTGCGCGGGCGGTGACTCGGGGCTCGACGACTCGACCGTCGGCCCACCGGTGTCGGTGACGGTGGCCGGTGCCAGCGATCCGCCCGGGCTCTTGGCGTTGACCACGATCAGCACCGCGATGATGATCGCCAGCGTGCCCAGCACCCCGGCCGCCCACAGCAGCGCGCGCTGCCCGGCGGTGAAGGTGCGACGCGGCGCCGGCGGCCGGTGGTTACCGGTGCCGGGCCGGGCCCGCCTTGCCGCGGTGGCCCTTGCCGACACCGGTGGCGCGATCCGGGTCGCCGCCGTCGACGGGATCGCCGACGGCGCGGCACGCCCCACCGGCAACGATTGGCTGGGCCGGGTCGGTCGCCGGCCGGAGCGCACCGCGGCCACCGCGTCGGCGAACGGGCCGCCGCTGCGATAGCGCGAACCGGGATTCTTGGCCAGGGTGATCTCGATGAGCTCACGCACGTTGGGCGGCAGCTCGGCCGGCAACGGCGGCGGCGGCTCCTTGATGTGCTTCATCGCGACGGTCAGGGCGCCGTCCCCGGTGAACGGACGCCGGCCGGAGAGCACCTCGTAGCCGACCACACCCAGGGAATACACGTCACTGGCCGCGGTGGCGTCCTGCCCGAGGGCCTGCTCGGGGGCGATGTATTGGGCGGTGCCCATCACCATGCCGGTCTGGGTGACCGGGGCGGCGTCGACGGCCTTGGCGATACCGAAGTCGGTGATCTTCACCTGGCCGGTGGGCGTGATCATGATGTTGCCGGGCTTGACGTCGCGGTGCACCAGCCCGGTGCTGTGCGCTACCTGCAGGGCCCGGCCGGTCTGCTCCAGCATGTCCAGGGCGTGGCGCAGCGACAGCCGACCGGTCCGTTTGAGCACCGAGTTCAGCGGCTCGCCGTTGACCAGCTCCATCACCAGGAACGCGGTGCGGCCCTCGCCGTCCAGGTCGGTCTCGCCGTAGTCGTGCACGCTGGCGATGCCCGGGTGATTCAGCATGGCGGTGTTGCGTGCCTCGGCGCGGAACCGCTCGATGAACTCCGGGTCGGACGAGAACTCGGGTTTGAGCACCTTGACCGCCACCCGGCGGCCCAGCCGGTTGTCGACGGCTTCCCACACCTGGCCCATGCCGCCGGTGGCGATGAGCCGCTGCAACCGGTAGCGCCCGGCCAGCGCAGCCCCGACCTGCGGACTCATGATCGCCCCTGTAGCGCGGCTTCGATGACGGCCCGACCGATCGGCGCGGCCAGTGCGCCGCCGGTCGCCGCCAAGCGGTCGCCGCCGTCTTCCACCACGACGGCGACGGCCACCTTCGGGTCGTTGGCCGGGGCGAACGCGATGTACCAAGCGTGCGGCGGAGTGTTCCGCGGATCGGGACCGTGCTCGGCGGTGCCGGTCTTCGACGCGATCTGTACGCCCGGGATGGCCCCCTCCTGCTGGGTCACTCTTTCGGCGTCGATCATCAGGTCCGTTAGCTTAGCCGCGACCTGCGAGGACACCGCACGACGTTGTTCGCGGGGTTGCGTTGTCGCGATGCCGGCCAGGTCCGGCCCCTCCAACCCCTCGACCAGGTACGGCTGCATCGTCAACCCGCTGTTGGCGATGGTCGCCGCGATCAGCGCGTTCTTCAGCGGCGTCACCGCGACGTCCTTCTGGCCGATGCTGGTCATCCCCAGCGCGGCGGCGTCGCGGATCGGGCCGACAGTGGACTCGGCCACCTGCAGCGGGATGGGTTCGGGTGTGATGTCCAGCCCGAACCCCTGGGCAGTGGTCCGCAGGGCGTCGGCGCCGGTGCGGATACCCAACTGGACGAAGGCGGTGTTGCAGGATCGGGCGAACGCCACCCGCAGCGGGACGGTCTGCTCGCTGCCCTCGCAGGTGTTGCCGCCGAAGTTCTCCAGCCGGACGGTGCTGTCGGGCAGCGAGATGCGCGCCGCGTTCGTCAGCGGCTCGTTCTCGTTGATGCCCGCCTGCAGCGCGGCCGCGGTGGTGATCACCTTGAAGGTCGACCCGGGCGGGTAGGTCTCGCTGATGGCGCGGTTGGTCAGCGGCGAGTTGGGGTTGTCGCGCAGTCGCTGCCAGGCCCGGCCCTGCTGCACCGAGTCGTGTGAGGACAACTGGTTGGGGTCATACGACGGCGCCGATACCAGCGCCAGGATCTTGCCGGTGGACGGTTCCAGGGCTACTACCGCCCCGCGACAGCCGCCGGAGCAGCCTTTCTGCATCGCCTCCCAGCCGGCCTGCTGCACCCGGGGCCGGATGGTGGTCTCCACGGTGCCGCCGCGGGGGCTGCGGCCGGTGAAGAAGTCGGCCAGGCGCAGCCCGAACAGCCGTGGATCCGATCCGTTGAGCACGGTGTCCTCGGCGCGCTCGAGGCCGCTGCTGGAGTAACGCAGCGAGTAGAACCCGGTGATCGGCGCGTAAATGGCGGGGTCGGGATAGATGCGCTGGTATTTGATCCGGCCGTCGGTGGCGACCGAGTAGGCCAGCAGTTGCCCGGAGGCGGTGATCTGGCCGCGCTGGCGGGAGTATTCGTCGAGCAGCACCCGCTGATTGCGGGGGTCGGCGCGCAGCCCGTCGGCGGCGAAGACCTGGGTCAGTGTGGCGTTACCCAACAGCAGCACGATCAGCGCCATCAGGGTCATCGTGACGCGGCGCAGGGAGGTGTTCATACGCGCTCGATCACCGCCGTGCCGCTGTCGCCGAGCGAGGAGGTGCGCTGCGGCTGGGTGCTCAGCGGGCGCCGGGCGGCGTGCGAGACGCGCAGCAGGATCGCCAGCAGCACGTAGTTGGCCAGCAACGACGATCCGCCGTAGGACAGCCACGGTGTGGTGAGCCCGGTCAGCGGAATCAGCTTCGTGACGCCGCCGACCACGATGAACAACTGGATGCCCAGGGTGGCGGCCAAGCCGGCCGCCAGCAGCTTGCCGAAGCTGTCACGGACCGCGATCGCCGTCCGCATGCCTCGGACGATGACGATCGTGTACAGGATGAGCACACCGGCCAGCCCCACCAGACCCAGTTCCTCGCCGAACGCGGCGATGATGAAGTCCGTCGACGCCGCGGGCACGTAGCCGGGCTGGCCGTTGCCCAGCCCGGTGCCGAAGATGCCGCCGGTGGCGAAGCTGAACAGCGACTGCACCATCTGGTAGCCGACGCCTTCGGGGTCGGCGAACGGGTCCAGCCAGGTCTGCACCCGCACCCGGACATGGCTGAACAGGAAGTAGGCGGCGACGCTGCCGACAGTGAACAGGAGCATCCCGATCACCATCCAGCTGAACCGGCGGGTGGCCAGGTACACCACCACCAAAAACGACGCGTACAGCAGCAGCGAGGTGCCGAGGTCCTTCTCGAACGCCATCACGCCGACCGAGATCACCCAGGCGGCCAGCAGCGGCGCCAGGTCGCGCGGGCGGGGCAGGTTCATACCCAGCACGTGCTTGCCGGCGCTGGTGAACAGCCGGCGCTTGGAGACGAGCACCGCGGCGAAGAAGATCAGCAGCAGGATCTTGGAGAACTCAGCAGGCTGAATCGAGAAGCCGGGCAGGCGAATCCAGATCTTGGCGCCCTGTCGCTCCGACAGCGAGGCCGGCAAGAGCGCGGGGATCACCAGCAGCACCAGACCCGCCAGCCCGCAGACGTAACCGCTGCCGGCGAGCTGGCGGTGGTCCTTGAGCAGCTCGAGCACCAGGGCGAAGACGATGACGCCGACCAGAGTCCACAGCATCTGGGAGCCGGCACCCGGGCGGGCGTCGGCGCCGTCGAGCCCGACGCCCAGATCGATGCGGTGAATCATCACCAGCCCCAGCCCGTTGAGCAGGGCCACCACCGGCAGCAGCAGCGGGTCGGCGTAACGCGCCGAGCGCCGGATGACCAGGTGCGCGAAGGCGAACAACACCAAAAACGCTGTCCCGTAGCCGACCAGGTCCCAGCGCAGGCCTTGTTCGTGGCCGGCCTCCACGATCAGCATCGCCACCGCGATGATCATGGTCGCGAAGCACAGCAGCAACAGTTCGGCGTTGCGCCGATCCGGCAGCGCCGGGGTCAGTGCCACCGGCGGCTGCGGCGCGGTGCTCAATTCGCGCCGCTCGATCTCATCGCTCGGTCCCCCGCGAGCGGGTGGGGGTACCTCCCACTGGTGGGGGCGTGCCCCCACTGCATCGTCGCCGGCGCGGGTCATGAGGCCGCCCGGCAGTCGGTCCCCGGTTCTGACGGGACCGGCGGCAAGTTGGTCAGGGTGGGCAGGCTGGGCGCCCCGGAGGTCGGTGTGGACTGGGACGGGCCGGGCCGCGGACCGGTCGGGGCCGGGCCGGGATCGGGGGCGCGCGAGGTTGTCGAACCGCTGTCGTCGGTCTTCCCGGCGGTGGTCCGCGACTGGCACAGCGGCAGCAGCGAGTCGCGGGTCAGGTTGCGCAGCTGGGTGATCGCGTCGTCGAGGGTGCCGGCCGGCAGGCCGTTGCTGACCTGCTGACGGGCCGGTGCGCGCAGGTCCTGCAACGTCATCAGCCGGCAGTTCAGCTTGTCACCGGACTGGCTGAAGCTGACCTGCACCAGTTCGCCGCGGCTGTCGAGGCAGCCGAGCAGGTAGGGCTCCTGCAGCGGCACGCCGAGGATCGAACCCTGTACGCCGCGCATGATCGCCACGGTGCCGCCGTAGGCGGTGAGGTAATAGTTGGTCCGGATGATCGCCCGTCCGACCAACAGCGCGGCGGCCAGCAGGACCAGCAGCAACACCGCGGCGATGAACATGCGGCGACGGGACCGGGGCGGCTGGGTCAGGGTTTCGATCCGCGGCAGCACCCGCTTGGCGACCGTCTTGCGCGGGGAGATCGCCGAGGCCCGCCCGGCGGCGGTGTTGAGGGCGGCGAGATGGTCGTCGTCGTTGTCGGAGACCGCCCCTGCCAGGATCGGCTGGGTCTGGCCGTAGTCGACGTCGACCACATCGGCCACCACCACCGTCACGTTGTCCGGGCCCCCGCCGCGCAGCGCCAACTCGATCAGCCGCAGCGCGCTGTCGTTGACGTCGGGGATCTCCAGCGCCTCGTGGATGGTCTCGGTGCTCACCGGGTCGGACAGCCCGTCGGAGCACAACAGGTAGCGGTCGCCGGCCTGCGCCTCGCGCATGATCAGCGTCGGCTCCACCTCGTGGCCGGTCAGCGCCCGCATGATCAGGGACCGCTGCGGGTGGCTGTGGGCCTCCTCCAAGGTGATGCGTCCCTCGTCGACCAGGGTCTGAACGAAGGTGTCGTCCTTGGTGATCTGGCTGAGCTCGCCGTCGCGCAGCAGGTAACCGCGCGAGTCACCGATATGGGCCAGCCCCAGTCGCGGGGCGGCGAACAGGATCGCGGTCAGAGTGGTGCCCATGCCCTCGAGCTCCGGGTGCTCCTCGACGTAGGCCGCGATCGCCGAATTACCCTCCTGCACGGCTGATTCCAGCTTCGCCAGCAGGTCGCCGCCCGGCTCGTCGTCGTCGAGATGGGCCAGCGCGGCGATCACCAGCTGAGAGGCGACCTCACCGGCTGCGTGGCCGCCCATGCCGTCGGCCAGCGCCAGCAGCCGGGCACCGGCGTAGACGGAGTCCTCATTGTTGGAGCGCACGAGGCCGCGGTCGCTGCGGGCGGCGTAGCGCAGAACCAGGCTCACCGGCGGAGCTCGATCGCGGTCTTGCCGATTCGTATCGGCGTCCCGATGGAAACCCGTACCGCTGTGGTCACCTTCACCCTGTCAAGGTAGGTGCCGTTGGTCGAGCCGAGGTCCTCGACATACCATTCCGACCCCCGTTGAGATAGCCGGGCGTGCCGGGTGGACGCGTAGTCGTCGGTGAGGACCAGGGTGGAATCGTCCGCGCGGCCGATCAGAACCGGCTGGTCACTGAGCGCGATCCGGGCCCCGGTCAGCGGTCCCTCCGTCACCACCAGGTGGCGGGCGGTGGTGCGTTGCTGGCGCGAAGGCAGCAGCACGCCCCGGATCGACAGGCCGCGGCGCACCATCACCGCGCCGGTGGGCGCGTAGATGTCGGTCCGCAGTATCCGCAGCACCGACCAGATGAACAGCCACAGCAAAGTCAAAAAACCGGCTCGCGTCAGCTGCAGCACAAGTCCCTGCATCCGGCGTCCTCTCCGTCCTTGCGCCGTCCATGTCGTGCTCACGGCGGAGCACTTCGGCAAAGTCACGATACTTGGACGCGGGTGGCCGTAGGGCAAAGCGGGAGGGCTTTGCTGTTCCGGCCGGTTCGGCGTGGGCTTCGGTTGCGCCTAGTGGACCCGGACGATGATCTCGGAGTGTCCCAGCCGGATCACGTCGCCGTCGGCCAGCTGCCACTCCTGGACCGGGGCGTTGTTCACCGTGGTGCCGTTGGTGGAGTTCAGGTCGGACAGCAGAGCCACCCGGCCGTCCCAGCGAATCTCCAGGTGCCGGCGCGACACCCCGGTGTCCGGCAGCCGGAACTGGGCGTCCTGACCGCGGCCCACCACGTTGGTGCCTTCATGCAGCTGGTAGGTCCGGCCGCTGCCGTCGTCGAGCTGCAGGGTGACCGAGGCCGGCGCCGAGTAGGCGCGCTGGCCGTAGCCGCCACCCGGAGCGTCATAGCCGCCCGGGGCCTGCGGCTGGCCGTAGTCGTAGCCCGCCTGGGCCTCGCTGTAGCCACCGGGCACCTGCTGGCCGTAGTCGTAGCCGGCCGGGGCGCCCTGGGACTCGCCGTAGCGGTAGTCGGGCTGGCCGTAGTCCTGCCGACCGTAGGACGGCGCGCCCTGGTCCGGGTAGCTCGGGCCGCCCTGGTCGGGGTAGCTCGGGCCGCCTTGGTCCGGGTAGGAGGGGCGCTGCTCGGGCTGAGCCTCGGGGTAGCCCCCAGGCTGGGAGTAGTCGTCGTGGCGGGCCGGGGGGCGCTCGTAGTCGCCATAGCCGGGCTGGCCGCCCCCGCCCGGGTAGGCCGGCGGCGGCTGTTGCTGCGGGTAGCCCGGTTCATAACCGCCGGGAGCGCCGTAGCCGCTCGGCGGGCGCTGCTCGTAGGACTGCGGGTAGCCGCCCTGACCGCCCGGGTAACCACCCTGCTCGGGATAACCACCTTGCTCGGGATAACCACCTTGCTCGGGGTAACCACCTTGCTCGGGGTAGCCGCCCTGCTCGGGCCGACGGGGTGGGGCATAGCCGCCTTGCTCGGGGTAGCCGCCCTGCTCGGGGTAACCGCCGCCGCGCTGGTCCTGCTGGTAGGGGTCGGGCTCCTGCTGGTAGGGGCCACGGGGATCCTGGCCGCCGCGCACATCGTCGGCCGGCCGACCGTGGCGCGGGTCGTAATAGTCGTCGCCGGGACGGTCCTGCCCGTGGGCACCGCGGTAGCTCGGGTTGTCAGTCATCGGTGGCACTCCTGATTCTGCGGTAAACGCATGAACTGATTGTGGCGGGCGGGATTCACTGACCGTGTGGTCGGGGCGGGCGTCTGGGTTGACAGCGCCCCGCGTGCGGACCTGACCGGTACGCAGACTCGGCGCCTGCTCGAACCGGACAACCACATCACCATACGTTTGCCACCCCTGTTCGCCGATATATCCGGCCAAATGCCGGGCAAAGGCCTTCGATGTCAATTCCTGGTCGGCGCCCACTTTGTCGTAGTCGTCCACACCGAGGGTAATGACGTATTCGTTGGGCGCCAAAAGCTGATTTCCGGCCAATGCCCGCACCCCCGCGGCGGCCTCGCGGCGCAAGGCGGCCTCAACCTCCTCGGGGACGACCTCCCCACCGAAGACCATGGCCATCGCATCCTCCACGGCGGATTCGAGCTTGCGCTCGATGCGCTGAACCAGCCCGCGCTGGCTGTCCATCCGCTGCCCGCCTCACTCGCCGTCGTCAGTTCGTCGTGGTGGGGGACGCGCCGCTGCGGCGTGTCGCTGCGCTGCATCCGCCTTGGACATGGTATCGACCCGGCGTGTCACCGCGGCACCCTTGTACGGCGGAGAATCGGATAAGACCAGGTCACGATGGGGTCACGGGCAGCGGATCGGGCTCTGGCAGCGGCGATGAGCCGACCTCCGAGGGCCCCCGGCGCCCGTGATAGGCTCCCCCGGTCGCTCGGGCGAGTGGCGGAATGGCAGACGCGCTGGCTTCAGGTGCCAGTGTCCTTCGGGACGTGGGGGTTCAAGTCCCCCTTCGCCCACATTGTGATGAGTCGCGTCATAGGTGACATCTGAGTCGCGTCATCGGTTACAGATTGCCCTGGCTTTTGCCGGGGCTTT
>NZ_JBVAXQ010000006.1:211703-264390 GCF_055419425.1 Mycobacterium sp. IDUB_21 | reverse complement strand
CGACTCATCGACCATCCCTACTGGTGTCACCCATGACGCGACTCACCTGTCACCTATGTCGTGAACTCACACACCCCTTCGCCCACATATGTGATGAGTCGCGTCATAGGTGACATCTGAGTCGCGTCATCGGTTACAGATTGCCCTGGCTCCGCCGGGGCTTTTCTGTTAGTTGGGCCGGTAGTTGTTGTTGGGGCCGATGCCGCACTGACCGGGATGTCCTGACGGATCAAATCCCTCGGACACAGTGCGCGAAAAGCCGGCGAGGACACCTGGCCGAAGAGTTCGAACAACCGCGGCGTCGACGGCCCAAAAGGGCCCAGCCCGTCCTGGGACACCCAGTACTACCCGCAGTACACCCCGGGGTTTCCCTCTCGGTGCCCGAAGCGTCGTCGTCGGCGCGCAGCTCTTCCCATACCTCACCGCAGGTGGTAACGATGTTCTCAGTACCGGAGAATGCGTTATCAACCGGCGAAAGGAACACTTCGGGTGGGACGTTGTGACGGCAAAGTGGCATTGGTGACCGGCAGCAGCCGGGGGCTGGGCAAGGCCATCGCGCAGCGCCTGGCGCGCGAAGGCGCAACAGTTGCGCTCACCGCCCGCACCCTGGAGCCCGACGCGAAATACGAGGGGTCGCTGAGCCAGACCCGAGACGAAATTCTCGCCGACGGCGGCCGGGCCATCGCGGTGCAGGCCGACCTGTCGGCGACCGAAGACCGCGAGCGGCTGTTCGAACAGGTCACCGCCGAGCTTGGCGCTCCCGACATCCTCGTCAACAACGCCGCGGTGACATTCCTGCGCCCGCTCGACGGGTTCCCGGAGCGCCGTGTGCGGCTGATGCTGGAGATGCACCTGGTGGGTCCGCTGCATCTGAGCCAACTCGCTATTCCCGCGATGCGGCAACGCGGCGCCGGCTGGATCCTCAACCTCACCTCGGTCGGCGGAGACTTACCGCCTGGTCCCCCGTTCTCCGAATTCGACACCTCGGCCGGCTTCGGCATCTACGGCACCGTCAAGGCCGGACTCAACCGGCTCACGAAAAGCCTTGCCGCAGAGCTGTATGCCGACGGTATCGCAGTCAACGCCGCGGCCCCGACCAATCCGGTGGCCACACCGGGCGCGGGAACGCTGGATCTGGCCAAGGTCGACACCGAGGACATCGCGCTGATCACCGAGACCGCGTATCGGCTGTGCACCGCGGACCCCCAGACGCTGACCGGGCAGATCGTCAAAACCCAATCATTCCTGCGTGACATCGGCTGGCTGCGTGACTGATGCGGTCCTGACCGCGCTGCGCCGACGGCTGGCGTCGCGTGGTGTGACCGACGTGGCGCCGCTGACCGGTGGCGCGTCGAGTCTCACCTACCGGGGCAGCCAGGACGGCCGCCCGGTCGTAGTGAAGATGGCCCCGCCCGGCCGCGCCCCGGTGGCACACCGCGATGTCTTGCGCCAAGCCAGGATGATCGCGGCACTGTCGGCTAGCGACGTGCCGGTCCCCCAGCTGCTCTGGTGCGACGACGGCGCTCCCCCCGAGGTGCCGCCGCTGTTCGCGATGACGCTCGTCGCCGGCGAGTCCTTCGAGCCGCTGTTCGATGCCCCCTCAGCCGTGGTCGACAACGCTGTCGCGCGACGCTATTGCCATGCCGCGCAGGTGATGGCTCGACTGCATCGGCTGGATCCGGGTTCCTTGGGTTTCGGCGACGAGCCCGTGGGTGATGCAGCCAGCGAGATCGAGCGGTGGAGCGCCACCTTGACCACCGTCGACCCGGAACTGGCGCCCGGCTGGCGGGAGGTCGGCGATGCACTGTGTGCCGGCCTGCCCGCTCCGGTCGCCCCGGCGGTGGTACACGGCGACTTCCGGCTCGGCAACCTGCTGGCCGTCGGCGCCGAGATCACCGCCGTGATCGACTGGGAGATCTGGTCGGTCGGCGACCCGCGTATCGATGCGGGCTGGTTCCTGATCAACTCCGACCCGCAGACCTATCGTCGCGAAACCCCGTATGCCGGCCGTTGCCCCGGCGTTGACGAACTGGCGGACTGCTACATCCGCGTAAGCGGCATCGACGGCACAGACCTGCGGTACTTCATGGCGCTGGCGTGCTTCAAGTCGACGGCGACGTGGTCGTTGATCGTCAAGCACAACCGGCGCAGTAGCGCACCCCGAGCGGAACTCGAAGCGATGGCGGCAGCCCTGCCCGGACTGCTGAACAGGGCGCGGACGTTACTGAGCTGATGTGGCGCCGACCGGCTGCACCCGGCGCCGCCGGTCTTGCGATCGACGCGGGCTAGCTCCGCGGGATCCCGGCCAGCTTGTCGGCGAACTTGGCCTCGGCCGCCGCCCGCAACCGCAGCAGATGTTCGGAGGGGAACAGATCCGGTGCTGGCGCAACATCTTTGAGGAGAAGCTTCGCCAATGTCACCTTGTGCACCTCGGTGGGGCCGTCGGCCAGCCCCAGCACGAACGATTCGGTCAGGTACTGCACGAACGGCATCTCATGCGAGGTGCCCAGTGAACCGTGAATCTGCAAGGCACGCGACGACACGTCGTGCAGCACCTTCTGCATCATCGCCTTGACCGCCGAGATGTCCGCGCGCACCGCCTGGTAATCGTTGTACTGGTCGATCTTCCAAGCGGTCTGCAAGGTCAACAGCCGGTAGGCCTCGATCTCCATCCAGGAGTCGGCGATCATCTCCTGCACCATCTGCTTGTCGGCCAGCACCGTGCCCTGGGTGTAGCGCGACACCGCCCGCTCGCAGATCATGTCGTAGATCCGGCGCACCAGACCCACGGTCCGCATGGCGTGGTGAATCCGCCCGCCGCCCAGCCGGGTCTGCGCCACGACGAAGGCCCCGCCGCGCGGTCCGAGCATGTGGTCGGCCGGCACCCGGACGTTCTCATAGCGGACGTAGCCCTCGCGTCCCCCGCCGTCGGCGGGCTGATACCCCAAGCCGACGTCGCGCAGCACGTTGATGCCCGGGGTGTCGCCCGGCACCACGAACATCGAATACCGCTGATACGGCGGCGCATCCGGGTCGGTCATCGCCATTACGATCAGGAACGAGGCCATGGACGCGAACGACGAATACCACTTCTCGCCATTGATCACCCAGTGGTCGCCGTCCTGGGTCGCGGTGGTGGTGAAGACCTTCGGATCCGCGCCGCCCTGCGGTTCGGTCATCGAGAAACACGAGATGATCCGGTTGTCCAGCAACGGTTCGAGATAGCGGTCCTTGAGCTCCGGGGTGCCGTAATGGGCCAGGATCTCACTGTTCCCGGAATCTGGTGCCTGCGAACCGAACACGATGGGCGCGCATTCCGAACGGCCCAGGATCTCGTTGAGCAGTGCCAGCTTGACCTGACCGTAGCCGGGGCCGCCGAGGTGCGGACCCAGATGGGTGGCCCACAGGCCGCGCTCCTTGACGATCCTCTGCAGCGGCGGGATCAGGGCTTGGCGGACCGGATCGTTGAGGTCATGGGATTCGGTGACCACCATGTCGATCGGCTCGCACTCGGTGCGTACGAACTCGTCGACCCAGGCCAGCTGTTCGGCCCATTCCGGATCGGTGGAGAAGTCCCAGGCCATGGTGGTGATTCCTTTCGGTCGGCGAGCCGGTCAACGAGACCACTTCTGCCGGCGGGCAGCCGCGTCGTCGGTGGCATGGGTCAACACCTGGTTACGGTTCTCCAGCTCAAGGGCGGCGTCCAAGGTGGCGGCGTCGACGTTGACCTGCAACGCGCGTTTGGTCAGCTCCACCCCGAGCGGGGCCAATCCGGCTATCAGACCGGCCATTTCGACCGCGCGTTCCAACAGTGCGTCCGGCTCCACCAGCTGGCTGACCAGTCCCCGCTGGTCGGCTTCGGTGGCGCTCACCGTCCGGCCGGTGAGCATCCAGTCCGCGGCCACGCTGGTGCCAACAATGCGAGGCAGGTGATAACTCATGCCCATCTCTGCTCCCGAGAGGCCGAGCAGGATGGCCGCGTTGCCGAATTTCGCGGCGGTCGAGGCGATCCTGATGTCGGAGGCAAGACACATCGCCAGCCCGGCGCCCACACAGGCGCCGTTGACGGCGGCGACGACGGGCTGCGGCATGGCCCGGATCGCCTGGGGCAGCGCGGCCATGGACTCCTGGAAGCGCATCCGGTCGATCGCCGGGTCGTCGGCCTCGGGGATGCCGGGCCCGAAGTCGCGGACATCCAGGCCCGAGCAGAAGCCCCGGCCCGCACCGGTCAGGACTACCGCCAGCACCGAACGGTCGGCGCCCAGCGCCGTGAACGTCTGCAGTAGCGCGCCGCGCATCACCTCGTTGACGGCGTTGAGCCGGTCCGGGCGATTCAGCGTCACGACGGCGACGCCCCCGTGGGACCGGTCGATCTGCACGGTGTCGCTCATCTCAGACCCTTTCGATGATGGTGGCCGTGCCCATGCCGCCCCCGGTGCACATGGTGACCAGGCCGGTGGTCAGGTCGCGGCGCTCGAGTTCGTCGAGCAGCGTGCCGATGAGCATCGCTCCGGTCGCGCCGATCGGATGTCCCAGGGCGATGGCCCCGCCGTTGACGTTGACCCGAGCCGGGTCGAGGCTCAAATCGCGAATCGTCTTGAGCGGCACCGCGGCGAAGGCCTCGTTGATCTCCCACAGGTCGATATCGCCGGGTCGCATACCGGCGCGCTGCAGGCAGCGCTGCGCCGCCGGACCGGGTGCGGTGAGCATGATCACCGGTTCGCTGCCAAGTGCGGCGGTGGCCCGGATGCGGGCCCGGGGCGTGGCACCGTGGGCGCCTAGCCACGCCTGCGACACCACCGCCACGGCTGCGGCGCCGTCGACGACGCCCGAGGAGTTGCCGGCGTGATGGACATGCTCGATCGCGGTGAGCCCCGGATAGCGGTCCAGGCAGATTTCGTCGAAGGTGCGGGCCTCCCCCTCGACCCGTGCGGTACCCAGCTGTGCGAACGCCGGTGGCAGGCCGGCCAGCTTCTCGGCGGTGGTGCCCGGCCGCGGATGTTCGTCGCGGGTGCACACCTCCGTGCCGTGGGAGTCGGTGACCGCGATCAGCGAGCGGTCGAACCGCTCCTGCGCGATGGCTTCGGCGGCGCGGCGCTGGCTCTCGGCGGCGTAGGCGTCGACATCAGCCCGGCTGAAGCCCTCCAGCGTGGCAATCAGATCGGCGGAAATGCCTTGCGGGACGGTCGGATAATTGCGGCGCAGGGCGGCGTTGTCGCCGTCGATGGTCGGCACCCCGACGGTCACCCCCCAACGGGACATCGATTCCACGCCACCGGCCAGCATCAGGTTCTCCGCTCCCGCGGCGACCGCGGTGGCCGCCACCGTGACGGCCTGCTGGCCTGACCCGCAGAAGCGGTTGAGCGTCATCCCCGGTACCGATTCGGGCCACCCGGCCAGCAGCACCGACAGCCGGGCGATGTCGTCGCCGTGGTCGCCGGACAGGATCCCGTTGCCGGCGATGACGTCGTCGACCTCGGCGGGGTCGAACCCGGTGCGGGCGGCCAGGGCGGTCAGGCACTGCGCGAACAAGGCCTGAGGATGAATGTCGTGCAGCGCCCCTCCTGGGCGGCCCTTGCCCCGCGGCGTCCGCACGGCGTCGAGAATCCAAGCGTCGATGGTGACACTCCCGTCGCATTCACCGTGGCCCGATGAGAAGACTGTTCGTCTAAACCGCACACTAGCAATGTCTGTAAACGGAAACGGTCTTTCCCTCAGCAGTCCGAGGGTTACGCCCTCGAGATGCCGGCGCGTCGGAGGATTCCCAGCTCGCCGATTACGGCGCGGGCGTCACGCCATCACCCGGACTCTTGATCGTGGCCTTCGCGCGGGTCTCGGCCCGCACCGCCCGCTTACCTCGCACGAACCCGGTCGCAGAGACCGTCGCCGAAAACAGCGCGTCCTCACCGTTGACGAACGGGTGGAACCCGACGCCGGCGCCCCCGCGCCCTTTCACCGGGATATCGGCTACTTCGGTGACCTTCCAGCCTTTGTCAGACCTCGACAGGATGGCTTCGCCGTTCTGGCAGGTGAGCGGCAGCGCGGCGATGACCTCATCGCCGTCGGCCGCCAGCTTCACACCCGCGACCCCGTTGCCGGCCGCGCCCTGCGGGTTCACCGCGGCCGGGTCGATGCGCAGCACCTTTCCGCGGCGGGTCACCAATGCCAGGTGGTGACCATCAGCCAGTACGCCCGAGCACAGCAGCCCGGTGATGTCCGGTGCGACGGGAATGTCGCGGATCTTGTACGGCAGACCGCCGCCGGAGGTGAGTTTGATCCGCCCGTCGGTCCACACCGCCCACCCCAGTCCCGAGGTGAGCAGCTCACCGTGGCTGTCGGAGAACACACCACGGTCATCGAGGCGCCAGGCGGCGTTGACCTTGCGCTCGCGCGGCCCGTCCTCATCGACGCTGGACGTCACGGGCGTGGCCTCGGAGTCCAGCACGGTGCGACGGTCGAACTCGGCGCCTTTGAACAGTTTTGCGGTCTCGACCAGCTCCTGGTCGATCACCTTCCGGCGTGCGCCGGGGTCGGCAACCAGCTCGGTCAGTTCCGCGAACTCGGCGTCCAGCTTGTCGGCTTCGGCCTGCAGCTCGATGACGTCGAGCTTCGTCAGCCGACGAAGCTGCAGCGCCAGAACGTAATCGGCCTGCTCGGCGTCGATCTTGAACCGTTCCTGCAGGCCCTGGCGGGCCTCATCGACGGTGTCGGACCCGCGGATCACCGCGACCGCGGCGTCGATGTCGAGGTGAATGGTCATCAGACCGGACACCAGATGCCGGCGCGCAGTGACTTTCTCCAGACGATACTCGCTGCGCCGCAACACCACCGAGTCGCGCAGGGACAGGAACGCCGCGATCAGCTCGCGCACCGACCACCACCGCGGCACCCGGTTCTCGTCGAGTGCGACCAGGCTGGCAGCGAATGTCGACTCCAGCGGGGTAAGCGCGAGCAGCTGGTCGCGGATGGTTTCGGCACTGTGGCCGCGCTTTGCGGTGACCACGATACGAAGCCCGTTGCGCCGGTCGGTCAGGTCGGACATGTCGGCGACGCCGGACATCTCCCCGGACTCGATCAGCGCCCGGATCCGCTCCTGCACGGTGTTACTCGCTACGCCGGGCGGTAACTCCGTGACGATGACGTCCTTCCCGTCTACGGACACTGTCCCGCGTACCGTGAACGCGCCTCGGCCGGTGGTCAGGTATTCGCGTAGCCCGGCTGTGCCTACCACCGTGGCGCCGCACCCCCAGTCCGGGCCGGGAATGAGTCTTGCCAACCTGTCGTCGGTCATGTTCGGGGTGGCCAGCAGCGCCCGGCAGGCAACCATGATCTCGCGCGGGTTATGGGCGGGAACCTTGGTCGCCCAGCCTTCGGCGATGCCGACGGCGCCGTTGCACAGCAGCACCGGCCACCGCGCCGGCAGCACCGTCGGTTCGGTCCACTCGCCGTCGAACGTCGACATCATCGGCACGGCGTGGTTGTCGAGTTCGGCGGTCAGCGCCGCACCGGGCGCCGACAGCCGCATCTCGGTGTAGCGGTCGGCGGCAGGAATGTCACCTTGGATGCGCGGGAATGCGCCCTGTCCGTCAATGACTTTCACCCGCTGGAACTCAGCAGCCATGAGTGCCGCGGCCCCGTACATCGACGCGCCACCGTGCGGGTGCAGATTGCCCGTGACGGCCGAGCAGACCTTCGAGGACTTCTGCGGCTTGTTCCCGGGCAGCAGTTTCGAGTCGTGCATCTGATAGAGCAGACGCCGCTGGCCGGGCTTGAGCCCGTCGAACGCGGAAGGGATGGCCCGGTCGCTGACGCTGTAGAGCGCGAACGTCAGCTGGTAGTGGTTCCAGTAGTCATCGGCACTCTGGTCGAGCACCAGGTCGGGGTTCTGTTCAGCAGCATTCAGGGTGGCGGTCACGATGTCTCTCCCTAGTCAAGATCCAGCGCGGAGGTGTCGACACGGGAGGCGACGTCGGCCATCCAGGTGCGCCGGCCCTCGGGCGGTCCGCCGAACAGCGTGTGGTGCAGGTTGCTCGCACCGTCATCGAGATGCACCCGAATCACCGTGCGCCGCTGCGGATCCAGCACGGTGTTCCAGAAGTCATCGGCGTCCATCTCGCCGAGACCTTTGTTGCGCTGCACTTCCACCTTGCGTTTCGAGGTGGCTTTCAGCTGCGCCACCGCGGCGTCGCGCTCGGACTCGTCCTGGCAGTAGACCCGCTGGCTACCGTCCTTGACGACGAACAGCGGCGGCAGGGTGACGTAGACCATCCCGGCCTCGACGAGCGGGCGATAGAAGTCCAGGAACATCGAGATCAGGCTGGAGTTGATGTTGCCGCCGTCCGGGTCGGCGTCGGAGGCGAACAGGATCCGGTCGTACCGGCACCGTTCCGGGTCGCAGCTGTCTCGCACCCCGCAGCCCAGGATGCGTTCGATCGAATCGAACTCGTCTTTGATCCGCGCCTTACTCAGGGTGAAGCCGTAGACGTTGGGCGGCTTACCTTTGAGCGGGAAGGCCGCCTGAAACGTGGCGTCGCGCGCTGCTTTGATGGTGCCCAACGCCGAGTCGCCCTCACACAGAAACAATTCGGCACCCGATCCGCGACCGGTTTCCTTGCTGGGCAACAGCTTCGGTGGCAGCGACAGGTTGGTCCCCAGGCCCTTGGCCTTGGACGCCGCGCGGGATCGGGCCTTGGCGCCCTCGGCGCTGCGTCGGGCCCGGGCGGACTCCAGTGCCAGCTTCGTCCACAGCGACACGGTTTCGGCGTTGGCGGGGTTGGCCGCCCAGATGGTGACGCTGCGCGCCACGTCCGGGGCCATCGCCATGTTCAGCGACCGTGATGACACGGCGGTCTTGGCTTGGGAGTCCCAGGCCACGTCGGGTGCGCGGGTGTCGACGGCAAGCGCCGTGACGGCCGCGAAATCCTGTCCCTCCGGGCCTTCTTCGCCCTTGGCCAGGCCCAGGTCGCGAATCCGCGATGCCCGGTCGGCCAGGGCTTCCGACAGCCCCTTGACCGCGGCGGTCAGGTGCGATCCGCCGCCGGGGGTGCGCACGGTATTGCAGAACGCGGCCACAGTCGCCGGTTCGGCTGGGCCCGCGGTCAACGACCAGCGGAACGGGGTTTGGCCCCGGCCGGTGGTGTACTCGCCGCGGCCCTCCACGACGGCGCGGACGCCGGGCTTGGGCGTCCCGGCGGCGGTGCACATGAGGTCCAGCAGGGTGTCGGTGCCCCAGGGGCCGCTGAACGCCTCGGTCAGCGCCGGCGGAATCTCCTCGCCGGGCCAGCCTTCGTCGACGACGACCAGGTGCACACCGGGCGACATTCGAGACGCCGCGTGTGCCCGCAGCAGCACCTCGGCGATGTCCACGCTGGAGTCGGGCACCACGGCCGGGTCGAACAGGATCCGCACGGTGGTGCCGTGTGCGTCGGGTTTGCGGTTGGCGGCGCCGCGCAGCTTCTGCGCGTCGGCGCGGGTGAACGGGGCGTCCGGGTCGAAATCTTTGCCGTCGAACACCCCGGGGTAGCCGCGGCCGAAACTCTGCAGATAGGTCTTTCCGGCGCGGCGCACCGTGACATCGGTACGCGCGGAGATGAACACGGCTGCTGCGGCGCCGATCCCGTTCAGGCCGGCACCGGTGCTGGCTGCGTCGGTGTGTGCGGAGAACTTGCCGCCCGCCCGCGCGGTTCCCAGCGTCTTGACGATGCCGTTCTTTCCGTTCACCGGATCAGAGTCGACGGGCAGGCCCCGGCCGTCGTCGGCGACGCTGACCGATCCGTCGGGGTGCAAGGTGATGGTCACGCATGCGCCACCGTGGCTGGGATCCGCCACCTCTTCGATCGCGTTGTCCACCAGTTCGCGCATCGCGGTGTTGAGCACGTCCAGGCCGAGGTTCACCGCCGGCCGCAGGCGGGTGTGCTGGACATCGTCGAGTTCGGTGATGTCGGCCGCGGTGTAACTCACTGCCGGTCCTTCCATCGATGCTCGGGTGGGGTGCCCGAGGAATGGTAGACGGCCGAGGCGACATCTCGGCGCATCACCTACCGAGTGGCCGAACCATGCGTCATCGATGTCCAACCGGAGCTGATCAGATTGGTCACGTCGTCCACCCACGCCGCGTCCAGCGGGGCGTCGTGCCGCACGATGATGCGGAAGATCGCGCTGCCGACAACGACTTCGGCGAGCAGGGGGAGGACGCCATCGTCGCTGGGCCGGCCGGACTCCTGCGCCATGCGGGTCCGGAAGGTAGCGAGACTGCCGGCGAATCGAGAGGTCATTGCGCTGTGCACATCCGGATCGGCGACGGTGTCGGCGATCAACGCGGGAAGCGCGACCCGAACCTCCGGACGGTCGAACATGGTGCGCGTTGCCTCCACCAGCGCTCGGATGTCCTCCTCGACGTCACCAGAAGCACTCGGCATGGCCATGACTTCGGCCGGCAGGATCGCCTCGTGAACGAGTTGTGCCTTGCCTGGCCAGCGCCGGTAAATGGCAGCGGTCGTGGTTCCGGCGCGGGCCGCGATCGCCGACAACGACAGCGCGGGATAGCCCGTCTCGAGTAATAGCTCTCGGGTGGCCTGCACGATCGCGGCGTCGATCTTGCCGTCGCGCGGTCGTCCCGGGGACGACCGGTCTGAGCCCTTGTCATCCTCGGGCCGATCTGTTTTCATGATTCCAATATAACCCGCATCGTATTTATATTTGGAGGGTCTGTTGATCCTGAGTCCGCTCGACGAGTACCCGATCCACCAGGCGCCGGTGCCCATCCGCGCCCCGGCCACGTGAAGGTCATGACCGCCCTGTTCGGCCCGACGGATGCGGTCGAACGGGCGGCACTTCTGCGTGAGGCCGGGGCATCGGGGGTGTTCACCTTCGAGGGCCCCCGGGAGGTCTTCACCCCGTTGACCCTCGCATCGGCGGTCAAGGGCCTTGACCTGATGACCAACGTGGCCATTGCGTTGCCCCGCAATCCGATCCAGCTGGCCCATCAGGCAAACGACCTGCAGGAGATCTCCGAGGGGCGTTTCATCCTCGGCCTCGGCACCCAGATTCGCGCGCAGATCGAGAAACGCTACGGCACCGACTTCGACCGCCCGGTGGCACGGATCAAGGAGATGGTGGGCGCACTACGGGCGATCTTCGCCGCGTGGAACGACGGCGAACGACTCGACTTCCGCGGTGAGTTCTTCCGCCACACATTGATGACGCCGACGTTCAATCCTGGGCCGAACCCGTTCGGGCCGCCGCCGATCTATCTCGGAGCGCTGGGTCCGCGAATGACCCGGGCCACAGCCGAAGTGGCCGACGGCCTGCTGGTGATGCCCTTCGGGTCGAAGCGGTTCCTGCACGAGAAGACCATGCCGGCGGTACTCGAGGGATTGGCGGCCGCTGGGCGAGACGCCAAGGACTTCGCGGTGGTGCCCGAGATCATCGTGTCGGTCGGTGAGGACCACACGTCGACGCGGATGCTCCTGGCGTTCTACGGTTCCACACCCGCCTACCGGCCGGTGCTGGATGCGCACGGCTGGGGGCACCTGCAACCCGAACTGAACGCGATGTCCAAGCAGGGGCGTTGGCAGGAGATGGCCACGCTGATCGATGACGAGGTGCTGCACACGATCGCCGCGTGTGGCACTCCGGCCGAAGTGGCTGCGCACATCCGAGACCGGGTGGACGGCGTCTCGGACCGGATCTGCCTCTATCAACCCGGGCCCATCGCCGTGGATGCACTGGCCGAGATCATCGACGCGTTGGACTGAGGACGTGCACACCACAACGATCGAGTTCGGCGACATCGTCGACGACCGGTTCGGCGGGAAGGCGCTGGGGTTGGCCGAACTGACCCGACTCGGGCTCTGCGTCCCAACGGGTTTCGTGATCGCGCAGGCCTCCCTGCATCCGCTCCCGGACGCAGTGATCGACCGCTTCAGCCGGATGCAGGCCTCGGGTGACTCCCCGGTGGCCGTCAGATCCTCGGCCACCGGGGAGGACGGCGCCGAGCAGTCGTTCGCCGGACAGTACGACACCGTGCTCGGTGTCGATTCCCGTGATGGCCTCGCCGCAGCCGTCCACCAGTGCGTTGCCTCCGTCAGCTCCGACCGGGCCTCCTCCTACGCCGGCCGCGATGCCGACACGGCGGCGGTCACGATGCATGTCGTCGTCCAACAGATGGTCGATGCGCGCGCGGCCGGAGTCGTCTTCACCGCGGACCCGGTGTCCGGCCGGCGGGACCTCATGGTGATCGATGCCATCGCCGGGCTGGGCGAAGCGCTTGTCGACGGATCTGCCCTCTCGGACCATCTTGTGTTGACGACGGACGGCACTCCGGCGGTGCGCGAGGTCGGGGACGTCCCCGTCCTGTCTGAGGAGGATGTCGCGCAGATCCGTGCCGGCGCGTTGCGCGCGTCGCAGCACTGGGGCAGGCCAATGGATCTGGAGTGGGCGATCGACAAGGCCGGGCAGCTGTGCTGGCTTCAGGCCCGGCCGATCACCACGCTGCCCGGGGACCTCAACGAGATGGACACCCCGGTGGCCGGCCCTACGCACGTCTACACACGATGCAACATCGGCGAGATGATGCCGGGGGCTTTCTGTCCGCTCACCGCATCGGTCTCGGGACACGCGATCGACTACGCGATGCAGATGACCCAGGTTGTCGCTCGGTCACAGGACCGCTACGACAAGCCGTGGCTTCAAGTGGGGTACTTCTACGGGCACATGTTCTTGAACATGACCGAGGGGACGGCTCTGAGCTCGGGCCTTCTGGGAAACTCGTTGGAACAGTTCTCGATGTCCATCTGCGGTCGCGTCATCGATGAACTCGAGGCGAAACCACCGAAACCGTTCTTCGCGAAGCTGATCAACACGGTTCTGCTCACCTCCCACGCGCTGTCCGCCGGGCCGGCGATCCGCCGGCTCGCAGATCAGATCACCGCCTTTCCCATCCCTGCCGGTCGCGACGCCAAACAGGTTCTGCGGCAGCTGGAGTCAGGTGTCGAGCTGTACTGCCACGTCACCCTGGTCCACGTCCGATCCTCGTCGCGAGCTGCGGTGGGGGCGAATGTGCTGGAGAGCTATCTGGTGCGCAGCGCGATCAAGGACGGTCGCGACGAGAACGCGGGCCAGGCCGAGGCCGCCCGGCTCATGGCCGGTGCCGCCGATGTCGAGAGCGCCATGATGGTCGACGAACTGCATGAGGTGGTACGTCAGATCGCCACCGAAGACAGCACCGCCGAACAGTTCCTCTCGGCGGCGCCGTCGGAGGCCGTTACCCGGCTACGGAACGCGGAGTGCCCTGGCGGTGTGGCATTGCGGCAGTTCTTGATTCGGCACGGCCACCGTGGGTATCGCGAGTTGTGCATGCGTGACCCCGCGTGGGCCGAGGATGCCGAGGGGCTCGGTTCGATGATGCAAGTGATGTTGCAGGCAGCCCGGGATTCCGCTGGTGAGCGTCCACCTCGCAAACGCGTCGAGAGGCCCGCGTCGCGGACGGTCAGGCTGCTCGCGCGGCTGGCCCAGGGCGGAGCACGCGGCCGTGAGGAGACCAAGTCGAAGATGGCGCTGATGGCGCACCGGCTCAAGCTGGGATACCGCCATCTGGGTGAGGTGCTGGCCGACACCGGGCGACTCCCCGATGCGGATTTGGTCTTCTTCTTCGATCGCGCAGAATTGCCACAGGTGGTGGGCGACAGGGCAGACAGCGCAGATATCGCACACCTCGTGCAGCGGGCATGCCAGCGCCGCGATGCGCTGGGATTCCAACAGGCACTGGAGTTCGATGACGTCTGCGTCGGACGGCCCGCACCCATCCTCGTTCGGCCCTCCGGCGCCGTGACCGACGGGCAGATCCAGGGACGGGCGGCAAGCCGCGGGATCGTGGAAGGAACTGTACGGGTGGCGAAGTCGATCCAAGATGCGCGTGAAGTGCAGCGTGGGGAGATTCTCGTCGCACCCGTCACCGATGTGGGCTGGACACCGTACTTCACGGTGATCGGCGCACTGGTCACCGACATCGGCAGCTCGGTGTCGCACGGCGCGGTGGTGGCGCGCGAGTATGGACTTCCCTGCGTTGTCAACACACTGGTGGCCACCCAAGTGCTCAAGACCGGCGATCGCGTCAGGGTGGACGGCGACCGAGGCCTGATCACGCGGCTCGCATCCAGCTGAGCACCCCATCGACCGGCCTGACCGGCGGCGGGACACTCGGCGCTCGCTAGACCGCTGAACCGCCGCCGTCGACGTGGAGCGTCGATCCGGTCACGTAGTTGGCGCGCGGCGACGCCAGGAACAGCACCGCCTGGGCGATCTCCTCCGGCCGGGCGGTGCGCTGCAGCGGCAGCGTCGCCGCGACGTCGTCGATGAACTCTCCCAATGCCGCGGTGCCCTGTGTTCGCGTCGGCCCCGGCGAAACACTGTTGACGCGAACGCCATTGGCGCCGAATTCCGCTGCCCAGGTGCGGGTCAGCGATGCCAGCGCGGCCTTGGTGGCGCTGTAGACCGACGTGCCGGGGAACCCCTTGTCCGCGGAGGTGGAGGTGATGTTGATGATGCTGCCTCGACCGCGCTCGACCATGCCCTTCGCTACCTCTGCCACCAGGAAATAGCTGCCGCGCACATTCGTGTCGAACATCTGCTGGAACGACGCGACGTCTTGCTCGAGCGTCGGCGCGACCGGGAACACCGCGGCGTTGTTGACCAGGATGTCGACCTCGCCGGCCTGCCCGACCAGCCTCGCGACCGAATCCAGATCGCTCAGATCGGCCTGTACGTATGTCACCTTGCCGCCGATCTCGGCGACCGCTCGCGCGCCGCGTTCGCCATCGCGACCCGAGATCACCACCTCGGCACCTTCTGCCGCCAGCAGGCGCGCCGATTCCAGACCGATTCCAGCAGTGCCGCCGGTGATCACGGCGATCCGATCGAGTAGCTCCATGCGTCGGTGCAACGCATCGGCGAGGAAATTAATCCCCCGCCCGACGATTCGTACTACCCGCCCGAACAGGTTGGACTCGGTGCTACCCGCAGCGCCGGCAGCACGTAGCGCCGCAGATGTCGCCGCAGCGAGGCCGGGTCATCGGGATCGATGTGGCTTCCCGGCACGCTGCCCAGGCTGATCATCACCCGCGCGATCCATTCGCCGGCCTCGGGAATGTCGGTGTCGGGATGGATGTCCCCGGACTCGGCGGCGGCCTCGACGAAGGGTTGCCAGAACGCCGCGAGGTCCGGGACCAGGCCGCGTACACCGGCCCCGGCGCACGCGGTGAACTCGTCGGGTTCGGATGTACGCAGCCGCATCAACAGCGTGCCCGGGTCGTCGTAGGCGCGTCGGCCGATCTGCACGCCGGCCACCAGCTGCTCCTCGAAGTCGCGCAGCGTCGACAGCTCGGCGCGGGTCTGCGCCCAGCTGGTCTCGACCAGCCGGATGATCGCGGCGCCCACCAGCGCGGGCTTGTCCGGGAAGTTCCGGTACAGCCAGGCGCGGGAGACACCGGCGCGCTCGGCAACGTCGATCATCGTCGTGGCCCGGATCCCCTTGTCGGCCAGCAGCTGCTCGGTCGCGTCCAGCAGCCGGTCGGTTGTCGACGACGCCGACGGTGCCGCCGGCTGCTTTGCGTTCACGGTCCACCTCCTGGCCGGTAAGCCTAGCAAGACAGTAGACAGATTCATCGATCTGTGTACTATTGCCAGGCATTGCGTAGACACTCCCGCCGGACCTGTCTACCCCGACGCCGGAGGTTCACCGCCATGCCCGCACCCCGCACCGCGATCATCGGCGCCGGCATCAGTGGCCTGACCGCTGGAAAGATGTTGTCCGACTACGCCGTCGACTACACCTGCTTCGAATCCTCGGACCGAATCGGCGGCAACTGGGCCTTCGGCAACCCGAACGGGCATTCCAGCGCCTACCGCTCACTGCATATCGACACCTCGAAGCACCAACTGTCTTTCAAAGACTTCCCGATGCCCGCCCACTACCCGGACTTCCTGCACCACACCCTGGTCAAGGAGTACCTGGAGTCCTACGCGGAGGCTTTCGAGCTCAAACGCAACATCGAGTTCGACACCGAGGTCGCCCATGCGCAGCGGCTGCCCGGCGGCGGCTGGGAGCTGGAACTGGCCGGCGGGCAACGCCGCCGCTTCGACCTGCTGGTCGTGGCCAACGGCCACCACTGGGACCCGCGGTTGCCAGAATTTCCGGGCGAATTCACCGGTGAGACCCTGCACGCGCACCACTACATCGACCCGAAGACGCCGCTGGAGTTCACCGGCAAGCGCATCCTGGTCGTGGGCCTGGGCAACAGCGCCGCCGACATCGCCGTCGAACTGTCGTCAAAGGCCCTGGACAATGAGCTGACCCTGTCGACGCGCTCGGGTGCCTGGATCGTGCCGAAGTACCTGGCCGGCAAGCCCGCCGACAAGTACTACCGCACCAGCCCGTATCTGCCGCTCTCCTGGCAGCGCAAGTTCCTGCAGTTGACCCAGCCGCTGATCGCCGGACAGCCCGAGGATGTCGGGTTGCCGACGCCCAATCACAAGTTCTTCGAGGCCCACCCCACCCAGTCGCTGGAGCTGCCGTTGCGGCTGGGCTCCGGCGATGTCATCCCCAAGCCCAACATCAGCCGATTCGACGGTGACACCGTGCATTTCACCGACGAAACCAGTGGCAGATTCGACATCATCATCTACGCAACCGGCTACAACATCACCTTCCCGTTCTTCGACTCCGGCTTCATCAGCGCACCGAACAATCGGATCGATCTGTACAAGCGGATGTTCTACCCCGGCATCGAGGATCTGGTGTTCGCCGGGTTCGCCCAAGCCACCCCGACTCTGTTCCCGTTCGTGGAAGCTCAGGCCCGCCTGATCGGCGCCTACGCGGCCGGCCGGTACCGGCTGCCGTCGGTCGCCGAGATGCGCCGGGTGATCGACGCGGACATGCGCAAGTACACCGGCCACATGCTCGACACCCCGCGGCACACCCAGCAACTCGACTACTTTCTCTACGAACACGACATGCGCACCGCCGAGATCCCGCGCGGCACAAGACGAGCCGCCGAACTCGGGGCAGCGCGCTGGGCCGGGGTCGCCGTGGACGAGACGGGAGCATCCGCATGAGCACCACGGTCCGTTTCGACAGCGACGGCACCACCTGCGTCGGGCAGTTCTTCCCGGCCGCCGGTGACCACGACGGCGCGCCGGTCGTCGTGCTCGGGCACGGCTTCGGCGGCACCGTCGACTCCGGGCTGGTTCCGTTCGCGCAGCGGCTGAGTGCCGCGGGCTTCGCCGCGTTCGCCTTCGACTACCGCTATTTCGGGGCGTCCGGTGGGCAACCGCGGCAACGCATTTCGATGAAGGAACAGGTAGCCGACTTCCGAGCGGCATGTGCGGCCGCGGCAGGCCAACCCGGTGTCGATCCGCAGCGGATCGTGGTGTGGGGGGTCTCGCTGGCCGGCGGCCACGTCTTCGAGGTTGCCGCCACCACGAACGGCGTCGCCGCCGCGGTCGCGCTGACCCCGCTCGTCAGCGGACCGGCCGCCGCCGTCGCGGCGCTGCCGCACCACCGCCCGGCGACGCTGCTGCGCTCGACGGTGACCGGGTGGCGCAGCGCGCTGGCCCAGCGGGTTGGCCGCGCACCCGTGACGATCCCCCTGGTGGGCCGGCCCGGCGAGCTGGCCACTCTCACCGCCGAGGGCTACTACGAGGCCTACCTGGCGATGGCGGGCCCCACCTGGCGCAATGAGGTCGACGCCCAAGTCGGCCTGCAGTTGGGCGGCTACCGCCCGGCCGCCAAGCACGCCGCGGCGGTCAAGTGCCCGATGCTGGTGCAGATCGCCGACTTCGACCGGGGCGCTCCCCCGCAGGCCGCGGCGAAGGCGGCGTTCGCCGCGCGCGCCGAAGTACGCCACTATCCGTGCGATCACTTCGACGTCTTTTCCGGCGGGAGCTGGTTCGATCAGGCTGTCGACCACCAGATCGCGTTCTTGGTCAGGCATCTGGCCACACCGAGCGCTACCGTCACGGGTTAGGAGGGCGCAATGGCCGACACGATGCAGCAACTGCTTACCGAACGCGCTGACGCGGACGGGCTGGCAGTGCTCTACAACGACGCCCACGGCGGGCAGACCCGCTGGAGCTGGCGCGAATACATCGACGGCGCGGCCCGTCACGCCGCCGTGGTGATCGCCCGCGCCGACCACGACCGCCCGATGCATGTGGGCGCCCTGCTGGGCAACACCCCGGCAATGCTCACCGCGGTGGCCGGCGCCGGACTCGGCGGATATGTGCTGTGCGGGGTCAACGACACTCGTCGCGGCTCGGCGCTGGCCGGTGACCTGCGCACCGCCGACGTGCAGATCCTGCTCGTCGATGCCGAACACCGGGGCCTGCTGAACGGATTGGACCTGGCCGGCATCACCGTCATCGAGGTCGACGACCCGGACTGGGAGCAGGCCTGCCAGGAGGCCGGTGAGCTCGAAGCCCACCGGCAGGTCGAGCCGTTGGACCCCTTCATGCTGATCTTCACCTCGGGCACCAGCGGCGATCCCAAAGCCGTTCTGGTCAGCCACTTCATGGTGCTGGTCGCCGGGCAGAGTCTTACCGAACGCTTCGCGCTGGGCGCCGACGACGTCGTCTACCTGTCCATGCCGCTGTTCCACTCGAATGCGATCGCAGCCGGTTTCGGGCCCGCGGTGGCCGCCGGTGCGGCGATGGCGCCGGCGAAGTTCTCCGCGTCGCGGTTCCTGGCCGACATTCGGTCCTACGGCGGCACTTACATGAACTACGTCGGCAAGCCGTTCGCCTACCTGCTGGCCCACCCCGAGCAGCCGGACGATGCCGATAATCCGCTGCGGGTCGCCTTCGGCAACGAGGCCTCCGAGCGTGACATCGCAGAATTCGCGCGCCGGTTCGGCGTGCAGGTGGTGGATGCCTTCGGCTCGACCGAGAACGCCGTCACCATCACCCGCGACGAGGGCACCCCGCCCGGTTCGGTGGGCCGGGGCTTTCCCGGTGTCGCGATCTACAAGAGCGACCCGGTCGCCGAATGCCCGACCGCGATCTTCGACGAGCACGGCGTGCTGACCAACGCCGACGAGGCGATCGGTGAGCTGGTCAATACCGCTGGGGCCGGGTTCTTTTCGGGCTACTACAACAACCAGGACGCTACCTCCGAGCGGATGCGCAACGGCATGTACTGGTCGGGTGACCTGGCCTACGTGGATGCCGACGGCTGGATCTACCTGGCCGGGCGCACCGCCGACTGGATGCGGGTCGACGGCGAGAACCTCGCTGCGGCGCCCATCGAACGCATCCTGATGCGTCACCCCGACGTCAACCAGGCTGCGGTGTACGCGGTGCCCGACGACGCCAATGTCGGCGACCAGGTGATGGCCGCCCTGGTACTGCGTGACGGCGCGGGCATGTCCGAGGCACAGTTCACGGAATTTCTTGCCGCCCAAGAAGACCTCTCCCCCAAGGCGTGGCCCCGCTACGTCCGGATCACCGCGCAACTGCCCGCGACGGCGACCAACAAGATCCTCAAACGGGTGCTGGTGGCCGAGGGCAACGCGGTCGGCGCGGACACCCTGTGGGTACGTCCCGACCGGCAACGCACCTATCGACCGGCGACGGAGGCACGAGTATGACCGAGCAGGCGTCGGTCGCCCTGATCGTCGGTGGCGCCTCGGGAATCGGGCTGGCCACCGCGCACGCTCTGGCCGGGCGCGGCGACCAGGTGGTGATCGCCGACATCAACACCGAAGCGGCACAGCAACACGCCGCCGAAATCGGGGGCACCGCCGTGACCGCCGACGTCACCGACGAGGACAGCGTCGCCGCGGCATGCGCGGCGGCGGCTCAGCGCGGACCGCTGCGCACCGTGGTCAGCTGCGCCGGGCTGTCGGTGATCGGCGCGATCCCCGACATCGAGCTGGCCGGCTGGCAGACCACCATCGACGTCTGCCTCACCGGCACCATGCTGGTGATCAAGCATGCGGCCCGCACCCTCGAAGACGGCGGCAGCATCGTCGCGGTCTCGTCCCTGAACGGGCGGCAGCCCGGCACCGCGATGGCCGCCTACTGCAGCGCCAAAGCCGGTGTGCTGATGCTGATCCAAGTGGCCGCCCTGGAGCTGGCCGCCCGCGGCATCCGGGTCAACGCGGTCTCCCCCGGCCTGGTCGACACTCCCCTGGTCGCCGGCCTGACAATGGTGCCCGGCCTCACCGACGAATACCTCGAAAACACCCCGCTGGGCCGGGCCGGCGTCCCCGAGGACATCGCGGACGCCGTGGAGTTTCTGACCTCGCAGCGCGCCTCGTGGATCACCGGGTCCACCTTCGACATCAACGGTGGCGCGCACATGAAGCGCTACCCCGACGTGCTCGGCAAGGTCCAAGCCCTGTTGGAAGGATGACCAGATGCGCAGTGTGGTAATCGATGGCCCCGGATCGATCCGCGTCGACACCCGCCCCGACCCCGGATTGCCGGGCGCCGACGGCGCCGTGATCGCGGTGACCGCCACCGCGATCTGCGGCTCGGATCTGCACTTCTACGAGGGTGACTACCCCCTCATCGACCCGGTCCCGCTCGGGCATGAGGCGATTGGCACCGTCGTCGACGTCGGCGCCGAAGTGACCTCGGTTCGAGTCGGCGATCGGGTGATGGTGTCCTCGGTCGCCGGATGCGGGCACTGCGCCGGGTGCGCCACCCGAGACCCGATCCGCTGCCACTCGGGCCCACTGATCTTCGGAGCGGGTGCGCTGGGCGGCGCGCAATCGGAGCTGCTCGCGGTGCCGGGAGCGGACTTTCAGCTCGCCCGCATCCCCGACGGCCTCTGCGACGAGGAAGCCCTGCTGCTCACCGACAACCTCGCCACCGGCTGGGCGGCGGCGTTGCGCGCCGACATCCCGGTGGGCGGCACGGTCGCCGTGATCGGGCTGGGAGCGGTCGGGCTGTGCGCGGCGCGCAGCGCGCTATTTCTCGGTGCGGCAACAGTTCTCGGCATCGACCCGGTTCCACAGCGCCGGGAGCGAGTCGTCGCGATGGGTGTGACACCGGCGGCGCCGTCGGCGACCATCGCCGCGATGGAGCACACCGGCGGGCGCGGGGTCGACGCGGTGATCGACGCCGTCGGTTCGGACATCACGATGGCCGACGCCCTGACGGCGGTGCGCCCCGGCGGCACGGTGTCGGTGGTCGGGGTGCATGACCTGCAGCCCTTCCCCTTCCCGGCGCTGGCCGCACTCATCCGCAGCATCACGCTGCGGATGACCACCGCCCCGGTGCAGCAGACCTGGCCGCAGCTCATACCGCTGCTGCAGTCCGGCCGGCTGTCGGTGGACGGCATCTTCACCACCGAGATGCCGCTGGACGCCGCGGCCGACGCCTACCGGGCGGTCGCCGCCCGGTCCGGCGATGTGGTGAAGGTGCTGCTCACGCCCTAGCGCCGGCGGTGAGGGGACGCACTAACCGCCGCCGGCCCGCCGGGCCCGCAGCCGTACCGGCGGCACGGGTGGCGCGGGCAGTCGGTCGAGCCGTCCCCGGTAGCCACGGACTTCACCGAAACGCGCCTCGCCGTCCTGCCATTGGCGGCGGAACTCGACGACCTCGTCGTGGCTGCGGCCGATGAAGTTCCACCACAGCACCAGCTCCTCGCCGAACGGCTCCCCACCCAGTAGCAGCACCCGGGCGGGGGAGTCGCCGGTGTTGGCCAATGGCAGGACCGTGCGACCGGGGCCTTGATAGCCCAGCTCGCCGATCTGCAGAGCCGCCCCTCCCAGCACGACCGCCCCCTGGTCACACAGCACACCGTGTTCGAACGCCGGGTCGACATCGAGCACCAGCTCGGTGCGCGGCTTCAAGTCGAGCTGGACGCCGAGCAGGGGAGTGAAGGCCGGCACGGGGGAGCGGTGGCCCGCCAGCTCCCCGAGAAACACCAGCGCCGTGCCGCCGGGCAACGAAACCGGTTCGGGCGCGTAGTGGTTGAAGGCCCGCCCGGTGTGGCGGGCGGCGTCGGGCAGCGCTATCCACAGCTGCACGCCGTGCAGGATCGGCTCGGCTGCGGCATCCACGGAGACCTCGGAGTGGCAGATGCCCGCGCCGGCGGTCATCAGGTTCAACTCACCGGGACGGACCAGTGCGTGCACCCCGGCACTGTCGCGGTGTTCGACTCGCCCGCGAAACAGCCAGCTCGCGGTCTGCAGCCCGGTGTGCGGATGCGGGGGAACGTCCATCCCGCCGTCACGGCCGATGTCATGCGGCCCGTAGTGGTCGACGAAGCACCAGGCGCCGATCAGCGAGCGTTCCCGCTGCGGCAAGGTGCGGCGGACCTGGATGGCGCGCGGTCCGCCCAGCGGCACCTCACGCGGGCGCAGCACCTCGATACCATCGGGCGGTCCTGCGGCGCAGTCGAATTCAGCTGATGTGGTCTCCAGGTTGCTCAACCGCCCACCTCCGTGCCGTGCGACAAGCCGCGCCGGTGACACTACCGGTCACGCCGCTGAGGGGGAGCCGATCCGGTCGGTGGGCAGGTGAAAAACGGCCGCTGTCACCGGCTGCTGCTCTCGTTCGTGGTTGGCCAGCAACGCCTGGTTACCGGGTAGCTCGCGCGTGTTGATCTCGCCGGCGGCGATCGCACGCAGCACTGCATGGGCGTGTGCGAGTGCCTCCCGCTTGCGGTATTGGCCACCGGGGAGCTTCACGCCGGCCCATACCCCGTACTCCTCGCTGCGTTCGACGGCCAGCGCGGCGCACCGGCGCTGTTGTGCCAGCGGGCAGCGGCGCAGGCACAGCAGCCGCGCTTCGATGGAGGACTGTTCGTAAGCCCGGGCCTTGGCGGCCCCGTCAGTGCCGTCGGCATCGGGATAGCCGAACCAGAGTTCGGGGTTGGAGGAGCAGGGGGGTGCCATCGGGAAGACCTCCTCGGGGAAGCGGATCGGATAACGTAGACGGAAACGTATACGATCGAACGGTGCCAACACAAGAGACGCGGATAAAAACATATATGTAAGTAGAGAACGCCGAGGCTGTGTAGTATCCGGACATGGTCGGGGCGCGACGGTGAGCCGCGAGTCAGCGGGCGCGGCCATCCGGGCACTGCGCGAGGCGAGAGACTGGTCGCTGGCAGAGCTCGCCGCGGCAACCGGCGTCAGCATCATGGGCTTGAGTTACTTGGAGCGCGGCGCCCGTAAACCTCACAAAGGCACTGTTCAGAAGGTTGAGAATGGTCTTGGCTTGCCGCCGGGCACCTATTCACGGCTGCTGGTAGCCGAAGACGCCGACGCCGAACTGGCTCAGTTGATGTCGGCGAGCGGACCTCGGATGTCGCGCGGTCGGGCCGCCGGAGCGCTCGTCGTCGACCGCCACAGCGACACCGAAGTGCTGGAGGGATACGCCGAAGCGCAGCTGGACGCGTTGCGTTCGGTGATCGCCCGATTGCCTTCGGAAGCATCAGACGAATACGAGACGTATATTCTTTCCGTGATCACGCAGTGCGTGAAGGCGGAGATGCTGGCGGCCAGCTCGTGGCGGGTGGCCGTCAACGCGGGCGCGGACCACGCCGCCCGGCTCATGGCGCACCTGCAGGCCCTGGAGGCCACCCGTAGCGACCTGCTGCAGCGCATGCCGGCCAGCCTGACAGCCCGGTTCGACGACGCGTGCGCACGGTCGTCGCTGCCCGAGCCGGTGATCGCAACGCTGCTCGGTGTCAGCGCCGAGGAGATGTGGGACATCCGCAACAGGGGAGTCATCCCGCCGGGCGCGCTGGCCCGGGTACGCGCATTCGCCGAGGGGGCTGCGGACGCGCCGGAGGGTGCCGACGGAGGGAGACGACAGTGACCGACGGTGAGTTGGAGGTCTTGGACCGCGCCCACCGGCTGTTCGCGGCCCGCCCGCAGCCGGTGTCATTGGATGCCGGGCTGGGGCACTATGTCGACTTGCTCGAGCGGACCGCAGGCTACGACACCGGTCCGGGGCGCGGGCGTTACCGGCAGGCGGTGCTCGCCCAGCGGGATCTGTTGCTGGCGAACGCGCGCACCGACGCCGCCGCCACGGCCGTGCTTGCCGCCGCGAACGCCGACTATGCCCGAGCCGGGCAGCAGACCAAGGGCCTCGCTTCGGCCGCTCGCGCCGACGCCGCCGTCATCCCGGACACTCCACTGGCACAGCGGGAGGCGATGCGCCGACGAGCGGCACGGCTGCGTGCCCAGCGAGCGCACGTGGTGTCGGCCCGGCACCGCGCACAGGTTCATCGGGCGGGGCTGCGACGACTCCGCTACCGGGGGGTGCGGCGGCGGATACCGAGCCTGGATCGGTTGCGGCTACCCGACTCTCGTGCCGGACTAGCGGTCCGCGCAGCGCTGTCGAGGCTCGGGGCGCCCTACGTGTGGGGCGCCACCGGTCCGGATCGGTTCGACTGCTCGGGGCTGACCCAGTGGGCCTACACCCAAGCCGGAGTACCGCTGTCGCGCACCACCTACACTCAAATCCACGATGGAATTCCGGTGCAGCGCTCCCAGATCCGGCCCGGTGACCTGGTGTTCCCCAGCACCGGTCACGTACAGCTGGCGATCGGCGACAACATGGTGGTCGAAGCCCCTCACGCCGGGGCAACCGTTCAGATCAGCCCACTCGGCGCTCATGTGGCGATCCGGCGTCCGGTGCCATGATCGGCCTGTCCCGACCGGCGCGTCGGGTGAATTGTCGGCCCTTTCCGCCAGCGGTACAGTCACCGGCCATGGAGCGGTCAGCGGATGAACGCCGGCCCGGCGCACCGACGTTGGGCTGAGTAAATGGCGACCCGCGACGACGTTCTTGACGCGATCAGGCGTATCGAGAATTCCGGCGGCGCAGGTGAGGCGACCCGCGCTGCGCAGGCGGCGCTGACCCTGCCGCTGCCGCCTGAGGGCTACCAGCGCGTGCTTCATCGATTGACGCCGGGCGAGGAACAGCATGGAAGCGCGGCGCAAGCGATGAAGACGGCTGAATCGGCTCTGGCGCAACAGCTGTCGACGGCGGCGCAGTTCGATCGGCAGATCATCGAAGCACTGCGGCACGCGCACAAGACCACACTGGAGGGTCGTCGGCGCCTCGACAGTTTGGAGGCTGAAATCGTCGGCGCCGCACAAAGTTGGGATCTGGGCACGGCGGCCGGTGCGCGCGAGTTCCAGCGCTTTCTGGTCGTCAAACTCGGCGAGATCATCAGGGTGGTCGAAGAGGCCAACGACGACAACACCTCCAAGCAGGCGCTGGCCACTGCGTTGACCGCGCTGTATGCGGCACAAGCGGACCAAGAGGACCCCGCGCCGGTCGAGTCGAAGCCGAACCCAGACGACGAGGCGGCCCGGGTGGCCTCCGGTCCGGCGCCGGATGAGAATCCCTACCTCGACCCGCTACCCGAAGAGGAGCTGGAGACGGATTACCCGCCTTCGCCCCAGCGGTCGTCGGACGTGCCCGCGATGCCGATGGTCCCGGGTCTCGGCGGGGATGGCCCCGGTTTCGGCGCGATGCCCGCCACCATGCCGGCTGGGCTTACGCCGGCGGGATTGCTGTCCGGACCGGGCGGCGGCGACGAAGCTGACGACGGGTTTCTGCCAGAAGGGGCGACGACGGACGATGACGCCGACGGCGCCGAGGGCGATAACACCGAGGACGACCCGGCGCCGGAGACCCTGCACGACAACGGTCCCGTTACCGTGACGCTGCCCGATGGCGCGACGATTACGGTCGCTGATCCGCAACTGGCCGCGGCGATGCAGGCGGCCGCTGACGGGACACCCGTCGCAGAGGCGTTCCGCCGCCAGGGGATTGAGATCCCTCCACCCGGCACACCGGTGACGGCACCGATTGACGAAGCCCGGTTGCGGCCCGGAGACGTCGGGGTGTTCACCGATCGCCATGCACTCGCCTTCGGGGAAGGCAAAGCGCTGCTCGATGGACAGATCCACCTCGCCGCCAATTTGCACGGTCCCGGCTTCCTCGGCTGGCAGCATCCGCCGGTCCGAAGCGAGGCGCCCCACGTGGAGGCCGAACCGGCGCCGACCCGGCCCGCCATGTCGTTTCGCGGCCCTGCGAGCTTGAAAATCCGCGTTCCAACCGTCATCGTCGACTAGCCAGGGAGGTAAGAGATGCCAGAGAACATCCATGTCAATCAGGCCGTTCTGACCAATGCTGCCGGGAACCACCAGCAGGCCTCGGATTACCTGGCCACCGTCCCGTCATCCCACGAGGGAATCCAGACGGCCCTGAGCGCACTCGGACCTATCTATGGCGATTTTCGTCGGGCGGCCGGTTCGTTGCTCGATGCCCGCAAGAACTGTTACGAGGATCAATCGAGCGAACATTCGGAGATGTCGGACAATCTGAACCTGGCCGTGACAACGTGGAACAAGCATGAAGAAGACGCTGCCAGGGCCTTCCGGGGCCTGACCGATGGGCGCTGATGACTGAGCCGAACCCGGCATTCGACACCACCCATCCGAGCGGCGATGTGCTGTTTCGGTCCTGCCGCGGTGGCTATCTGCACAGTGTGGTGCTGAGCGAGGCGGCCATGGCGGCCGACGCCCCTCGGCTGGCGGAGGCCATCATCCTGGCCGCAGACGTGTCGTTTCTCAAGGCCGCGTTGGAGATCCGCGGCGAGATCGTCACGAGCGGGCACGCTCCCTCGGCGGCGGTGCCGACCAATGAGGATCTTCGGGTGGCCACCGAGCGCCTGCTGAACCATCAGCTGCACGCCGGGCGCCAGGCCGGTGACGGCGTGGGACGTTAAACCACCCAGCGTCCGGCCGCGTCGGCCTGCGGCGCGATGTCGGTGGGAGGATCAACCACCATGTCGCCAAACAGGTTTCGGGCGCGTGCCAGTAGCGCGAGCACTTCGCTCAGCTGCGCTGCACATCCCGTGGCGGGAGACCCGACGTCGGCCATGGTCTGCACGCTACCGACCTGCAGTTGGGCTGACAATTCACGGCGCGTACGGGTTGTTGATGACCGCCTGACGGCGTTGCAGCGGTGGGTTCGGCGAGGGTGAAATTCCGGCAGGGCGGCAAGGGCGGCAACGGTAGGCTTGCGCGGTGGCAATCTTCGGTCGACGGTCGGCGCGCCAGCGCCTCCGGAGTGCGGCGCGGGAGTCGCTGGCGATCCCGGCCTTCAGCACTCCGGTCGACTGTAGTGCCTGGGTGCTCGGCGGGCTGTGGCCGGCCGAACTGGCATCGATCACCCCGTATACGGCCCCGCTTGCCGACTACCTGAACGCGGATCTGCAGCGCATCGCGAATTCGGCGAACGAGAAGCTGCACGCGATCGGTCGATCCGGTCTTGCCGGGCAGGCTCGGCAGACCGCCGAGGCCAGGGTCATCAACGTCGCCAGGGCGTTCGCAGTCCTTCGGGTGGAGTCGACTGTGCGGCACCTCCACAAGCAAGCTCTGGAGTTCCGCACGGAGTACGTCAGCCTGAATGCGGCACCGGTGCCCGTCGAGGCGCCCGAGCAGATTCCGACGAGCGCCGAGCCGCCCCGCCCGGCCGAGCCGCCCCGCTCGGCCGAGCCGCCCCGCCCGGCCGAGCCGCCCCGGGAGATCGGCAACAAACGGGCCCGCCACCGGATGCCCGAACCTGTTGTCATCGAGATGTCCGCTGATCTCAGGGCGCCGACCCCGAGTCCGGAGCCCCCGCCGGTCGAAGTGCCCCCGACACCGGCGCCCCCAGCGCCCCCGCCACCGCCACCGGCTCCGGAAGTGCTGCAACCGCCGCCCGTGCCCCCACTACCGGCGCCCGAGGTCGCCGAAGTGTTCGACGTGGTCGAGCCGGATCGGCCTGCCGCGCCGTTCCGGCCGGCTCCGCTGGTCATCGACAGTGTCGAGGAGGAATCGCCGACCACCGCATTCCTGGCCGAGCCGGTCGTCTCGCCGGTCGAGCCGGTCGTCTCGCCGGTCGAGCCGGTCGTCTCGCCGGTCGAACCGGTGCTCTCGCCGGCTGAGCCGGTGGTCGCGCCGGTCGAACCGGTGGTCGCGCCGGTCGAACCGGTGGTCGAGCCGGCCGTCGCGCCGGTCGCGCCGGCCGAGGCGCAGGAGGACCTGACCGCCGTCATTCCTGCTGTCCCCGAAGTGGCCCCCGAACCGCCACCCGAGCCACCGATACCGCAACCCGCTCCAACGACCCCCGCTGCGCCTGCGGTCACCGAAACCAGCGATCAGCGACTACAGCGCCTGCTGGCCTTCGTCGCCCGTCAGCAACCCGGCGTGCGCTGGGCGATCGGTACCTTCGCCGACGGCGTGACGCTGCTGGTCACCGATATCGCCAACGGGTGGATCCCGTCGGGGATCGAGCTACCCGCCGGAGTGCAGCTGCTCGAGCCGGACCGCCGGACCGGGACGGCCACAGCGATGTTGGGCACCCCGACCGAGGCGGCCTCCTACAGTCCCGGCGATCGCCTGGGTTGGGCCAGTGACTTCGGCGCGACGGACGCCTCGGTGCAGCCCCGTGAGCTGGCGGCCGTCGACGATCTCGGCTGGCAGCTCAGTGAGGCCACCCACTGGCGCGACGGGCTGCCGCGGATGGCCAACACCCTGGCGAAGGCGGGATCCGCCGGAACCGGTGTGGTCGACGCCGAAGTCGACCTTCTCCGGGTGCATCTGGACACCCTGCGCTACCAGCTGCTGGCGCAGTACCCCGACACCGATAGTGCGTTGGTGCTGAACTGCATGCTGCTGGCCGCCACCGAGGGCATCGCGACCGGCGACACGGTGTCGGCCAATTACCACTACAGCTGGTTCCGGGCGCTCAGTGCGCCGCCGGTCAGCCAGTGGGATTCGCAGACGTAACGCAGATGATGAATTGACGCTACTCACACCGGCTCGACATACTTAGCCAATGTCGGGGCCGGACAGCCGCGCGGAGCTCAGCGACAAGGACCTCGTTGAATCCGTACTGCGGGATCTGCGAGAGACTGCCGAGAAGTGGGAAGCGTTGGTCGCCGAGGCCGAGAACACCACCTACAGCGTCGATCTCGGAGATGTCCGCGCCGTCGCAAATTCGGACGGCCGATTGCTCGAGTTGACGTTGCATCCCTGCGTGGTGAGCGACTACACCTATAGCGAGCTGGCGGATCGGCTCAACGTCGTCTTCGCCGCGCTGCGTGAAGAGGCCGAGTCCGATTTCGAGGCTCGGTACGGCAGTAGCCCGGTCTGACGACCGGCTTCTAGGCCTACCAGCTGATGGTGGCCATCTCACGTTTGGTGTCGCAGACGGCACGAACCGCGGCCTCGATGTCGACGGCGGTGATGGTCTTGAGATCGTCGATCGTCACCTCGTGCCCGGCCCGCTTCTGGGCAGCCACCCGGGTGTCGCGGGCCAGTTCGGCTTCCTCGATCACGTTTCGGGCGAACCGGCCGTTGTGCATGACGTTGATGCCATGCTCGCCGCGGGCGCTGACATAGCCGCGAATTGTAGTCACCATCTCCAGGAACCGCTGTTGCGCTTCCGAATTCAACTCGGTAGCGCGGCTGGAGCCGTACCGCTGACCGATCTCGACGATCTCTTCGGGCGAGTAGGACTCGAACCGGATCTTGCGGTTGAACCGGCTTGCCAGGCCGGGGTTGACGGTGAGGAACTCGTCGACCTGATCCTCGTAACCGGCGGCGAGGAAGCAGAAGTCGAAGCGGTGCTTCTCCAGCGCGATCAGCAGCTGGTTGACCGCCTCCATACCGATCATGTCGGGAGTCCCGTCCTGGTGGCGTTCCACCAATGAGTAGAACTCGTCCATGAAAAGGATTCCGCCCAAGGCTTTTTCGATCAACTCGTTAGTCTTCGGCCCCGACGAACCGATGTGCTCACCACAGAAATCGGAACGTCGCACCTCGGTGATCTCCGGATTGCGGACGATGCCCATTCCGGCGTAGATCTTGCCCAACGCCTCGGCGGTGGTGGTCTTGCCGGTGCCCGGCGGACCGACCAGCAGCATGTGGTTGGTCTGACCCTCCACCGGCAGGCCGTGTTCCAGACGCATGGCCCGAATCTCGAGCTGATCCTCCAAGGCCTTGACCGCGCGTTTCACCTCGGCCAGCCCGACCTGCTTCTCCAACTCGGCGCGGCCCTGTTCCAGCAACTCCGCGCGGCGGCCCAGCGCGTTGTCTTCGTCGAGTTCGGCCCGGCTCTTCGCCGATTCGGCGTCCCAGCGGTCGGTGCGGCTGTCGATGAGCTGTTCCTCGGTGACCACCAAACGCAGATTCGGCTCGGCCAGCGCGGCTTTGGCCGGCTCGGTCAGCACACCGTTGATGGCAGCCTTGGACAACCAGACCTGAGCTTTGTCCTCCTCGCCGAGCTGTCGGTGCACCATGCCGCGCACATAGGCCAGATCCGCGGCCAGCAGCGGGATCTCGCTGGGGTTGATCGATGCGGTCAGCACGCCGGCCTGAAACCGTTCCGAGTTGCGGGCCTGCCCGGCGATGTCGACGCGGTCCAGCCAGTCCAACGCCACCCGGCCCTGGCCGAGATGCGCGGCCGCGTAGGCGGCCAGCGCGCAGACCGACGCGGTGACCGCGGGCATGATGATCGCCCGATCGGGCAACTCCTCGGCGGCGACGGTCAGCAGATCCGGCCACCGCTGGGTGACGAACATCAGGTAGGCGCGTGCCAGTTGGTGCCACTGGTGGTTGATCCAGCTGTCCAGTAGTCCCTTATCTGCCAGCAGGGCGTCGGCACGCTCGTATTCACCGGCTACCGTCAGCGCCGACGCCAATGCCAGCCCCACGTGCGAGGCGTCGGTCACCGTGATCGACAGGTACGGCCCCAGCGGAATCTGGGCGGCCAGGTGCCGGCCCAGCCGGGTGGTCTCCTTGTGCAGCCAGTCGCTGTTGGCGTAGAGCCGCTTGAGTGTGTCGAGCCCGGTGTCGCCGCAGGCGATACGGCCCAGCCAGGCGTCTGCCATTGAAGGATCGGCTGCGGTGGCCGCCTCGAACTCGGCTTTCGCTTCGGGGGACGGCTCGGGGGAGCCGTACCGTCCGTCCAGGCTCACCATGGCCCGGTCGAAGTGCCGACGGGCCGCCAGCAAGTCACTCAATGTCTGTCGTCCTCTGTCGCATGTACGGGTGGTCCGGCTGATTGTCGATCCGGCGTCGATGTCATCGCGACGACATCGGCGCCAGCGCCTCCGGGCTGCAGTACCGGTTTTCGGCCCGGAACAACTCCACCGTAGCCAGCCACGATTTGCCGCCGGCGGTAACCCGCACCGCGGTCCGGTCGATCTGGGCGATACTCACCTCGACTGCGTCCGGTGGCGGCGGGGGCGTGCCGGGCGGTGCCACCGTGATGACGGTGGCCGGGCGGGGTGAGGGGGCGATCGGCCCGTCGACCACACTGACCGTGGAGCGCGGCGTCGGCCTGGACTCGCCCACTATCGACACTTCCGGCATCCGAACGCTGGCCCAGCGCGCCTTGTCCCGGGTGTGCACACAAACCCGTTCCCCGGCCCCGGCGGCACGGATGATGAGCCGTTTCGCGATCAGGTCCTCGGCGGCGATGAACACCCGGCTCAGCTCGCCGGAGTCGGTCAGCGGAACCATCAGCCGATCGCCGTTGGCCAGCTTGCCGATCAGGACACCCGACGGGCCGATCTCGACGGGCAGGCTGCTCGGCAGCGGCCCGGGCCGCAGACCGCGCAGCCGCGGGCGGGGAGCGCACATGTTGGCTTCCACGGCGGCGGATTGTTCCCCGTTGAGCCGCCGTAGTACCACCGCCGGGGGCGTGGGCGCCGGTTGCGGTGTCTGCAGTGTGACGGTGGCCGTACACGTCCCGTCCGGAAACACCGTGATGTTCTGGATCACCTGATCGACGGGCAGCGTCCACACCTGCGCCAGCAGCTGCGCGTTGATCTCGCGGGCCGGGTAGGCGTAGGTGGTCACCCAGCCGCCGTCGGTGCGCAGCGTCCTCCAGCGTTCGGCGTCGGCCAGCATCTGTGCGCCACCGAGCCGGCGGTCCAGTTCGACCAGGTCACTGGCGGTGGCGACCCGGGCACGCAACCCCTCGCAACGCAGCAGGCCCGCGATCCGTTGTGCGACGGCGACCGCGGTCGCGCCCAGGGTGGTGCGCCAACGCAACGCAGCGGTGTTGTCGATGACACGCAACCGCAGCAACAGCCAGGTCTCACGTTGTCCGGCGTAGGGCGGCGTGCCGATCTCGGTGTCGTAGACCCGCGGATAGTCGCCGGTGGTGGCGCGGCGCGCTCCGATGCTGATCACACTCATCGACTCCAGCACCAGTCCGAGCGCGTGTTGCAGCATCGGCAGCAGGGCGGCCACATCGATGACGTTGTCGGTCTCCACGTTCACCGATCCGGTGGCGACGGTGGGGGTGTGCGCCCGGCCCAGCAGGTGCACCGCCACCACCGCCACACCGTCCTGGATGCGGACGCCGCCCCCGGCGCGGTTGTTGGCCACCGTGATCGGCTCTGTCCAGCCGGCTGTAGACCGTCGCCGAAACCGCAGCAACGCCCATGACCACGCCGGCTGGCCCCACCACGGCACCAGCACCAGTAGCACCGCGAGCGCAAGGGCCACCGCGAGGCCGATCAGCCCGCCCAACGCCCAGCCGCCCAGACCGGCCAGCGCGATCGCCGTCGCGCACAGCAGTCGCCGGTTGTTCGAGGCGGGGAACCCGGTCAGGCGGACCCGGTCCTGACTCACTTGGCCGACCTCCGGATCCGCGCGGTGACGGCGGCAACGAGCACCGCAGCGGCGATCGCGCCGAGGAATCCGAGGGCAACGGTCCGGGCGCGATGATCCGGCGGCGGTGGCGGCGCGGCCGGGGTGATGACGCGGGCCTGCGACCCGGGGGCCAGCGGCTCACCCGGCGGCACGTTGAACGTCAGCGCCGCGACCGGATCGACCAATCCGTAACCGACCCGGTTGTCCACCCCGGCGGGCGGGTTGTGCGCGGTCTGAACGATCCGGTTGATGACCTGGTGCGCGGTGAGCTGGGGATATTTCGCCCGCACCAGGGCGGCGACACCGCTGACGTAGGCCGCGGAGAAGCTGGTTCCCCAGAACGGCATGTTCTTCTCGCCGACCCGGACGGGCGGGTAGGCGTTGACCGGTCCACCACCCTGCGGGGACAAGCCCATGACGTGGGTGGCGGGCGCGGCCACCCCCACCCAGGGCCCAGACATGCTCTTGTCGATCGGCGCCCCGGTGGAGTCCACCCCACCGACGGACAGGACGTAGTCGGAGAACCACGACGGGCTGGAGATCACCTTGACCTGGCTCCAGTCTCGGGGATCGCTCGGGTTCAGCGGGTCGAACATCGGATTGTTGGCGCAGCCGGCTTCGCCGACGTTGCCGGCGGCCGTGACGATCACCGCATCCTTGACCGTCGAGGCGTACCACAGCGCCGCCCCCAGTGCCCGCTGGTCGAGCGCGGCGGCCACCTGAACGCACGAGGTCACCGAGATGTTGATCACCTTGGCGCCCATGTCGGCCGCGTGGACGACGGCCTTGGCCAGCGTGGCCAGCGTGCCGGCTTTCACCCGCTCGTCGTCGTAGCCGAACCGCTGCGGGTTGACCGGCTCAAACGCCCGGGAGGACTGGCGGATCGAGATGATCGTCGCGTGCGGGGCAACTCCGACGACGCCGTCCGGTGCGCCCGGTGGGGGCGGTGGCACAGCCGGCTCGTCCTCGGTCTGCGGGTCCGGCGGCCCCGATGCCGGCGCCATGCCGCCCTCTTCCGGCGGTAGCGGTGGGGGTGGTGGCGGTGGCGGTGGCGCGACCTGGGTGATGGTCACCGGAACCGGTACTGGCGGAGGCGCCGGCGGCCCGGGAATGTCGGCGGGCGGTGGCGGTTCGCCGATGCTCGGCGGCGGGCCGGCCGGCGGCGGGTAGGCGGGGACCTCCGGCATCGGGCGTGGCATCGGCAGCACGCCCAGCGGGGCCGCGGCGATGATCGACGCCGCGATCGTGCCGTGGGCATCGCAGTCCTGCAGTCCGCCGAGGCCTTCGGCTCCGCCCATGATGTAGTCGCCCCCGGCGACCGCCGGCAGCCGCGGGTTCGGTGTGACCCCGGTGTCGATGACCGCCACCGGCACGCCGTTGCCGGTGGAGTACTGCCACGCTGCGGCGATGCCCAGCATGTCGAATCCGGGCGCCAGCTGCGCCACGTCGGGGTTGCTGACCGTGATCGGGACGCTGCAGGAGTTCGAACGGCGCATCGGCTGGTCAGGACCGGGGTGCCCGTCGGCCGGTGCCAGCGCGGGATCCACCGCGGGTGGTTCGATCGCCCGGGCCATCGGGGGGATGTCCGCGAGGCCCGCCAGCAGCACCACGGCGGTCAGCGCGACGGCCCGGGTGCGCAGGCGACTCAGTTGCGCACCCACACGAACAGTCCTCCCAGCCAGGCGCCAAGCACCCCCACCACGATGAATGCCAACACTTCCAGCCATTCGACGGCCAGCCGAATCCACGGGACGAACTTCGTCTCGGGAACCAGCAGACCGGCGGCCAGGCCCAGCCCGGCGAAGACCGCTACTGCCGCGGCCGGCAGCAGGAAACCGCCGGCGGTGTAACCGGGCGCCGCCAGTGCGTACTTGGTGATCCCGACGAGTACAGCGGCGCATGCGCCGCCTACCAGCGCGATAGCCTGCACCCGGCCGGCGAACCCGCGACCCTGGGTGATGAACAGTCCCGCCACGAGTCCGCACAGTGCCACCGCGCCGCGCTGATGCGCCGCGCCTGGGGCCAGCACCATCCACACCGCGATCGGCAATGCCACCGCGATCGCCAAACACATGCCGACCTGTACCGCGTTGATCAGCCGTGCCGACGCCGCGATCGCCGCACCCCGAGCCGAGATGTCGACCAGGTCGTCTTCGTCGTCTTCGCCGTCCTCCGGCGTGACGGGGGAGACGGTGTCGATCGGCATGTTGGCGCGGCGGGCGAACAGATCCCGCCCGGTGATCGACCCGAAGTACGGTGGCCGCACCCGCGCCACCCACAGCGCGATCGTGGGCGACATGCGCACCAGGATCAGGACGCCGAGCAGCATGCAGATGCCGACCACCTGGGCGGACACCGGGTGCCACATCCGCGCTGCCGCGACCGCCCCCCCGATTCCGGTAGCGGTGACGACGGCGGTAGCCACCGCGGTCTGCGAGCGCAGCAGGACGCTGAGCGCGATCGCGCCCATCGCCAGGACCGTCACGCCGATCAACAGGTGGGGCGCCCCCAACGGCCCGGGGGCCGCGCACAGCGCCGCGCAGGAAAGTGCGATCACCGCCAGCCAGCCGAAGCCGCTGAGCAGGTCGTCGCGCGCGGGCCAGTTCCGCCGGACCACCGCGGCGCCGACCGTCAGCAACCCGCCGAGACCGGCCAGGACGACCGCGGGCGGCCAACTGTCGCTGAACATGCGGGCACGCACCGCCAGCGCGGACAGTACGACTACCGCCATCGCCATCAGCCCGATTGCCGTGTGTGCGGCTGCCACCGCCGTGACCGGTGCGAACATCCGGTCAACCTTCACGTTGAGTAGCCGGGTGACGGTCTGCTCATCGGCTTTGTGTCCGCACTCCGGGCACTGAATCTCGGGCTGTGCACCGAGTCGGCGGGCCGTCGCGGCCAGGGCACTCGACAGCGACTCGTATTGCGGTTCGAACGAGTCGCCGCCGACCACCGGTACCAGAACCAGGGTGTCGCCATCCTGCACGCCCAGGTCATCGAGGCTGCGGGTGATATCCAGTCGCACCCCGTTGACTTTATGAAGTTCGTAACTTCCGGGTGGGAGCGCGACACCGTCGAAGCCGTGGTGCTTCAAATCCTCGTCGAGCAGCTCGACCATTCCCTCGAAGAATTCCTCGACCGGTATTCCAGCCGGGAAGACCTGTGACACGAGGTGTTTGTCATAGGCGACGCTTACTGCGCAGCGTGCCGGAAACGCGACTTTAGCCGGTGTCGGGGAAGTCACCGCTACTACCTTTCGGTGTCCGGCACGAATTTATCGGCCAAACCGGCGGTAATTTCAAATAGCCGCAGCCGCGTCTTCTTCTTGACCTCATGGAGTACATCGATGATGCCGCCCTTAGCCAGGTGGGCGTCGTACGGCATGACCTCGACGGTGGCGCCGGTTTTGCTGAACCGCTCGGTCAGATAGGCCACGGCGGCGCTGTCCTCGGTGTGCGCGGAGTGGTTGAGGATCACCGTCGCCCGCGACACCAGCTCGTGGTAGCCCTGTGCGGCCAGGTAGTCCACCGCCCGCAGTACCGGCCGGGACCGGTCCGCGGTGATACCGGAGACGAACACCAGCGTGTCGGTGTTCTCCAGCACCGGCTTCATCACCGGGTGCTCCAAGTCGGCCGCGGTGTCGACGATGATCACGTTGTGGGTTCGGCGTAGCCGCGACAACACCCCGCTGAACATGGCCGGGACGAGCGGACGAAGCTGATCCGAAGTCCGGTTGCCGGCCAGAACATCCAAGCCCACGGCATTTTGCCCCAGGTGTTCGCGAATATCGGAATATCCCTGTACATCGGTGTCGCTGAGAACGGCCGAGTAGTCACCGGGCGGGTGCTCATCGATGCGGTCCGACAGTGTCCCGAAGCCCGGAACGGCATCAATCGCGATCACATTTTCAGGCCGGCATTCACGGAAGACACTGCCGATAGCGGCGGTCATGGTCGTCACGCCGTTGCCGCCTTTTCCGGACACCAGTGTGATCACGTACTGCCGACGGATGTGCCGACGAATTCTATTCCGCAGGTCGCGGTAATGGCGCTCGCGTGGCGATTCGCCCGGATTGATCACCTTTGCCGACGCTGAATACACTAGTTTGCGCCAGCCCGAACCGGGCGGAATCTTGCGCGGTGTCGCCAGGTCGGAAATGCGCATGGAGTCTGATACGGAATCCCGGTAGCGGTGGCCGGTTGCCGGATCCCGCCGCCCGGATGCGCCTTCGTCAGGCATATTGGGGCTATTCCATGGGCTTGTCACGTGCGTGATGTTAACACGGTCGCAGATACCTCGTTTACGTCGTTTCTAACGACTGGCAGTAATGCGTGATAATGGTGTTCCTGCAAATTCACTGTTACACAACCCGTCGGTGTGAATGCCAGTCGGCACCGGCCGGCAGTCGGCGGATGAGCCCCAGGATCGCTTTTGCGACATCGGCGCGTGCCCCGGGAGAGATGATCTGGTAGCGCCGCCCCCCGTTGTCGATGTTCTCGACGCAGACCCGGCCCGCCGGGGTGTCGGAGATCAGTACCGCGGTGTCGCCGATGGCCATTCGGGCCAATTCCTCGGGACCGGCACCGGGCTGGATCGCGACGATATTGGCCTGCCCGGAGACCTTCGGGTCGGCCGCCATCATCAGAGTCTGCTGCTGGTCGATATCGAGTCGCTGATCCGTCAGATACCTGCGGAGGCTTTCCTGGTCACGCACGCGCTCGAGCAGCTCTTTGGTTTCCAGGGTGACCGGACGCAGAGTTGCGGCTTCGGTGACCCCGCACAACCGCTCGATCTGGCCGACAAGCAGATCACCTGCCGCCGCCTCGTCGGTGGCGCTGCCGGCCGGGTACAGCCGCACCTCCTGGTCATGTCGCTCCAGGACCACCCACCAGGAGGCGAACCGGCTGATCGAGACCCGCGTCATGTACTGGGGATCGCCGTACGGTCGCCCGGGGAAGTTCAGGTGCAGCATCAGCGCGATGTCACGGCGCATAATCACCGTCAGCCACTCGCGGATCATCGGGTCTACTTCGCCCTGACCGTCGAGTGCGCCGATCTCGGTCAGTTCTTCGGCGATCGGATGCCGCAGGGCCCGTTCGGCGGTGTCGAGCCGGGGCAGCAGCGGCCGCAAGCCGAGTTCCGGGCAGAGCGTTTCGATCCCGGACACGGCCTGCAGCACCCACAGCCCGTCAAGCGTCGTCGTCAACACGTCACTGCCGCCTCATGAATCCGGTATCCGGTCCGAAACACGAAATGGGGCACCTGCGCGTGTCGCGCAGACACCCCACCTCGACGACGATCAGAAAAGACTGTTGATCGTCTGGTCGGTCTGCATGGCCCCTTCCAGTACGGAGCCGATGGTGGACCCGTGCTGTCCGATGGTTTCGATCAGGCCCTGCAGGCCGGAGAGCATCTGGGCCTGTGCCTCGAAGAACCCGGTGGCGCCGTGGCCGCCGAAGTACTCGGTCAGCATCTGGGTGAGCTGATGAGAGTCTGCGTGAATCTGGTCCAGAGTGCCGGCGCTGCTGACCACGCTGTGGGCGTGGTCGGAGACGGGGCCGGGGTTATAAGTGATGCCGTCAGCCATGGGGATCAGTGTCCTTTCAAGTACGGGGAGGGGCTAGGCGGACTGTCCGCCGAAGAGCGAGTGGAAGGCGTGCTCGGAGTGGGACTCGTGCGATTCCATCAGGGCAGCGGCCTGGTTGAGGCCCTCGGTCAGGCGGGTGCCGCCGATGAGGACTTTCTGCATGTCTTCGTGGATCTGGGCGGCGGTGGCATACGAGGCCTTGGAGCCGCCGCCGTCCCACGTCCCGGCGCCCAGGATGTTCTCGTGGTCGGCCAGGTACTGGTTGGCGATCGCCTGGGCGTGTTCGATGTGCTGCGACAACTTCGACGCGGTGTTCCGCATCAGTTCGGGCGTGACGACAATGGCTGCCATCGATTCCTCCTCGGTTGTAGAGCAACCCCCCGGGTTCGGCGGGATGTGCCTGGCGGTAGTGTATGAGCTTCTCTGGAATGTGTCGATTCACCCTGTGGGTGACGAACACCCAGTTCACACGCGGTCATCGACAACCTGCACCGTATTGGTCCGGTCGGAGGAACGACCGCCCTGACCCTTTCCACCGGCCCCTGCCGCGTGCCCCATGGGCATACCGCCCATGCCGCCTCCGGCGCTGGTGGTGGTCACTCGCTGCGATTCGACGGAGCCCAGCGCGCCACTGGCCCGCATTCCAACCGGACGGCCGCCACCGGACTCGAAGGCGCTCACGGGCCGGGTGAACGCCGACATTGGCGCGCCCGCTCCGCCGCCCCCGAAACCTGCCCCGGGCGTGGAGGTCGCATTGGCCAGCATCGCCGATGCCGGCATTCCGCCAGCCCCGGCCGGGTTGAGAGCGCCGCCCAGCATGCTCGGGTTCATGAACATGCCCATCATCGACTGCATCGGGCTCATCATCGACTGCGGCATCTGCATCAGTGACTGTGGCGCCTGCATGAGCGTCGAGCCGATCTGTTGGACCGGGCCCAGCATCGAACTCATCTGGCCCCCCATGCCCTGGGCGGTGGAGGCGCCCTGCCCGGCGGCGTTGCTTGCTGCCGAAGTACCCGTGTGGGCGGCGCGCATGGCGCCGCCGGCCGCAACTTGGGATGTCGCTTCGCCGACGGCACTGGCCGCGGCCGCCGGTGCCGCAGGTGACGCGCCCATCCCGGCCACCGGGGCGGGGACCGTCAGGCTGGAGGTGAGCGCCGTCAGCGTCGCTCCGTAAGAGGCGCCCACCGCAGCGTTGTTGGGCCAGAACATGCCGAAGTACTCGAACTCGAGCGAAGCGATCCGCGGCGTCAATGTTCCGAACACCGCTGGGTTGATGTCGTAGTCGACCGCGGTCTCGATCCGGTTCTCTTCGCACTCCTGAGTGGTGCGCATGCTTCCGTAGGCCAGCTGATATGCCTCGACGGCCGCGGCAACTATGGGGGCCTTGACGTCGACCCAACCCGCCAGCCCGTGCAGAGCGATGTTCAGCAGGGTTGCGTTGAGAACCGACCCCTCCGATCCGGCGCCGACCCATCCGATCGAGGTCAACGCGGTGTTGACGGCTGAGGCGATTCCCGACGCGTGGTGGGCCACACCTAGTGCCGTCCATGCCGCCGCGTTGGTCAGCATGGTCGGAAGACCCGCGCCGGACTTGATCAACATGTCGTTGGTCTCCGGCGTGCGGGCGGCCCACCCCGGGTCGGCCACGGACTAGCCGCCGAGTGCGACGGCGGCGGCTCGCAGCGCTTCGGTAGCGCCGTAGACACCCGCCGCGCTGGCCTGCGTGCCGGAGAACAGCCCGCGCTGCGCTGAATGTTCGGCGACGATGCCCAGGTATTCGCTGCCGGAAGCCAGCAGGGCCGCGTGGAAGGCGATGGAATCGGGGTCGTTACCCATCGGCAGCACGCCGAGCAGTCCCGGACTGGCCGAGGCGGCGGCCGCCTGCGTTTCGGCGGAGATCCCCGCTTCGACGCCCGATGACGCCAGGACCGCTTCCGGTTCTACAGAGAACATGTCGTTTCCTCCCGATGCCTCATCGCTGATATGCCGACGTTGGCAAGTCCGGAAAAGATCCTAAACCGAAGGGGAGGCCTGCGTCACTTCACCGACTTAAAAAACGGCTATTGCTGCTCGAAATTGTGGATCATCGATGACGGCACGCCCACCAGCACGCCCTCTACCTCGGAGTCGTTGACCAGCAGGCCGCGGCCGGCAGGCAGCGCCTGAGCCCGCACCATCCGGTTGACCTTGTTCTGCGGGTCGTTGTCCATGAACAGAGTCGGCACCTTAGCGCTGCGCTGCGTCTTCACCCAGGGGTCCATCTCCAACTGGCCGAAGTTCGACGAGTTCCTGGTGGCGAACACGTGCAGCCCGATCTGGCGGCCACGTTCCATCAACTTCCACAGTGCCGCACCCACCGGTGGCTTGGCCGGATGGATCTGCGCCGGCCGCAGGTCTTGAACGTCGTCGACCAGCACGAAATGGCGCGGTCCCTCCCAGGGTTTGAGCGCCCGCAGTTCCTCCTGGCTCAGGCCCTTGGCGGGCAACCGGGGGAGCAGCACCTGCTGCGCCAGCATGGTGAGCGCTTCGTCGATCTCGTCCTGGTCGTAGGCGTAGGTGTTGACGTAGTCCGGGCCCTGCAGGTCTCGCAGCGGCCCGGTCTTCGGGTCGATGATCGTGATCTGTGCCTGCTGCGGGCTGAAGCGCGCCATCACAGCTTCGCCGATCGCGGCCAGGGTGGCGCTCTTGCCGCACAGTGCACGGCCCAGGATCATCATCCCGGGGTGTTCGGTCAGGTCGAGGGGTACCGGCAGCAGATCGTGCTGTTCACCGATCATGAACGCGATCGACGGAGCGGAAGTTGCCGGCGGCCGCTGCGTAACGTCGTAGGCCAGCACCTCCGACAGCGCCACCGCCGGCGGAAGCCGCTTGAGGGTGGCGTGCTTCGTCACGCCCGCGACCTCGGCGACCCGGGCACCCAGGTCGCGGGTGCCGATCCGGGTACCGTCGGCGGCCACCAGTTCCGGCACTCCGATGAGTATTTCGTGTAGGGACTCGCTGAGCCCGAAACCGGGCCGGTTCACGGTGCGTTTGGCGGCATCGCGCGCGTCCAGCGAGGCGGTGCCCATCTCGTTCTCGCCCGGGTTCTGCAGCCGCAGCTGGATCCGTACGTCGGAGTTCTGCAGCAAGGTCTGGCGCTGGCCGTGAATCCAGCCCGAGGCGCTGGTCATCAAGTGCACGCCGTATTCCGGGCCGACACCGCTGAGTGCGATGATTCGGTCACCGAGGACGGTGTCGGTGGCGTAGAGGTCGGAGAAGTCGTCGATGACCAGGAACACGTCGCCGTACGGGTCGCCGGCGTCGGTGCCGCCGAGGCCGGCGCCGCCGGATCCGAAGCGACGCTCCCGGAACTCGTTGATGTCGATCTTGTCCCGACGGAACGTGTCTTGGCGTGCGCTGATCAACGACGCCATGGTCGCCACGGTGCGCTCCACGCCTTCGCGATCGGCCGGTGAGACGATGTCGGCCACATGCGGCAGGGTCTCGGCGTAGCCCAGCGTGGCACCGCCGACGCAGAAGAACGTGAGCCGCGCAGGGGAGTACATCAGCGCCGCCGAGCACATCAGCGTCATCAGCGTCGTCGTCTTGCCGCGGCTTTTGGCCCCGACCACCATGATGTTGCTTCGCAGCACGTCCACGCAGTGCACAAGCTGCTGGGCGTCCTCAGGGATGTCCTTGACGGCCAGCGGCCACACCAGCCCGGTGTTGCGGCCGTAGTCGACGTCCCAGGGCTTGCCCCGATAAAGCTCCACCAGGGTGTCGGCCGCTTCGGAGACCTCCAACGGGGCCAGCCACGGCAGGTGGGGCGCCTTGCGGTCGGCAGCGACCAGGGACTCGCGCAGCACGTCGACGATCTTCTTCTTCTTGAAACCGTCGGGGTGCAACAGGAACTCGTCGGGTTCGGCGTCGGTGGCCGACATGTCCTGCAGCGCTTGGGCGTCCGCCTCCTCCAGTGGCTGGTACTGCCACGTGAACATGCGGGGTTTGGTCAGCGTCATGTCGAGCGTCTTGCCGGTCGAGGCCTTGCGTTTGGGCACGATGAACGGCGCCGACAGGTAGAAGCAGCGGAACGGGTCCAGATCCCGCGGACCGACCTTCAGCAGGCCGAAGCCGTTCTCCTTCGACGGCAGGTGATAGGCGGCATCCGAGCCGATCACCTCGCGGCTGTCGTCGCCGGACTCGGCACGCAACGCGACCCGGAAGGCGATGTTGGACTTGACCTTCTGCAATGACGAGAGATCCAGGCGTTGCCCGCCGAGCATGAAGAAGACGTTGGCGCCGCGGCCCTCCTGGCCGATGTGGATGATCAGGTCGATCCACTTGCCGTGGTTCTGGAACAACTCCAGGTACTCGTCGATCACCACCAGCAGGATCGGCACCGGTTCCAGGTCGCGGCCGGCCAATCGGATCTCTTCGTAGTCGTTGGCGTCGCGCGCGCCGACCGAGTTGAACAGCCGATAGCGCCGAGCGATCTCGCCGTCGATCGCCCGACGCATCCGCTCGGCGAGGTGGCGTTCGTCCTTGCCGAGGTTGGACAGCGCCGCCGACACGTGGGGGATTCCGAGGATGTCCTGGGCTGCGGACTCGAACTTCATGTCGACGAAGATCACGTTGAAGGTCTCCGGCGAGTGGGTCAGCGCGATGCCGTAGACCAGTGAGAGGAAGAACTCCGACTTGCCCGAACCACTGGTGCCGACCACCACCGAGTGGAAGCCGAAGCCGCCGAAGTCCTTTGCGCGGAGCACCACATTCTGCAACTCGCCATTGGGTTTGGCCCCCACCGGGATCTCGGCCCACCGCTCGTCACCGCGGCTGCGCCGCTCGGCCCACAGCCGGTCCACGTTCAGCTCGCGGGCGTCGTCGATTCCCAGTGCGCGCAGCAGTTCGAGGGCGCCGCTGCCTGAGTCGGTGACGTCCACGCTGGCCGTCGGCGACCAACGCGCCATCGCGCGGGCGTAGCGGTAGGCGCGCGGTACCGACAATTGGTCGGCGTGGGCAAAGAACTTGCCGCCGGCGCGCAGCATCGGCGGCTGTGTCGGCTCGGTGCCCCGGCCGTTCCTGCGGTGGGTGGGCTCCTCGGCGTGGCTGTGCCGGACCGGATGGTCGGCGACCTCGAAGATCTCGTCGCGGGCGAAGCCGACACCGGTGCCGAGCCGGGAGGCCACCCGCAGCACGGTGATGCCCTCCTTGCCGACCCGTCCGATCACGCTCTCCCACGCCTCGGGACTGCCGGTGTTGTCGTCGACGATCACCCAGTGCGGCCCCAGATCGTGCCCGTCACCACCGGTCTCCAGCGCCGACCCCATGGTCGTCGGACTCGGGGTCGACTGCGGCCGCCACGCGCCGCGCTTGCCCTTCATGTGCAGGTCGGCGCCGAGCGTCGACTCCAGCTCGGTGGGGGTGGTGAACACCAGGCGGCGCCATCCACATGCGTCGAACAGCTCGTCGTGCTGGTTGTGCGGCAACCACACCATCCAGGACCACAGCTCGGGATGCCGGGTCACCACCATCACCTTGACGTCGAGCGGATTGTGGAACACCGCCAGTGCGCTGAGCACCGACCGCAGCAGGGAACGGACCCGGTCGAGGTCCTCGCCGACGAAGCTGAAACCCGGGCGTGAGCGCAGATTGACCACTTTGGCGATGTCACGGATCTTGCGTTGTTCGAGGATGAAGTCGCGCAGCGCCTGGCCGGTGACCGGCTCCAGTTCTTCGTCGACCGGGATCTCCGGCCACTGCACCGACAGCACCGAGTCCGGAGCGTGCTGCACACCGACGCCCACCCGCACGTCGAGGAAATCCGGGTCGGAGCGGCGGCGCTCCCACATCTGCGGTCCGCCGATGACCGCACCCAGCCCCTGCGGGCTGGCGTGCACCAGCTCCTGTGCATTGCGCTGGGCGCAGACCGCCTTCTGGATCTCGTCGCGTTCGCCGTCGAGGGAACGCAGATAGCTGCGTCGGTTCTTCTCCTGCTCGCCCCAGCTGATCTTGCGTGCCCGGCCGAACCGCCCGGAGAACATCAGCATGCCCAGGCCTGCCATTCCGACCATCGGGAACATGCCCGAGCCCAAGCTGCGCACACCGGAGACGTAGAGCATCACGATGGTGCCGATCAGCGCGACCACCAGGGCGGGAAGGCCGATCATCACCCACAGGTTGCGCGGCTCGCGTTCGGGCAGGGCGTCGGGTGCTCGCGGGGCGACCCGCACCGGCTTGGGCTCGGGAACATTGAGGCGGACCGGAACGAATGCTCGTTTGGACATCGGTCAGTGTCCTCCGGGAATGGTCTGCTGGTTATTGGGTGCCACCGGCGTCACCGCGCCGGTGGACGCCAGGGTGTCGCGGGCCAGCAGTGCGGCATGGCGGGACAGTTCCGGGCCGGACGCGAAGGTGCGCAGCAGCGGCCACGGTGCCTGCTGCGCCGACGCCGGGTCCAGTCCGAGGCCGCGCAGTGTTTCGTCCTCTCCCGCAATGCCGAACCGAACCCCGTTGGGGGACACCCAGAACAGCGTCTCGCGGGAATCGGACTCGAGCAGTTCGCTGGTCGAGGTCACGAAGTTGGTTGCGCCCGGCAGCACCAGTACCTGGTTGGCCACCACGGATCCGGGCGTGCGGTCATCGCGCACCAGCCGCACGATCCGGTTGTCCATGCCCGGCGACACCGGCAGCCCGCGCCCGTTGAACAGGGTGATTCGGGCCTGGCGGTCGCCGGAAGCCTTCTCCCAGCCGACGCACGTCGTCGGGTCGGCGGCCGTGTCGACGAACTTGAGCCGGCTGTTCGGGTAGTACTCGACCGGCAGGGTGCCCACTTCGGGGATATTGACCAGCTTGTCCGGACTGAGCACCAGCGGCGCCACTGATCCGAACGAGTTCGCGCTACGAATCAGGTCGGCCACGAAGCTGGTGATCTTCTGCACCCCATCCGGCAGCAGCACATAGAACTGCGAGCCACCGCCAGACGTCCGGGTCTCCAGCACCGCCCCCACCTGCGACCCGGGCACCCACTGCGACGGGGTGCCCGCCAGCGGGATCAGCGGAACCCGCAGGGGTTCGGTGCTGGGCAGCGCGTCGAAGAGCGCCCGCGACATCTCCACCGGGACCGTCGTTCCCGGGTCGATACCCAGGCTCAGCGTGATCGCCCGATCCGCGGGATCCACCTGGGAACGCTTGCCGCCCCAGATGACATAGGTGGCGCCCTGGAACCGGGTCAGCACCGCGGCGTCAGAGGCCAGCGGTGCTGCGCGGCCGGAGTGGGTCAGCGATCCCGCGATCGCGGTCACCACTGGCGGCTCGGCCCGGCGCGGGGAACCTGCGGTGTCGCAGACCGCCCAGGCCGACGGAGCGCCCGTATTGGCGATCAGGGCCGACGGCGCTCCGGGTATGCCGATCATCGGGCCGGTCGGGTACTTGCCGATCTCCGCGGGCTTGACCCAGGTGGGCAGCTCGGCGTTGCCGACGGCGAGCCGTGCGGAAGTCATGTTCAGCGCCGGATACAGCCGGCCGTTGATGCGGGCGTAGATCGCGCCCGAGTCGCGGTCGCCGACGATCGCCGACGTCCGCACGATTCCGGCCGGACGCAGCACATTCAGCAGCATCATCCAGCCCATACCGATGAAGATCAACACGATGGAGAGCACGATCGCGGCGGTCTGCTTGCGGTCGTCGTGCTTCATGCGCACCGAGAACTTGGTGGTGGCCGCTCGCAGCCGACGGTTGTAGAAGAGGTGCCCGGAGTTCTGGTCCCGGCTCGACAGACTCAGCGGCATGCCCTGCCACCCCTTCGGCTCCTTCGACGCGATGACCGCACCGCGACGACAATACTGGCCTCAGCCTGCGGGAACCAGTCACCGCCGGTGACGCGATGACGCCGATGCGCGTAGTTTCTGCGCTATGCCGCAGGAGTTGGGTGCTTTCGCCGATGCCGGCCGGGCGCGCACCAATTGGTTCGAAAAAGATGCCGGCCCGCACGACGGCGGCTACGAGTGATCCGCCACGTCGGGGCGTTGCTCGGGTTTGTCGTGGTGTTGCTGGCGGGCTGTCGTACCGACCAGGGTTGGCATCCCAGCGCGCCGTTCGCGCCGTCTTTGCGGCCGGCGTTCGGTGCCCGGGTCAGCGACGGACAACTTCGAGTCTGGACCGGATCACCCTGCGTGGGGATCCGTTTCGCTTTCACGTTTGAGCCGAGCGACGCCGAACTGCTGCTGACTTCTTCTGCCGACAAGGGGGCGGAGGTCGAATATCTGACACTGGGCGGGCCTTACCCGCCCGGCTTGATGCTCGCCGGGTCGCTGCCGGAGGGTTTCGACTGGCGGAGCGAGGCGTCGATGCGCATCTCGATCTACGGCGGTCGCTACAGTTTCGGCGGCTGGGGGTCGCACACCAATCTCGCGACGGTCATCGGCGAATCCGGGCAGCATCCCGAGGACACCTACTGGTTCCAGGACGTCGGCTGGCTGAATCCCGCGCAGGTGGCTGCCCAAGACGGCAAGACGTTCCTGGCTACCTGCACTGCTGATCCGGCTAAAACGGATCACTGAACATCGACCGCACGTCCGTCGTCGGCGACGCCCGAATGCGACTGGAATCGGCAGTATTCACGGAACGCATCACGGTAGCAGTTCTGCTACCGTGATGGCATGGCAGTCATTCCCCAGAAGGAACTTCGCAACAACGTGGCAGGGGTGCTGCGCCGCGCGGAGTCGGGGGAACAGATCGTGGTCACCGTCGCAGGCCGGCCGGTCGCCCAACTCGGCCCTACCGCTAGCCGCCAGTGGGTCTCCGGTGCGGAGTTGCGGCAGGTTTGGGCCACCGCCGCCCCGCGGACCCTGGCGGCCGACCTCGACGACTTTGCCAGCGACTTCACCGACCCGTTCGCCTAGTCGATGCGCGTACTGCTCGACACCTCAGTGCTGATCGCCGCCGACCCACCGCCCGAAGTGGAGGCGGCGATCAGTGTGGCATCGATCGCGGAGTTGCACTTCGGTGTTCTGGTCGCCAGCGATGACGAGGAACGTGCCCGACGAGTCGCACGACTGGGCACGATCGAAGCCACCTTCGATCCCCTGCCAATGAGCGTCCAGATCGCACGGGAGTGGGGCCGACTGTCCGCCGCAGTGCGCCAGCGCGGTGGACAGCCGCGTCGTCGGGCGGTGGACCTGGCCATCGCCGCCACCGCCAACGTGACGGGCGTGCCCCTGCTCACCCACAACACCGCTGATTTCCGCATCATCGACGACTTGGTTGATGTGCGGCGACCCGTTGACCTGAACGGGCCAGACGCCGCCGATTCAGACGAGGGCTGATCCGTTGGCAGGGGTCGGTGTGCCGGCAATTCCGCAACCTGAGTCCCCAACCACGTTGTCGATGACCGCATTAGCTACGCGTCGATGAATTGTCCACGAGTTGGTCGAGGGCTAGATTTCTGGCATGCCCAACGAGCTCGGCGCGTTCGCCGATGCCGCCCGGGCACAGGAAGAGCAGTTGGTGCGGCGGTTGGCGACGGCGGTGGAGCTCGACCGGTCCTTTGAGGGGATCTTGCGCGGCGCCCACCAGAACAAGCTCTTGTCGCGGGGGCGACTGGACGCGCTTGAAGCCGAGATTCGCCAAGCCGCCGCCACCTGGCGAGGCCTGGATACCCCGACCGGCGCGCGGCAGTTTCAGGCCTACCTGACCGGCAAAACCCGGGAGATCCACAAGGTCGTCGCCGACGCCGCCGCGGATAGCCAGCAGCGCGCGGCGCGGGTGCAGGCGTTGACAGGGCGTTATCCGCTGGGCGGTGTAAAGCTGGGCGGCGGACCTGGCGAGCCGCTACCGGGTGCCCAGGACCCGGTGAACAAGTACGAGCAAGCGCTGCGTGACGCCGGCCTGCTCGATGGCCCCAGCCCTGGCGGCTATTACAAGCGGTGGCTCGAAAACGCTGAGCGCCGGGGTGTTTCGCCGGAGGACATCGTCGATATCGCGCGACAACAGCACATCACGCCGGACAGTTTCAAAGTCCTCGACGGCATGGAGGAGATCAAGGATCCGGACGGCAAGTCGTTTTTCCTCTTCCCCAAGGGCGCCAGCCCGAGAACGATGCGTGAAGCGACGTTGATGACCTACATCCTCAACGCAGGCACGGACTATGGGGCCGCGCCCGGGACGAAGGACTTCAAGGAGACGCCGTATTCCGCCGCCGAAGTGAAACGAATCGCCGACCGTCAAAATGCAAATGACGGCAGCTATGTCAACGCATGGGCGATGAACCATGCAGGGGGGCGATTTGTCGCTACGCCGAACGGCATGCTCATGGGCCTGGGCGGCAGCTGGGTCGCGGACCAATTCAGTCAACAAGGCGGCACCACCTACGGGGACATCTTCATGGTCAATATCGATCACTCTGCTGATCCGGCCCAGCAGCTTCGCCAAATCGTGGGGTCCGGACATTCCTGGTACGACGTCGGCGGCCAACCGGCCGAAATCGGCTTGGACTTGGACCGAGTACTGCATCACGAGGAGCGGCACTCCCAACAGTGGGCCAGATTGGGCACAGAACGCATGACCGTCGCATACCTGGCGGAGGCCGCACGAGTGAAGGTGTTCGGCGGGACCAATTGGTTCGAAAAGGATGCCGGCCTCCACGATGGCGGCTACGAATGATCCGCCCTGGCCGTGCACTCGTCGCGTTGGCTGTCGTGTTGCTGGGTATCTGCGGTTGTGATCCCTGGAACAGCGCTTCGTTCGGGCCACCGCATCCGGTGGCGTTCGGAGCTCGCGTCACGGACGGGCATCTGAGGATCTGGACCGGATCGCCTTGCCTTCGTGCCACCCGGATCATGCTGAGCTTTGAACCAAGCCGGGCGGAGTTGGTCCTGACCGCGTCCTCCGCCGAGGGTGTCACATTTGAGCGCGTTACCGTCGGCGGACCGTATCCATCGGGCCTGGATGTTTCCGGGCCACTTCCCGATGGTTTCGACTGGCGCAGCCAGCAGTCGATGCGCATCTCGGTTGCCAGTGACTCTGACGGCTGGGGTACGAGTACCGATCTGGCCCTGGTGATCCGCGAATCCGGCCAGCACCCGGCCGACACCTACTGGTTCCAAGACATCGGGTGGCTCGATCCCTCCGAGGTCGCCGCGCAGGACGGCAAGACGTTCCTGGCCACCTGCACCGATCCCCGAGTGAATACAGGTTCACAGTGACCCGCCGCGTCGGGTCGTTGCTCGCGTTGCTCGCGGTGTTGGCGGCCGGCTGTCGTACCGAGCAGGGTTGGCATCCCAGCGCACCGTTCGCGCCGTCATTGCGGCCGGCGTTCGGTGCCCGGGTCAGCGACGGACAGCTTCGAGTCTGGACCGGATCACCGTGCGTCGGAACCCGTTTCACGTTCGCCTTTGAGCCGGGCAGAGCCGAACTGGTGCTTACCGCGGGCGTCGAGAAGGAGGCGAAGGTCGAATATCTGACTCTGGGCGGGCCTTACCCGCCCGGGTTGGTGGTCTCCAGGTCGCTGCCGGTGGCCTTCGACTGGCGCAGCCAGGCGTCGATGCGAATCTCTATCTACGGCGGCCTTACATTCTGGGGTTCGACGACGGATCTTGGCGAGGTGATCCGGGGATCGGATCAGCACCCGGCGGACACCTATTGGTTCCAGAATGTCGGCTGGCTCAATCCTGCCGAGGTCGCTGCGCAGGACGGCAAAATTTTCCTGGCCACCTGCACCGCCGATCCCGCCAAAAAGGGCTGACGACAATCTGGCCGATCAGCGGTACTGCCGACGCGTCACTTCGACGAGTCGTTTTTGTCCACAATGCGTTTCAGCGGCGTTATACCGGGTTGGCCGGCGTCCTTGGCGACGGATTTGGTCACCGGTACGTTCGGCGGGGCCGTGGTGCGGCCCTTGACGGGTTGGCCGTTGGGAATCCCGGGGGCGGCGATGCGCTTCTCGCCGGCCTTGTCGTCTTTGCCGCCCTTGCCGCCGGCGCCCGCCCCGCCCGGCATCATCGGCATCATCCCGCCACCACCCGCGCCGCCGGCGGCAGGACTGCCGCCAGCGGGGCCGGCTGAGCCGGTATTCGCCATCGAGCTGGTAGGAGTCGTCGGCGTCGAGGTCCCCGGAACCGGGGGCGGGCCGAGGTTGCTGGCCGGAGTGGTGCCCATGCCCAGTCCGCCGCCTCCGCCGCCCGAGCCGAAGTCACCGCCACCCAAACCGCCGGGGTCGGGGCTGATGTCTGAGGCCAGTGACGCGCCGCCGAGTCCGGCTTTGCCCAGGGACTGCGCGGCACTCATCAGTGGCGACAGCGCACCCTGGCCGGCCTGCATTAGCCCCTGCGGCAGCTTGCTCACCGAACCGAGCGCGCCGCTGAGTGCGCTGGTGATGCCCTGCATCGCGCCATTCATGCCCTGCATCGCCCCGCTCATGGGGTCCTGCTGTGCCATTGCGGCGTCGCCCTGGCCGGCGACGTCCTGGAACTTCGATACCGCGTCACCCTCGTTGGTGGCGAATTTTTGCATGGCGTCGCCGGCGCCCGCTTTGCGTTCGGCGGTGTCAGTGGCGACTTGGGTGTTGGTCTCGGGTAGGTCCGTGTTGGTCGTGAAACCGAACGCGGCGGCGGTCAAGTCGGTTGGACTTTGCCCACCCAAGTGCGCCGGACCTGTTGGGATCGGTTCAGGGGGTAGGCCGCGCAGAATGTCCCAATAGTCCATGGGGTTGACTTCGATTTTGTCGCCCGTCATCGCAGTACACCTCCATGCCGCTCCGCCACCGTTTCGTGCCAGGCTAGGTGGTAGCGGGCCAGCTCTTCGCTTCCGTCAATGAGGGCGTCGATTGCCGCCAACAGCATCCAGTCCGCGACGTCCTTAAGGGTGTGCTCGGGATAGGCCGACAGTACTCGCGTTGCGGCGTTGCTGACCACCTGCCGGAACAGTTCGATCTCGTTATCGGCGACGCCGGATCTGCGGGCCATCGCTTGTGCGACGGTCTGCACGATCCGCGGCAACCGCGTGTTGGCCACGGCGGCGTCAATGAGGGTGGGGCCGAGTTCATCGACCTGTTGGCCGTAGCGGGCGCGTTCCCCAGCCCCCGGGATCGGGTCATGCGGGCCGGCCTCGGTGATATAGGTGTTCGGTTGGTGGACCGCCGCGGCGATCACCGCACCGAGCAGATCGACCGCACTGGTGTCACGGCGGCGGTGCGCTGGATCCAGCAGGGTGACCCCGGGCGGGAGCTTGACCGTAGGGGGAATCCAGCCGCCGGCGAGGTCGGTGACCAGCACGGTGGTGGTCTCGTCGTCACGCAATCCGGCCGCCCAGGCGAGGTTGGGTGCTTGGCGGGCAACGCCGTCGAGCGTGCGCTGCAAGTCCTGGTGTTCGGCCAGGCGTCTAGCCGCGGTGCCGGCCCCGGCCCCGGCGGTGCCACCAGCTCCCATGCTGCCGGCCACCGATGCGCCCGATTGCCCGGGCGCGCCGGAGCCCGGCTTGCCCGGTGCGGGACGGTCGCCCGAGGAGCCGACTGTAGTCCCACCGGAGGTTGGGGTTGTGGGGCTGCCAGCAGGTGGCGTCGGGGCCGCCGGGCCAGCGGGCGTTGCCGGTGCGGCGGGGGCCGCGGCCCCCCCCGGGCGTAGGTCGGCCCCGTACCCGGGCAGCGGACCCGACGGTGCTGCTGGACCGGCGCTGATCGGTGCTGACGGTACCGAGGCCGGCCCGGCTGTCATGGGTGGCGTCGCTGGCGTGGGCGTCACCGCCGCGCCGGTAGTTGGGGCTGTTGGGGCGACCTCCGGGCTGGAGCCGGCCAGATGGTTCAGGTTGCCGAGCAAGCCGCCGGCCATCGGCGTCGACGATGGCGACGGGGAAACCTGGGGAGCTGACGACTGCGAGAGCCCAGAGCCATCGATTCCGCCATGCGCCAACGGTGGTTGCGGGCCGCCCAGCCCGCCGGGCCCAGATGGGCCTCCGGGAATGCCGGAGCCGAGAGGTTGGCTCAGGCCGCCGCCGCTTCCCCCGCCGAGGCCGGCCATGGATGACAGTGGGGGCGACCCGGCGCCACCTCCTCCGCTCGAAGCTGGGGAGGGCATTCCAATGCCTGCGCCACTTGCGGGGGCAATCGTCGCACTGTCGAGCGGTCCGCCACCGCCGCCGTTTCCGCCGCCGCCGACTGTGGCGGCTGAGCCGCCGCTACCGCCGCCGTTTCCGCCGCCGCCGACTGTGGCGGCTGAGCCGCCGCTCCCGCCGCCGCCGACTGTGGCGGCTGAGCCGCCGCCAGCGTCGCCGCCTGGGCCACCGCCGTTCCCACCGTTCCCGCCGCTGCCGACTGTGCCGGCTGAGCTACCGCTAGCGCTGCTGCTGTTTCCGCTGCTGGCAGTGGTTGTGCTGGCGGCTGGGCTGACTCCGCCGGGTGTGTTGGTGCTGCCGGGTGTGGCGCCGGCTGGGCCGACAGTGCTAC